>JBBRLT010000055.1:0-22606 GCA_038231235.1 Terriglobales bacterium
GACTGGGGTCCGGGCAATGTGCAGCGCGCCGTGCAGCGCACCGGCTATGCAGACTTCTGGGAACTCTACCGCCGCAACAATCTGCCGCAGGAGACCAAGAACTACGTCCCCATCATTCTGGCTGCGGCCATCATGGCGAAGAACCCGGCGCAGTATGGCCTGACGGATATCAATGCCGACCCGCCCATTGCTGCTGACACCGTCACAGTGAACGGCGCCGTCGATCTACGGCTGGTGGCAGACATCGTCGATGTGCCGGTGCAGCAGATCGTCGGACTCAATCCCAGCCTGCTGCGCCTGGCCACTCCACCTGATGATCCGTATGATCTGCGTCTGCCCACCGGCACCAAAGCAGCATTTCTGGACGCTATCGAGGAGATACCGCCGGCCAAACGCACCGCCTGGCGCTATCACCGCGTGCAGCCGGACGATACCCTCGCTGCACTGGCGAAGACCTTCAAGGTCTCGGTCGCCGACATTGCGTTCGTAAACCAGATCGAGACCACTGCCGATATATCCGGCGAGGATGCGCTGATCATTCCCACCGTTCCCCCGGCCGCGTCCGGGCTGGCGCGCAGCAGCGCGCGCTACCGCGTGGAACGCGAGGACACACTGGTGACACTGGCAGACCGCTTCAACGTCACGACGGAGCAGCTGCGGCGCTGGAATCATCTGCGCTCCAGCGCCATCCGCCCCGGGCAGACGGTGTTTGTCGCCGAGCCGGCGCATGTCTCAGCATCCGCGCGCGGCAAAGGCGGACGCAAGGGCAAGGGCCGTGCATCCCGCACAGCGCACACCACTCGCACTCCTGCGAAGCCTGGCGCAAAAGCGAAGTCGAGTGCCGGCGCGAAGCAGTCACACCCATGAAACGAGGGCGGATGCGATGCGCAAACACACGCATATCTGCGACCTTCGTAAGCAGTGTTGCGCGTTTCTCACTTGCGTTCAGTAGCAGACCGTTGCATGCTGTTGCTATAATCCGCGCCGCAGGTGGAGTGATCGATTTTGCGGTTGCAGCGAGCAGCGAACCACGCAAGAGTGAAGCCTCGGAGGCAGACACATGCAGGATGAACGGAAGCTTTTAGCGTACGATGACGGCGAACGCGAGCCCGAGGGCAAGGACTACTCGGATGAGATGGAAGACGAAGTCGATGAGGACGAGGAAGATGAAGAGATCAGCGTACCTGTCTCCTCGAATGATGACGACCACGACGAGGATGACGACGACTATGTAGCGCCCGCGGCAGGCAAAACACCGGCGCAACCGGCCGGCGGCAGTCCTGAGAAGAAGTCTCCTGCAGCAGCCAAGGGTGCGGCTAAGAAGGCTCCGGCGAAGAAAGCGGTAACACCCGCGAAGGCGCCTGCATCCGCAAAGGCTCCGGCGAAGAAGGCGACCGCCAAGAAGGCCACTTCAAAGAAGGCGACGGCCAAAAAGACTTCCACGAAATCTGCCGCGAAGAAGAGCAGCAGTGCCCGCAGCGGCGGTAAGGCAGCCAAGAAGGCTGCCGGCAAGAAGGGCGCAAGCAGTAAGAAATCCACTCAGCGAGGTAGCAAATTGGCAGTAAAGAAAGCAGCAAAGAAGTCCGCTAAGAAGGCTCCGGCGAAGAAAGCCGCGGGCAAGAAGTCCACCAAGAAGGCAGCAAAGAAGTCCACCAAAAAAGCAACAAAGAAGGCAGCAAAGAAGTCCAGCAAGAAGTAGTCCGCCGTACCAGGCAAGCAAAAGAGCCCGGCAATGTGCCGGGCTTTTTTGCGTCTGTACTCTGCCGCAACTTTAGAAGCTGTCTCATATATATCTTTGCGGCTCCGACAGACACCATGAGACCCGCTCTGATCGCGGGTCTCATACGCAGTTCTTCGGCCTTCCGCGCGTTTATGAGACAGCTTCGATGTCAGCCGTTGCGCTTTTCGAACTCCGCCAGTGCGGCCAACACTTCCGTGCTGTGGTTTGACGGGTCAACGCCGGTCCACACCTTGGCTACCTTGCCCTGCGGGTCGATCAGGAACGTATTGCGCTTCGCCACCTTTATCCCCGCATAGTTTGCCAGCGAGCCGTACTTCTGGACAGTCGTCTTCTGCTGATCGGAGAGCAGCTTGAAGCTGAGCCCCTCCTTGGTGCAGAAGCTCTTGTGGCTGCTGGCGGAATCCACGCTCACGCCCAGAACCACTGCGTTGTCGCGCTCGTACTTGGGCAGGTCTTCCTGGAACTTGTGCGCCTCCATGGTGCAGCCGGAGGTCTGGTCCTTGGGGTAGAAATAGAGCACCACCCATTTGCCGTGGAATGTGTCCAGGCTGACGGGCGTGCCGTCCTGCGAGGGCAGGGTGAAGCTGGGCGCCGCCTGGCCGACGGCGGGCATGGCCGCATCCGCAGCGCGTGCACTGCGAACGGTGGTCACGCCAGCGAACGCACCCAGAACCAGGACAGCCAGAAATGCATAGCGAAGTTTGGACATCAGTAGGCCTCCTCCCTGGAGGACATTCTGATTAGAGCAGTTTTCGGCGGCAGGTCCAATCGCCCCCTGGGCGGACTGGCATTTCTCTTGAAGCTGCCTGAAGCAATTCTCCTGATGCGTGAACCAGGAAGAGTATCTCGGCGTGGCCTTTCCTCAAAGAAAGGCCTCAGCAGCGGCCGCTGGAAGGTCTACACCTACAGGAGAATCGCTTTAAGTCCGTGGCTCCGCGACGATCGCGATATCTGCCGCGTCGGCGGCCGCCACGACTCCGGCCTGATCGAAGATCAGCGTCCGTCCAGCCTCGATGGAAAGGCAGGTGGCCCGCGCATCGCGCATGGCGCGGATGGTCGCTTCGCCAATCACCGGCACATCGAAGCGCATGTCCTGTTTTGGCTTGGCGATCTTCACCACGGTCAGGCTGCGGTCCAGCACCGAGGCGTCCTCTCCCAGGCTTTGCATCAGGCTGCCGGCCCGCGCGATGGTAGCGTCGGTGCCTTCCATCGCCTCCACGGCGACGCACGCCTGACCCGCGATCACCACCGTCTGCCCAATGTCATGGCTTGCGATGCCGCTCGCTACCAGCCGGCCATAGGCGATGTCTTCGAGCTCCTGTTCGCGAGGCGCGCGCCGTGTCAGCACGCCAGCCTTGGCCAGCATGGGCTCAAGGAACGATGTGGAAGAGATCAGCTCGATGCCCTCATCCCCCAGCACCTTGGCGATGGCGCCCAGCAGCATGTCGGTGTTGCGTGTGCGCAGGTTCAGCAGCAACTTCGCCAGCCGCCAGTCTGGGCGAATGCTGGAGAAGATCTGCTGGTGCTTCACCTGGCCTGCCATTACTGCCTGCGTCACCCCCTCGCGCTGGAAATATTCGATCATGCGTGACAGTTCGCCGAGGGAGAGCCACTCGACCGTCGTTCCGGCATCGGCGGCGGCGCGCACATCGATTGCTGCGTCTGTCTCCTCACGGATGGCGGCAACCACAACGTGGCGGCCGTGCGCCCGCGCCGCATCCAGCAGCAGGAAAGGGAACTGTCCGTTGCCAGCAATCAGGCCAAGCTTCTGGGTAGGAGCGGACGTCGTGTTTGGTGCGGAGTCGCTGGCCATCACGCGGCTACTTCAGCACGCCGCGCGTGCTGCTTTCAATGAATGCGCGCAGGTACTGCACGTCTTCGGATGTGCTGGATTCGGTACGCAGCGCCTCCAGCGCCTGCGTGGTGTTCTGCTTTGAGGCCAGCAGCAGACGATAGGCATGCTGCAGTTCGCGCAGTTGTTCGCGGGTAAAGCCGCGTCGCTCCAGGCCCACCTTGTTCAGGCCGTAGGCATGGGTCTCGCGCCTGGCCGAGGTCAGAGAGTAGGGAAGCACATCCTGCGTGATGGTCGTACCGCCGCCGATGTAGGCATAGCGTCCGATGCGGCAGAACTGGTGCACCGGGCACAGCGCACCAACGCTCGCGTAATCTTCCACCGTCACATGGCCGGCCAGCGTCGCGCCATTCGCCAAGATGCAGTGCTCGCCGATGCTCGAGTCGTGGCCAATATGCGCGTAGGCCATGATCAGGCAATGGCTGCCCACGCGCGTCACGCCGCCGCCGCCTGCCGTGCCGCGGGAGATGGTGACGCACTCGCGAATGACGGTCTTCTCGCCCACTTCGAGCCGGGTAAGCTCGCCGGCATACTTCAAATCCTGGGGCGCAACACCCACGCTGGCGAAGCTGAAGACACGGCAGCCTGCGCCCAGCTTCGTGTGACCATCCAGCACCACGTGCGACACCAGCTCGCACGCTTCGCCCAGAACGACGTGCGGGCCGACAGTGCAGTAGGGACCAATCGTCGCGGAGGCGGGAACCACCGCTCCGGCAGCCACCAAAGCGGTGGGATGGACGCTCACTCGGTCGCAGCGCCTGCCAGCACCGGCGTGGTCGGCGTCTCCGCCGGCTCAGCGGGCGGCGCTGGTGGCTTCTCGGGTGTTTTCTCGCGGGCGCGCGGCACTACTTGGCACTTGATGATGGCCTCGCATACCAGCTTGCCGGCTACAAAAGCGTTGCCCTTCATGGTGGCTCCGCGTTTGCTCCACTTCAGCACGTCCACTTCGATTCGCACCTGGTCGCCCGGCACCACGGCCTGGCGAAAGCGCGCCTCGTCGATGCCGGTGAAGACCATCAGCTTCTCATCGCGATCCGGCACCTCGGTCAGCAGCAGCGCGCCGCCGGCCTGCGCCATCGCCTCCACCATCAGCACTCCCGGCATGATGGGGTAGGTGGGAAAGTGCCCCTGAAAGAAAGGCTCGTTGATGGTGACGTTTTTGATCGCCACAATGCGCTGCATGGGCACCAATTCCAGCACGCGATCGATCAGCAGAAAGGGGTAGCGATGCGGCAGGATCTGCATGATCTCCATGATGCCGAAACCACTGTCTGCTGTGGGTTGTGGGGTTTCTGTTGCCATACCAAGGCCGATTATATATAGCAGGCCGCTCTAACCGGCGCTGGCTTGCGCACGCTACTTCTTCAGCTTGGCCGCCGCGGCATCCACGTCGAACATGGACGGTGGAATCGCTCCGCCATAGACCACGTTGTACAGAAAACGCTGATTCGTCATATCGCCGTTGTGAAAGCGCGTCACGTTAAACGGCGTCGAGATGCCCTGGAAGGCGTGGAAGTCGTCATACTCCTCTGCCTCCTCGTTCTTGTCCTTGTACAAGGGATCGCGCCACTCAAAGCTGCGGCGGACGGGCAGGTGCGAGCTCGCGTCCAGCTCCAGCGTCAGGTTGTCATTGTTGGCGGAAAGAATCGTGATCTTGTCTGCCAGGTGCCGCTCCACTGTCTCCTGCCCCCCGTAAAGGTACAGAGCCTCCGGGTCTTTCATCCAGACGCGCGCTGCTGCTTCAACGGAGTGCGCACGGCGGCGCAGATAGTCTGCGATGTCCTCCGGCGGCAACGCGCGCTTGCCACGATAAGTGACCTCCCAGCCCTCATCGCCGAAGAAGATCTGATACACCTGCCGCTTCTTGCCCAGCTCGATGCGCTCGCGGTCCGGCTGCGCGTGATAGTCCCAGAAATCGGTGATGGCGCCCGTCGGCTTGCCCTGATAAAAACCGGAGGTGCGCCCAATCAGCTGGTAGCCCGGCGCATGCAGCCATGCATCTCCACCCAGCGCCTTGATCATCTGCTGCAGCAGTCCGCGCGCCTTCTGCGTGTCCGGATCCTGCGCGCTCGCCGGCTGCGCCGTTGGCGCGGTTGGGTCGATGTAGGGAGCCGAGGGGGCAGCCGGAGGAACAGGAGTAGATGGAGAAGCGGAAGCGCTGCTCTGCGCCAGCAGACCACAGCAGCCAAAGCTCAAGATCAGAAGAGAACCCACTCGCAGCATCTTCATCCCACCAGCACCGCGCCGCCGTTCACATTCAACACTTCGCCGCTGATGAACCCGGCCCAAGGCGTACACAGGAACAGGATCGGCGCGGCAACCTCATCCGTGGTGCCAACGCGTCCCAGCGGGATGGTGCCAAAGATCTTCGCGCGCCCAGCCTCGGATGCGAGCGCCGGCGCGGACATCTCTGTCGCTACCCAGCCCGGTGCGACGCAGTTGGCATAGATGCCCTTGGGTGCCAGCTCGCTCGAAAGGCTCTTGGTCAACGAAATAAGCGCGCCCTTCGACACAGCATAGTCGGCATGGAGCGCCTCGCCTCGCTGCCCGGCAGTGGAGCTGACCAGCACGATGTGGCCGCGCGCCTCTCCCGGCTGCACTGGTTGCTTTTCCATCGCAGCCACGGCCGCCTGCACCAGGCCGAACACACTATCCAGGTTCACGCCCAGCGTCCGGCGCCACTGCGCGTCTGCCATGGTGGCAATGGGCGCGTCAGTCGACTCCCAGATGCCGTGGTTTACCACCAGGCAGTCGATGCGGCCAAAGGCTGCCAGCGTCTTCGCTACCAGGGCGCGGCCGGCCTCTGCTGTGTCCAGCTCCTGCTCGAACGCACGACAAGCCGGCGCGCCGCCACACTCCGTCGCCAGCGCCTCAGCACGATCGCGTGCCGCGCGGTAGTTGAAGGCGACCAGCGCACCGGCCTGACGAAACAGCCGCACGGTCGCGGCGCCAATGCCGCGGGAGCCGCCGGTGATCAGCGCTACCTTGCCATCCAGCGCCAGCGGCACAAAACCATCTGTCTGCATCTCTGGAAGCTATCGAAGCCGGGTGCCTCGCGCAAGCCTGGCGGAGAAGAAGGTGAAATGATGATGGGTACCGTTTGTAAGGATCGACCGCATCCATGAACCGGATCGCTTCAGTTGAACGGGAGTGAGGAGTGCACCACAGAATGGCACTGATCGTAGGTTTTCCCGAATTCCACGATGTGGTTTTCCAGCAGTTTCCGCCATTTTTTGCGGCTCTGCCCGCAATTCAGCAAGCACTGAATGAACTCACCAACGAAGGGCATGACTCAATCAGCGCCCACAACCATCTCATCTTAAATCTCGGGATATTGGCGGGAACGAACCTGGCGGAGGTCGTGCTACTCGGATCGCATGGGTACGGTCCCGGCGCTATGAAGGCTGCTCGCTCTCTTCTGGAAGCTTCCATAACTGCGGAGTACATTCGGCTTCGCCCAGAGATGTATGAGGACTTTCGGGAATACGTTCACGTGGAGAGATATAACGAAGCCGAGTTTCTGAGGGAGTACCTTCCGGACTCTTACCTTAAACTCGACGGCGAGCTCCGGCAACATCTAATCACCGAGCGGGAGCGTGTAGCAGAACGATTCGGTAAGAGGAACTCATGGTGCAAGCATGACCTAGCGGAACGAGCCAAGCAAACGGGGTATCTGGAGTCATACTGCACTCTCAATCCAGTCGCATCTAGCTTCGTGCATGTCACAAATTATGGACTACAAAGGCGATTCGAGGGATTGGACATCGAGCGAATAGCTCCTCCCCCATCAATGGAATGGGTGGGTCAGGCCTTCGTAAGCTCGCACGTGCTCGCCATTGGCATGGTCCACACTCTCGTGCGCGCCTTTCATCCGGAGGGCGAGCAACTTGTAGCCTCACTCGAGTACGAATGCCGCAGCGCGTGGCCGAATCCTTGATGGGTCAACTAACGTTGCGTGCCTTGGCCGGTCAGTGTAGATCATTTGCGCAATCAATTCTCGACAATCTGATGATTCCCGGTTGCCGAATCGCAAGTAAGGTCTACCGCTTCTTCTTCCGCGTGGCCAGCTCGCGCCTGCGCGCCGCGATCAGCTTGTGCCGCTCCGTTGCCGGCATGGCCAGGACGGCTTTGGTGCGCGCCGGCAGCTTTTCCGCTACCCGGTCGCGCGCCGCCCGCAGCCGCTGCTGCAACTCAAGGTTGCGCAGCGCACTCCATCGCTCCAGCGCCACCCAGTGAATGCGCGCCAGATACGGAGCCGGGATGATGCCCTCGCACTCGGTCAGCTCGGCAAAGCCCTCCGGGCTTGCGGCGAAAGACAGCACCGTCTTACCAGGGTCCAGACTCATCACCGCAAACATCTTGCCGCCAATCGCCTTGTCGCCCACCCAGAAGACCAGGCTTTCGCCCCACTGCAGTGTCTCTTCCACCTCGGGCAGTTTTAGCAGGAAGGTGCGTGTCTGTTCGGTGTCCATTGCTTGCACACACGCTACGCTCTGCGCAGCCGGATCGCACCCTTCGCGTGTGATGGATCCACCACACGGCCGTCTTGGGTGATGACGATGTGGCCGGACGCTACCAGGCGCCGGGCGGCCTCCCGCGCCGGCTCCATCAACGGCCGCCACGCGTGCTCCTCATCGCTGCCCGCCACGGCACGCGCCGCCTCTGATGGACAGATGGTCTTGCCTGCACCGCGCGCCGCCAGCAGCTGCAGGATCGCCGCTTGCATCTCCCGGTCTGCGGCGCCGGGCTTTTGGCTGCGGCAGGCGTCCGAGCAATAGCGCACCTCGTCCCAATCGCGCTCCCACTTCTTCCGCCAGGTGATGGTGCGGCCGCAGGTTGCGCAGGATTTGCTGGGCACACGCACCGCACGCGTCATAACAGTTGGATGGCAGCGACGAAGCGTTCAATCTCTTCTTCGGTATTGTAGTAGTGAAGGGATGCTCGGGCCACTGCATCCAGCCGTCGCGCCTCCATATCAAGCAGCGTGGAAGACCGAACGCTTGCCCCAATGACGATGCGCTGCTCGGCCAGTTGCTGCGTCAGCGCAGCGGGCGCCAGCCGATCGTGGGTGAAGGTGACGATGCCGCACTGCGGCGCGCCTTCACGCCATCCAAGATCTTGCACGGTTACGCCAGGAATTGTTGATAGGTGTCTGCGCAGCAGCGCAGCCAGCTCCTGGATGCGCGCAGCGATCGGCGTCAGACCGATAGCCAGCGCATAACGCACTGCCGTGCCCAGTCCCAGGCGGCAGGCGATGGACGATTCAAAGCCCTCGAAGCGGCGCGCATCCGGGCGCATGCGGTAGCTCTCCGCGCTCGTCAACTCCGCCGCGAACATATCCACGTGCATCGGCTCCAGCTGCTCCAGCAGACCTTGACGCACGTAGAGAAATCCTGTGCCACGCGGAGCCCGGAGATACTTTCTTCCCGTGGTTGAGAGCAGATCGCACCCCAGTGTCTGAACATCGAGCGGCATCTGCCCCGCACTCTGGCAGGCATCCAGCAGATAAGTCACGCGGTGCCGCCGTGCCAGCGCACCCACCTCTGCAGCTGGTTGCACGCGGCCATTGTTGGTAGGGATATGGGTCAGCGCAATCAGCCGCACTCGCGGTTCGTGCGCGAGCGTCTCTGCCAATGCATCGAGGTCGACCGCTCCAGTCGCGTCCGTCTCCACTACCACCACACGCACGCCAAAGCGCCGCGCCACCTGCAGAAAGGCGATGTAGTTGCTCGCGTACTCATTCGGCGCAGTCAGGATGATGTCGCCTGCATGCCAGGGCAGCGCGAAGAAGGCCATCTCCCAACTGCGCGTGGCCGACTCGGTGAGGGCAATCTCCGCAGGGTGAGCGTTCAGCAGTGTAGCGATCGACGCGTACACCTGCGTCAATTCGTTCTCCACCGCCGCCTCCGCCTCATAGCCGCCGATCCGCTCCTCCAGCCGCAGGTGTTCGATCACCCGATCCACCACCGGGCGAAGCGGCAAACCGGAGCCGGAATTGTGGAAGAAGATCTGCTCCGCGCAGCCCGGAGTGTCGGCGCGCAATTGTGCAAGGGAGGGAAGGGCAGGGTCGATATGCAAGGAGTCTTCCATGGGAAAAATTTATACAAAGTTTATCCTCTTATTGGATAAATCACCAATAACCGGATAAACTCCCTAAACATGGACCCGGTCAGAAACCCATTTGCACCAGGCGCCGGCACGCCGCCACCGGAGCTTGCCGGCCGCGACAGACTCTTGTCCGAGTTGAACACGGAGCTGAAACGTCTGCGCCAAGGCGTGCCTCACCGCAGCGCCATCCTCGTCGGTCTTCGCGGCGTCGGCAAGACGGTGCTCCTCAATCGTATTCAGGAAATGGCGGAGTCGCTCGGCTTCAAAACACACTCTCTCGAGGCACATGAAGACAAGAGCCTTCCTGGACTTCTCATCCCGCCCCTTCGCAGCATCCTGCTCAGCCTCGATGCTGGTCAAGCGCTGAGTGCAAACGTCAAGCGCTCGTTGCGAGTGTTGAAGAGCTTTGCCAGCGTGCTCAAGGCGAAGGTCACCTTCAATGAGTCCGTCGATGTGGAACTCGGAATCGAGCCGGAACGAGGGGTTGCCGACAGTGGCGATCTGGAGCACGACCTTTCGCAGTTGCTGGTCTCTGTCGGGGAGGCTGCGAAGGCGCGCTCCGCCGCGGTGTGTCTGCTGATTGATGAGATTCAGTACTTGAGCGAGAGTGAATTCAGTGCGCTGATCATGGCGCTGCACCAAGTGGCGCAGCGGAAGCTGCCACTGATGATGGTTGCCGCGGGACTGCCCCTCATCCTTGGCCTGGCTGGCCGATCGAAATCCTATGCCGAGCGGCTCTTCCAGTTTCCTGCTGTTGGAGCGCTGGACAACGAGGCCGCGCGTCGCGCGCTGGAGGTTCCGGCGAAAATGCAGAAGGCCAGGTTTACCCATGGCGCGATCGACACCATCCTTCACCGGACGCAGCACTACCCTTACTTCCTGCAGCAGTGGGGCTATGAAGCGTGGAACGCAGCGGCGCGGTCGCCCATCACCGAGTCCGACATCGCCACCGCGACAAAGACGGCCATCCGCCAGCTCGATGAAAGCTTCTTCCGGGTTCGATTCGATCGGCTGACCAAGCGTGAAAAGGACTATCTGTTCGCCATGGTCGAGGTAGGCGGCGTTCAGCAACGTTCCGGCGACATCGCGGAAAAGCTGGGCGTCAAGGTCACGTCGATCGGGCCGCTGCGCAGCTCGCTGATTCGCAAAGGCATGATCTACAGCCCCGCCCACGGCGATAATGCGTTCACCGTTCCCCTCTTCGATGGATTCCTGAAGCGGCAGCAGAGCCGGGCAACGCGGAAATAGTGCCCCGCGCGCTGCGATGTCGAAGATAGCCATGGAGCGACGCAGTAGAGTGAATCGACAAATCGGGACTCTATACTGCAGTTGACCATGCCTGCAAGCGAAGCCAACCACTCCTTCCTTCCCGTCGACGAGCAACTGGACTACCTCGAGAAGGGCGCGGCCGAAATCATCCGTGTCTCCGATCTGCGCGAGCGGCTGGAGCAGTCGCGGAAGAGCGGGCGGCCGCTGCGCGTCAAGGCCGGCTTCGACCCCACGGCACCCGACCTGCACCTGGGCCACACCGTGCTGATGCGCAAGCTCAAACATTTTCAGGATTTGGGCCATCAGGTCATCTTTCTGGTGGGCGACTTCACCTCGCTCATCGGCGACCCGACCGGCCGCTCCGCCACCCGCAAGCCGCTCACGCGGGAGCAGATCGACCAGAACGCGAAGACCTACACCGAGCAGGTCTTCCGCATCCTCGACCGCGAGAAGACTGAGGTCCGCTTCAACTCCGAGTGGTTGGGCACGCTGGGCTTTGAGGGCATCATCCGGCTTGCGGCGCACTTCACTGTCTCGCAGATGCTGGAGCGCGAAGAGTTTCACAAGCGCTTTCAGGAAGAGAAGCCCATCTCCCTGCACGAGATGCTCTACCCGCTGGCCCAGGGCTATGACTCGGTGATGTTGCAGGCCGATATCGAACTGGGCGGCACGGACCAGAGGTTCAACCTGCTGATCGGCCGCGAACTACAACGCCACTATGGTCAGCCATCGCAGATCGTGCTGATGACGCCCATCATCGAAGGCACCGACGGCGTACAGAAGATGTCGAAGTCGCTGAACAACGCCATCGGCATCCACGAGCCGGCAGGCGAGATGTACGGCAAACTGATGTCCATCTCGGATGAGTTGATGTGGAGCTACTGGACGCTGCTCACCGACCTGAAGCAGAGCGCCGTGGACGCCCTGCGCGCTGCCGTCGCAAGCGGACATGAGCACCCCATGGAGGTGAAGAAGCGCCTCGCTCGCACCATCGTGGCCGGCTTCCACTCCGCCGAAGCAGGGCAGAAGGCCGATGACAACTGGGCGCGGCAGTTCCAGCGGGATGAGACCCCCGAAGATCTGGAAGTAGTTGTCCTTATATTCTCGGACCTACTCGCAAGCCCTGGCCTACTTCATGTTCAGACTGGGGATATCGATGCTCATGTCGAAGCCCAGTCATTGTTCTCCTTCAAGCTGGCCAAACTCCTCACGCATTCGGCGATTGGTCTTGCAACTTCCGGAAGTGAGGCTGAAAGGAAGATTCGCCAAGGCGCCGTTTATGTCGATGGTCAGCCTAAGAGGGAACTCTTCTTAGAGTTTGCGAATCTGCCAGCCGAATTCACGCTCAAAGCCGGGAAGCGTCTAAAGCGAGTCCGCATTGAAAGTTGATCCGGGCGAGTTTTGCGCTCTCAGGGCTCGCCAGACAGATCGCCCGCATGCTCTCGTAAGGAGCGCTAACTACGCGTTGTAGGAACCGGAGTAGAGTTCGGTCAGCTTGTGGATCAGGTCGCCGTAGTTCGAGGCTTCCATCTGCACCTCGGTGCCGGTATGCAGCTGGACGAAAGCGATCTGGCGCTTGTGGTCCATGGCAATCGAAGCAATCTGCTCCAGGGGAATCGCGCGGGATTGCTCGAGTGCGTGTGCCAGCTCCATTGCTTTCATGTTTAGCCCTCTCCAGAAAGTGCAGCAGGTCGTAAATGGGATGCGGACAAACGATACATCGATACGCGCATGTAATGCGGCGGTGATGCTCCGCAGAGCCCTCGTACTGAGTCCCTCCCCCGAAAGACTCAGCACCAGTGCACTGCGGAATGCATCACCGCATGTCCACACCATACCCTGAAAGCAGCAGAAAAAAAGACTGATGCGGTAACAAGTGCCCCACTACTGAGTAACTTGCGGTAACTTCCCGCTAGGCATCCTTTTGCCTCAGGCCGGCATGAAGCTACGCTCAGAGCTCGATATGTACCAGTGCGGCAGGCTCCTGCACTGGCTCGCCGGGGCTGGTTACGTAGGTCTGCGGCGCCCGCCAGTGGTCGATGTAAGAGATCTGATGCACGCAGGAGATGGTGCAGTGGGGCGCGCAGGTCTTCTCAGTCAGGAACTCGCGCTCCAAGTCGGCATGCGTGTATTGAGCCAGGGGCGTGCCCGGGAAGCCGCGCTGCTGGCTGCAGTAATGCACCAGCCCTTCCTCGCAGATGTAGAGATAGCGCGAGCCGGCGCGGCAGCGCCAGTCGTTGGGCTGCGCATTGGCAATCGCTTCCTGGAAGTGGTTGAATCGCGAGTAGTTCTTCTTGTCCAGCTGCTTCATCTCGTAATAGACGCGGCGCTCTTCGCCACCCAGCGGCTTCAGTTGGCCATCGCCGTCATGGATGATGCCGATGGTCGAGGTAAAGCCCAGATCCAGCGCCCGGTGGCCAATGGTCAGCGCGTCCTGCGGATTCTTGATGCCGCCGCCCACCACTGAGTTGATGTTGACGTGAAACTCCGCGTATTGGGTTAAAAACTCCAGCTTCTTGTCCAGCACTTTCAGGCTCTTCTTGGAGATCTCGTCCGGCTGCACGTTATCGATGGAGATCTGCATGTGGTCGAGGCCGGCGCGGTTCAGCCGCTCGATCCGGTCGGGCATCAGGAAGTAGCCATTGGTGATCATGCCGGCCAGCCGCCCATGGTGCCGGATGCGCGCGATGATCGCGTCCAGGTCGGGATGGGTCAGCGGCTCGCCGCCGGAGATGGTGATGATGCTGGTCCCCAAGCGCGCCAGGTGGTCGATGCGGCGCAGCATCTCGTCCAGCGGCACCGGCTCGGAGACCTTGTCGTATTCATTGCAATAGGCGCAGGAAAGGTTGCAGAAGCGCATGGGCACGATCTGCGCCATCACTACATGATTCGTCGAGGCCAGCGCATGCCCCACCAGCCCCAGCTCGCGCAGCTTGCGGGAGGCGGCCTTCAGCGGGCTCTTGCGGCGCGCGATAGGAGGAGCTTTGTCTAGAGTGGGAGGCATCGAGGGCTAACCTCGATTATAACGGTTCAGCTATGCAGACGGGCTCCGCGTCGGCAGCACGCATGCCCCATGGAAGCGAAGTTCTAAAGGGCATAACGGCAAAGCGATGTGCGAAGCCGCTGCAGCTCTTCCGGCACCACCAGCTCCGACTGCGTGATGCGCGCATCCACCATGATCGCCATGGTTAGCAGCTTGCGGTTGCGCAGCACCGTGATCTGTACCGGCCGGCCCGCACTTGCACGCAGCATCTGCACCCAGTCGGCAGTGCTGGTCAGGTCCACGCCACCCGCGCTCAGCAGCACATCGCCGGCTTCCATGCCGGCATTGGAGGCCGGGCTGTGGTCCTCGACTGTCCGCACCAGCAGCCCCGCGCCTGCTCGCACACCGAAGTAGCGTCCTAGCTGCGTCGTCAGGGGCTCCACCTGCGCCCCGATGTAGGCCTGCGGGTCGGGTGTGTCGCTGTTCGCAGCGGTGCTGCCGTCGTAGTAGCTGTGCTGCGCAGCGAAGCCCTCAATGGAGGGAGCAGCGCTGGGCAAGGGCACCCGGAAGTGGTGCGCCCAGGCATGCTGGACCAGCGCCTTGCGGTCGGCCAGTTGCAGATGCACCTTCTCCCGCTTGCTGCCGTGCATCACTTCAAGATCGACGAACTTGCCTATGGGCATGTCCCGCAGCAGGCGGCTCAGTGTGGCACAGTCGGGTACAGGCTGGCCATTCAGTATCTGGATCACATCATTGGTATGCACGCCAGCCTTGGCGGCGGGTGCATCGTGGTCGAGCGAGATCACCTCGGCCCCCATCGGCGCGGGCAGCTTCAGCTTTTCCGCGCGGGCCGAATCTACATCGCGCACCGTCACGCCCAGGTAGCCCTGCTGGGCAGCGGCCAGCACCAGCCGCGCGCTCTGGTCCTGCGCAGCCCCCACCACGGCATCCGGCGCCGTCTGGCCCACGGGCAGAATCGCAGCCAGCAGCGGAGGGGCGACGGCCATGAACCCCAACACTGCGAGCACTGGTATGCGTGGATAAGAGGGAGCGCGAAGCAGCGACATCGAGAAACACAACTCCTTGAGTTGGGAATAACAGTGCGAGGCCAGAGTACAACGGCCACTACTGAGACGGACAGAAGTTGTGAAGGTCACTGAATTGTCACGGCAGTGGCTACCGGACTTGCTGGAGGGCTACTGCACCTGCGGCATCTGCTCCAGCATGGTGCGGGAGACGGTGCGCAGCAGGGGGCTCTGGTCGTGTGCCGCCACGGTGTGCAGCACCTGCTGCACGCTCGAGTCCGCGCTCACCGGCGCCAGCACGCGGATCGCATCGGCGCGCACCTGGGGATCGGCATCTTCGAGCACCGACTCCAGCACCGCATCCCGCGCGTGCATGTCCTCGGCCAGGTAAGGGCTCAGCCCATTCAGGGCCTGCTCCCGCACCCGGGGACTGGGGTCGTAGCGCAGAGCCACCATCAGCGCGCTGCGCAGCCCATCGTCAGAGCCGCAAGCCTCGTTTCCCACGCAAGTGTTCGCCAGTACTCCCAGCGCCGCCGATTGCACCCCGGCGTTGAGCGGCGCCCGCGTCCCGGCCACTAACAACGAGCGGATGACCGGGTCCGCAGCCGGACCTACCGCCGACTCCGCCACCAGCCGGCTGTACTCGACCCGCACCGTGCCCGTCGTCGGATCCTCTACCACAGAGGTCACCCCGGCAATCGGGGCCGAGGCCGGGTCCACAAAGGCGGCTGCCTCTTGATGCGGGCGGCCTAGATGCAGGCCGGCAAAGCCTCCCAGAGCGCCGCCGGCTAACAGCAAAGCGGATGCTGCGACGGGGGTGGTTCGCAGCAGCCGGAAGTCCGTCCACAACGACTGGCGCAACTGCCGCGTCCAGGAGTGGCGCGGCGCCTGCTCCAGTGCGTCGTCGATCTTCAGCCGGGTCTGCGCCAGCAAGTTGGGAGAGGGCTCGCGCACCGGCAGGATGGCCATGGCGCTGGACAAGGCGCGGGTGACCTCCATCTCATCCCGGCAGTCCGCGCAGGCGGCCAGGTGCTGCTCCAACTTGTGACAGTCCTCATCGCCCAGCTCGCCGTACAGCAGCAGCGTGATCTGCTCATGCGCCGCATCGCAGCTGAACGTGCTGTCGTGACCGGGCCACCTCACCGTACCAACTCCGGGCGGGCAACCGCGCGCGTTATTGCACTGAAATCGGACCGCGTCATCGCATTAGGTACCGGGAGCCTCACCGCACCACCGCCAGGGTTGCGCGCAGCTTCTTGGTGGCGCGAAACAGGGTGTTCTTGGCCGTCTCCTCGGTAGTGTTCAGCATCTCGCCGATGGTGCGCAGGCGCAGCCCTTGATAGTGCTTCAGCTCGAAGACCATGCGCTCGCGCGGGGTCAGCTTGTCCAGCGCGGTCTGGATTTTGGCGCCCAGCTCCTTGCGTTCCAGCTCCCGGCCCGGATTGGCGGAGGCGCGCTCGTCCGAGACCATGTTCAGGATGTCCAGCTCCTCGCCCGAGGAGTCGACGATCACCGCCGGATCCTCCCGCCGCACCTTGCGCCGGCGCATCAGGTCCAGGCACAGGTTGGTCACAATGCGGTAGATCCAGGTGTAGAACGAGCACTCAAAACGGAAGTTGCCCAGGTAGCGGTAAGCCTTCAGAAAGGCCTCCTGCGCTATGTCCTGGGCGTCGCTCTCGGAGCCGAGCAGATGCAGGGCCAGCCGCAGCACTGCCTGGTCATACTGGCGTACCAGGGTGTCGAAGGCTGGGCGCGAACCCTTCTGCGCCTGCCGGATCAGCTCCGTCTCAGACGCCCGTTCCTCTGCTGTGGCCATGCTGGCGCGGGTATGCAGGGCACGGCGCCCCGGCCAGGTCTGGCTGCTGCGGTTGGCCGGCAGGGCGGAGGAAATAACAGCTGGCTGCATGCGGAGGGCGTCGGATGCCATCGTGCGGTAACCTCTCCGGGACCGTCTCCCAACATTTGGGTAGACATGTCCCTGGCCTACAGGACGCAGCAGCGCAGGTTTTGGTAGCAGAAAAAATCTCTGCGGTCACCCTGCGTTAAGCTGGCTGCTCTTGGCGCTTGGTTTGATCCGGCGCCGGGCCACTTGCTTCATTAGGACACGGAATTCATGATCAAGTTACGCTCTCGCTATTGCTTTACCCGTTGCGGTCTCGAAGGCGCGCAGCCAAAGTGATCAGATCGTAAAATGCACTCGCTTCAAACAGCGTGGTGCATCCGTACGGAACGTTGAGGAAGACGGAATCTGGTTCAACGAGCGGTTTTGGCACGCAGTCCCTGCGGCATCTTCTTCGACTCACGCCTGGGGACAGTTGCCGGCTTACGGGTCGCCCTCACGTCCAACCCATCTGCCAGGTCGAAGATCAGCTTCCGCCGGGCATTACTCATTCCCAGCCGTTCCGCCACAGTCTCAGCGGAAGGGATGGGGGTGACGACCTCGACGGAATGGCTCATGCGCTGATTTTAATCCAGGATGCTTGCTTTTGTGGATACCCCGATTCTTAATCCAGTCTTCTACACTCATCCCATGACAGAAGCACCCATTACAGACTTCGTCATCGCGTACTGCGATGGCGGGTCGCGCGGCAACCCTGGCCCCTCCGGCTACGGCGTGGTGATCGAGGACGCCTCCGGCCGCACCGTGGCGGAGTTGAGCGAATTCCTCGGCGTCAAGACCAATAACTTTGCTGAATATTCCGGCCTGCTCGCAGCACTCGAATACGCCCTGAAGCAGGGTCTGCCCCGCCTGCGCGTCATTGCCGACTCCGAGTTGATGGTGAAGCAGATGAAGGGCCAGTACCGGGTCAACTCGCCTGACCTGCGACCACTGTGGGAGGAGGCCAAGCGCCGCGTCGCCGGCCTGGAGCGCTTTGAGATTCAGCACGTGCTCCGGGGCAAGAACAAGGGCGCGGACCGGCTGGCCAACCTGGCCATGGACCGTGGCACCGGCCGCACCGTGCGCGAGATGGATCCCACGGTCCGGACCCTGTCGCCAGGCAGACCATCCATCGTGCCCCGCATGGCGGCAACCGCGCCGGCGCTCGCTACGGCAACGGAAGCGCGCCCGCAGCAGGCGATTCTGTCACGCCAATCCCTGAAGGGATTCGTCAAGAACGGCGTTGTCCATCTGCTGGAGGGTGAGTTGCCGGAGAACTGCTTCGTCCGCGTCACGCCGGAGTAAAGGTCTGCCCCACGATCCTGACCCTCTTCCTTCGCGTCACCCCAGCGGAGCATGTCCTGTCATCCTGAGCGGAGCGCAGCGAAGGCGAAGGACCTGCATTCCGGCCCATCCCGATTCGCTGGAACCGGCCACGCATCCCGTGCGTACAACCCCGCATGCCACCTGTGCCGCGCCTGACGGTCGCCGCCCTGCTCTTTGCCGCTGCTGTTGTCTCGCCTTCGTTGGCGGTGCCGGCGGACTCGCCGCTGAGTGCGGACCAGATCATGGCACGCGTGGCAACCAACCAGGACAAGACCGAGGCGGCACGCCAGCATTACATCTACCTCCAGCACATCCGCATGGTGTCGAGAAGGCCCGGCGGCCGTGTGATGTGCGAAGAGGTGACGGACAGCCGCGTGAGCCCGCAGCAGAAGGATTCTCACCAGCAGTTGCTCGCGCTCGATGGTCGCTACTGGCTGAAGGGCCAGTACGTCCGCTACACCACGCTTCCCAAGGCGAGCGATGACAACAACGTCAAGGTCGAACATGGTAGCGCCGGCATCAACATCGACACCGAGCCCGGCATGGATCGCGATCTGGTAGAGAATCTGCGGCACAATCTGTCCGACGACCAGTCCAAGGATGGCCTGGGTCACGGGCTCTTCCCGCTGACGACCGGGCAGCAAGCGCATTACAACTTCCAGTTGCTGGGCCGCCAGGCTATGAACGGCCACGACGTATACCGCGTCCGGTTCGTACCCAAAGACAAGGAAGAGTTTGACTGGAAGGGTGAGGCCTTCATCGATACTCGTGAGTTTGAGCCGGTAGTGGTCTTCACCCAGATGTCGCGCAAGCTTCCGCTCGCCGTCCGTACCCTGCTCGGCACCAACCTGCCGGGCCTCGGCTTCTCTGTCACCTATGAACAGCAGCCCGGCGGGATCTGGTTTCCGGTGAGCTTCGGCACCGAGTTTCGCATGCGCGTGCTCTTCTTCCTTAGCCGCGATATCTCCATGTCCCTCGCGAACACGCACTTCGAGCAGACCCACACCGATGCGCGCATCCTGGACGATGTAAAGCTCGCCGGGGCCCCAGACCCAGCGCCTACAGCAATAGTTCACTAGGCACAATTGCGGAGGGTTACTGCCGCCTGAGAACCTCGACTGGTTCCAGCCGCGCAGCCCGTCGCGCTGGAAGCCAGCTGGCGAGTGCCGCCACGGCAAGCAGCATCACGGCAGTCCCGCCATAGACCAGCGGGTCGGAGGGCGCCGTCTGGTAAAGCACGCTCGCCATCCGCGCACTGAACATGTAGGCGACCATCGCGCCCAGTGCGATGCCGGTGAGCGCCAGCCGCACTCCACGGGAGAGCACCAGACGCAGCACATCCGCGGGTTGCGCACCCAGGGCCAGCCGCACGCCGAATTCTGTCGTGCGCTGAGCGACCAGATAGCTGAGCAGCCCGTAGGTGCCCACCGCCGCGAGCAGTAGTGAGATCGCAGAGAAGCCAGTCATCAGCGCAGCCTGGAAGCGCTGGTCGCGATTGGTTCTGCGGATGGCCTCCTCCATGGTGCGCACACGATAGAGTGGCACGCCGGGCGCCAGCTCACCCACCAGCCGCCGGGCGGTTTCGATCAGTGAACTCGGGTCGCCCTGGGTGCGCATGGCAAAGGTGAAAGGGCCGATCGGCGCCTGGGCGAAAGGAAGAAAATACTCCGCCTGAATCGGCTCTGCGCGATTGAGGCGCCGGGTGTCGCCGATGATGCCGATGATGCGCCGGTGCGGGTGCGGTGCATCGGGCGGCGCCAGCGGATTGCCGATGCCGTTCGTGATCACCTTGCCCAGCGGATCCTCCCCGGGGAAGAACTGCCTGGCGAAGGCCTGGTTGATGACAGTGACTGGCGTTCCGTCCAGCCGGTCATCCTCGCCACTAAACCAGCGGCCTCGGATCAGCGGGATCCCCATCGTGCGCAGGTACTGCGTATCGGCCAGCGAGAGCCGCGCGGACGGCTCCTCTCCCGGAGGGGAAGGCTTGCCGTCGATCAGAAAACTGATGTGCATGTTGCCGCCGCTGAATGGCATGCCGAAGGAGCCGCCTGCTGCTTCTACCCCGGGCACGTCACGCAGGCGCGCCAGCAGCTCGTTGTTGAACTGGATGGTCTTCTGCGGTGTATCGCTCGGCGGCGTAAAGGCGCGAAAGGTCAGCAGATGATCGGCGCGGAACCCGAGTTCGCTGTGCATCAATCGATCGAATGAGCGCAGCAACAGTCCGGAGCCGACCAGCAGCAGCAGCGTCAGCGCAGTCTCCGTCACTACCAGCGTCGCGTGCAGATGATTCTGGCGACGCCCCGGCGTATTGCGCTGGAGCCCGCCCTGCAGCAGCGTCGCCGGGTCCGCCTGCGCGGCACGCCACGCCGGCAGCCCGCCGAAGATCAGCGTTGTGACCACAGCCAGCGCGAAGGCAAACAGCAACACTGCGCCACCTACGCTGGCCTGCCCGATGCGTGGCACATCCGGAAGCGCATGCAGGCTGAGCCTTAAGGCAGCCGCTGCAAGAATTGCGCCCAGGACGCTGCCTGCAACCGCCAGAGCTGCGAACTCCGCCAGCAACTGCTGCATCACTCGAAGCCGTGTGGCACCCAGCGCCATGCGCACTGCCAGCTCGCCGGAGCGTACCTGCGCGCGTGTCAGCAGCATGCCGGCCACATTGGCGCAGGCGATCAGCAGCAGGCAGCAAACCGCCGCAAACAGCAGCCGCAGTGGCCGCCCCTGCTCACCCACCCACTCCTCCGTGCCAGGACGGAGGCGCACACCAGTGGTGAGCTTGTCTTCTATGTGCGTGCGAGCCAGATTCTGCTGGATGGCCGTCATCTCTGCAAGCGCCTGCTGCTGCGTTGCGCCTGCCCGCAGACGGCCTACAACGGTCTCGACATCATTCCACCCGCGCTGTTGGACGATGGAGTTCGGTCCGTCGTCCGAGTGGCCAAAGGTGACCCAGAAGGGCGCCTCGGTATAGCTCAGCGGAAAGGCGAGGCCCCGCGGCATCACGCCGATAATGTTCCATGTCTCGTTGTTAAGGCGAAGCGTTTTGCCCGGAACATCGCGTGCGCCGGCGAAGTCGCGCTGCCACAGCGCATAGCTCAGCAGGACGTTGTGGTTTCCCTTGACCTCGTCCGCAGCCACGAAGTCGCGGCCGAGAATGGGCGCAACACCCAGGGTGCGGAACGCATTGGCAGACAGCACGCCGCCATCCACCTGCTCCGCCGAGCCATCCGGCTTCAGCAGCGAAAACTTCTCATCGCTGAAGGTGGCAATGGAGGCAAAGGCGCGGCTCCGTGCGCGCCAATCCAGAAAGTTCGGATACGAACTTGAATTGGCCACGATGGCTGGGCTATGGCTGTTCTCCTGCACCATTGACTTGAGGGCCATCAACTCTTCCGGATGTGGGAAGGGCAGCGGAGCCAGCAAGACCGCGTGCACCAGACTGAAGATGGCAGTGGTCGCGCCGATGCCGAGCGCCAGTGTCAGCACCACGCTCAGGGTGAAAGCGGGCGTCTTGCGCAACTGGCGCAGGGCGAACTTTACGTCAACCAGGATGGTGGAGAACACACGTCAACTCCGGCAGCGGCAGGCCTGCAGAAGTTGTGTAGCACGCGATGCACCAAGCCGGCCCGTGAAAGAAACCAATGCGGAGCTGATGGTTTGACACCGTCAAGCCTCGCCGCCGATGCCCACCCGCGGACAGCACCGTCCGGATGCGGACAGTGATTTGTCTGCGAATGGCCATTCCATAATTCCTTGTGGTCAAAGCACAGCGCACTGACTTCAAGTCCAGGCCGCCCCCTGCTTGATTGCAAGCGCGACCGCTGTGCTGCCTATTCGATCAAGTGAGGCCACGTCATCCAAGACGGCAGTTCAAGCCCGTTGAACCTGTGTGGTACGTTGAGTAGCAAATTACCGATAGCGCTCATCTGCCTATCGGCGTTATAAGTTCTTAGAGGGAAGTTGCGAATGCGCAAATCACTAGCTGCTATTCTTTTCGTCCCTTTAGCATTGGGCTTTTGCGCACAAAGAGCGGCTGCGGAAAGCGGCATCGATGAGCACTTTTGCGTAGGCGCGGTCGATCACTTATCGCCAGCAGACGCGAGAGTCGCCGAATATGCCATGTTTTTAGATATGACGGCTGATCCAATTCCGCAAACAACTCCGACTACCAGCGCCAAGCCTCCGCACCGCAAACACCATCTGCGAAACATAATCATCATCATCGTGGCAGTTGGAGTAATCCTTCCGCTTGTCCTCGCAACTGCCGATAGGTAAGGATAGATTTGATTAGGGCGTGTTAGCACTATCTGAGGGCTTCGACGATGAAGGCGAAAGCGAGGAAGCCGAGGAAGATGACATCGAGTTTCTCGAATCGGGAGAAGATGCGGCGGTAGCCTTTCATGCGGCGGAAGAGGCGTTCGATCTC
>JBBRLT010000056.1:0-22588 GCA_038231235.1 Terriglobales bacterium
GGCAGGGTGTCGTCGAAGATGGCGTCGTTGGTGAAGTTGCGCATGGCGAAATTATCGATCCATGCCAGCGGACAAGGCTGTGGCGGGTCGCCGCCTCGCACATACTCCACTCGCAGCTTGCGCAGGAACATCGCCGCTACCGGCGCGCGCGCGGGCCGGCGGCGCGTACTGCATCCGGCGCCTCGAAGCGCGCAAAATTGCCCTCAAAGCGAGCAGCCAGCGCTGCTGCCTGCCGGTCGTAGGCTGCCTTGTCTGCCCAGGCATTGCGCGGGTTCAGCAAGTTCGCCGGCACGCCTGGACAACTGGTCGGAATGCTCAGGCCAAAGGCCGGCTCAGTCACGAACTCTGCCTGATCCAGCGCGCCGCTCAGTGCCGCGGTCACAATCGCGCGGGTGTGGGGCAGACTCATTCGTTTGCCCACTCCAAAGACGCCGCCCGTCCAGCCCGTATTCACCAGCCAGCACTGCGCGCCATGCTGCCGCATCCGCTCGCCCAGCATGGCCGCATAGACCTTGGGCGCAAGCGGAATGAAGGGCGAGGCAAAGCAGGTCGAGAACTCCGGTACTGGCTCTGAGCCCAGCCCCGCCTCCGTACCAGCGAGCTTCGCCGTGTAGCCGGAGAGAAAGTGATACATCGCCTGCTCCGGGGTGAGCCGCGCGATGGGCGGAAGTACGCCGAAGGCATCTGCGGCGAGAAACAGCACGTTGGCAGGTTGCCCGCCCATGCCCGGGATCACCGCATTCTCTATGAAGTCGACCGGATAGGCGGCACGTGTGTTCTCCGTAAACCGGATGTCGTCGTAATGCGGCTCACCCGTCTTCGCATCGATGACCACGTTCTCCAGCACGGCCCCGAAGCGAATCGCGTGGAAGATCTGCGGCTCCTTCTCCTCGCTCAGATCCACGCACTTGGCGTAGCAGCCGCCCTCGAAATTGAAGACGCCGCGGCTGCCCCAGCCGTGTTCGTCATCGCCAATCAGGCGGCGTGACGGGTCCGCAGAGAGCGTGGTCTTGCCGGTGCCGGAGAGGCCGAAGAACAGCGCCGTCTTGCCGTCCGCACCCAGGTTCGCCGAGCAGTGCATGGGGAACACATCGCGCTCCGGCAGCAGGTAGTTCATCACGCCGAAGATGCACTTCTTCATCTCCCCGGCGTACTTGGTGCCGCCAATCAGCACGATGCGTCGCGTGAAGTCGGTAATGATGAAGGTCGGCGAGGTGGTGCCGTCGCGCTCCGGCACCGCTTCGAACTCGGGCGCGGCGATCACGGTGAACTCCGCCGTATGGGCAGCCAACTCTGCCATCTCCGGGCGCACGAACAACTGCTTCACAAACAGCGCATGCCAGGCGTACTCCGCGACAATGGTGATGGGCAGCCGATACTCCGGGTCTGCGCCTGCATACAGATCCAGCACGTAGCGGTCGCGCTCCATCATGTGCCGCTGCAACCGCTCCAGCAGTGCGGCAAATCGATCTGGGTTGAAGGGCTGGTTGACCTTGCCCCAGTCCACGCGGGGTTCGGTCAGTGCGTCCTTCACGATGAACTTGTCTTTGGGCGAGCGGCCGGTGCGCGCGCCGGTCAGGGCGACCACGGCGCCATTCGATGCCAGGCTGGCCTCGCCCCGCGCGATCGCTGCTTCCACCAACTGCGGGGTGGACAGGTTGCGGTGCACATGCGGACCGTCCAACAGACTTTTCGATACAGTGCTCGCGCTTGCAGCGCCCATGGCTCTCCCTGTCGCTCTTACAGATCGTAAAACCATCCATTGTGCCATCTTAGGACGAGGGTGAGCCAGCCCTGCCGGTCTATCCCTTCGTCTCCAAGTGCTGAAGCTCTTGTTCAACTGGGTTCTAGCTGCATTACGCCCAGACTGCAGGGCTGTTTCACGGAATATTCACCGCCTGCCAACTTAGCGCGCTCATGGCGCTTGGTAAGAAGCAGAGCGGAGGCAATTTATGAATTTGAGAGCACTTCTTCTCGTTGGCACCGCCGCGCTGACGATCTCTGGCATCCAGGCGCATGCTGGTGACAACGATGACCTGGGCAGCCGCGATATCAAGCACGTCCTGCTGATCAGCATCGACGGCATGCATGCTCTGGACTACCGCAACTGCGCGCGCGGCATCCAGGGCGTCAACAATGGCCAGCCCTACTGCCCCAACCTGGAAGACCTTGGCGAGCGAGGCATCAATTACGTTGCAGCCAGCGCCTCGAAGCCGTCCGACTCCTTCCCTGGCCTCACTGCCATCGTCTCCGGCGGCACCCCGCGAACCGAAGGCGCCTACTACGACGTGGCCTATGACCGCTCCCTCGACGCGCCGGCCAAGACTACCGGCAACGGCGTCGCCGGCGATCCCAGTCTGTGCACTCCCGGCGCCGCACCGACCGGCACCACCACGGAATATGAAGAGGGCATCGACTTGGACCAGAGCAAGCTGAACGGCGGCGCACCGGGCGCCGGACTGGTGGACGGCACAGCCGCCTCGATTGATCCGCAGCGCCTGCCCCGCGATCCCAAGGCCGGCTGCGCGCCGGTCTATCCGCAGAACTTCGTCCGCACCAACACCATATTCGGCGTGGTGCACAACGCAGGCGGCTATGTGTCTTGGTTTGACAAGCATCCCTCCTACACCTCGGTCGCCGGTCCGGGCGGCACCCTGGACGACTTCTTCGCACCCGAGATCAACTCGCTGGTAGTCCCGATTTCCGGTTATGTCACACCCGTCGGGGTCAATTGCGGAACCCGTTCCCGACCCCTCGCAGACCGGCTCCTGGACGGATAGCTTCGCCAACATTCAGTGCTACGACACCATCAAGGCGAAGGCCATCCTGAAGCAGATCGAGGGCAAGGACCACAACGGACATCGCACTCGCGTGCCCAACCTGTTCGGCATGAACTTCCAGGCGGTCAGCGTGGGCCAGAAGCTGATTGAAAAGGGCGTAGGCAGCGGTGGGTATCTGGATGCTGCAGGCACGCCCAGTGAGCTGCTGCTGGGAGAGATCCAGTTTGTGGATGCTTCTATCGGCAAGATGGTCGAACAGCTTAAGGAAGATGGCCTGTACGACTCCACGCTGATCGTCGTCGCGGCCAAGCACGGCCAGGGCCCCATCGATCCGCATCGCTTCGTCGCCCAGAAGAATGCTCCCACCGGCACGACACCGGCGACGCTTCTGGACAATGCCGGACTCATTCCCTTCTCCGAAGCCCCATCCAACCCCACCGGCATCGGCCCTACAGAAGACGATGTCTCGTTGATCTGGCTCGAGGATTCGAGCCAGACTGCTCGAAGCGAACGGCAGCCAGGTAGGCCTGGGCACCATCTTCTATGGCCCGTCTCTCGCGCTGAACTACGGCATACCAGGACTGCCGCCCAACGGCGATCCGCGTACGCCGGACATCATCGTGGCGCCGAATCCGGGCGTGGTCTATACCGGCAGCAGCAAGAAGCAGGAAGAACATGGCGGCTTCTCGCATGACGACACCAACGTCGTCCTGCTGCTGTCCAACCCCAGCTTCAAACAGCGGACGGTGTACGCCGCAGTGGAGAACACCCAGATCGCACCCACTATCCTGAAGGCGCTCGGCCTGAACCCGCATGCGCTGCAGGCGGTTGAGTTGGAAGGCACGGGCGTTCTGCCGGATGTACGCTTCGAGAAGTAGCGCAGGCCCTTTACACGGCAAGGCCCCGCGAAGCTGCGGGGCCTTGTTGCGTTGTATCAAGTGGCCAGATGGCTCGCACGATCATCTGTCCAACAGTCGCTATCCAACCGTCGCGAACCCGACACCGTCGTCATCCCGACCGCAGCGAAGCGGAGTGGAGGGATCTGCTTTTTCAGCGCCCCCGCCTCGGAGCTCAGCAGATCCCTCCGCTGCGCGGCTTCGCCGCTCCGGTCGGGATGACACGCCATACAGTGTTGTTGGAAGGATCGGCCGCGCGTATGCGGCATGGCGCACCATGGCATCTCTACTCAGACTTCGCCAGGATGGCAGCGAAATTCAGGACATCGTGTCGTGAATCACCGGCAGCATGGGCAGGCTGTCCGTATGCTTCGCTTCCTGCATGACCACCTCGAGGTGTTCCAGCACCTCTCCGGTACTCATGGTGTACATCTCACGGCCATTGTCGTAGCCGTCCTGGATCGCCTGCTGCAGATAGTGACCACCGATTTGCGCGGCCAGTCGATCGGTAATGACATGGCCGGTGCGCTGCTTGTACACCACCCATGCCTGAGCCGGCATCGCGATCCACACCGGCCGGCCGCTGACCTCAAACCGCACATCGATCGCATCCGCATGGCGGGTGGCGATGGCAACCACATTAGCGCGCCACAGGCAGTGCAGCATCTCCCCCGTCCAGCGGTCGGCTACATCGAACTCTTCATACATAGTGTTCCTAGCCTAGAGTAAGTTCCCTGATGCGGGAAGCCCGCTTCTATGGGTGAGCAAGGTGACTGCTCTCCTGGCCAATCGGCCTGAGGCAAAACAGCCCCCTTTCAGCGGGACGAGAAAAACCATTCTCTGCGAAAAAAATAGCAAATGTTCACCGCCAATCTGCGTCCAACACTCTGCATATCGGATTCCTGAGCCGCAGAAGAGGAGTAAGAGACGTGTCCAAAGCCCCCAGCACCCGTAGTGCTTATGAACAGAAGCTTCGCCAGCAGCAGCAGCTGCTCGAGCGCACCATGCAGGCAGCCGTCGAGCAGGGACGCGACGCCGGCCTCGACGATACCCAGGATGTTGCCGACCAGGCAGTCGCGTCCTATCAGAAGGAGTTCCTGTTCAGCCAGGGCACCAACGGCCACGCACAAATGCAGCTGGTGCGCCAGGCGCTGGAGCGGCTGGAGGATGGCAGCTTCGGCGAGTGTCAGCAGTGCAGCCGCCCCATCGGCGCCAAACGGCTGGAAGCCCTGCCCTGGACGCCCTACTGCATCAGCTGCCAGGAAAAGATTGAAAACGGCGAGATCGAGCAGCCCGGACGCGCAGCGTAATCTCTTCCTTCGGGCGACGGTGAGCGATGTTTCAACAGAGGCGCCTAAACAGGCGCCTCTGCTGCTTTTCAGCCTCGCTCGGCCGTGCAGGTAGCGGGTTCAACCCCGCGGCCCGCGCTCCGTACGGCTCGCTACAGATCTGCCGCGTTAACGATTATCCCCGTCCCGCCCGAGGGAGGCCGGTACTGCAGGGTTGACCAGGGTTAGCAGACCACTCATGACATAGCCACGTTGGCCTGGGCCAAAACGGGGAGCTAGCAATCCATCGTCGATCTCGCGCGTCATGGCGAAGCGGTCGAAGGCGGTGGCAGGCAAGTACAGACGGGTGTTTGGCAGGCCATCCGAGGTGCCGTTGACATCTGCCTCGACGAAGCTGATAACCCCATCGCCGTTCTGGTCCACGAGTGAGACCTCGTAGGCGTAGGCATCGAAGAAGCGCTGTGCCGGGTCGGTTACGTCCGCTTCAAACGACCGTACCCGGGTGAACACATCCTGGAGCAGTTCGTCCGTCAGACCGCTGGGAATGAACCGGTTGCGGGTCTCCAAGTGTGCCGGGTTTCCCGGGGTTGGCCGGTCCGGATCGTTGACATTGCTGAGTTCACCGCGGTCCGGATCGCGCGGGTTCGAAGGATCATCGCCATACGTCAGCGGATTGTTCCTTACTCCGGACGGACCCGAGCCTGGAACTATCGATTGCAATGCGCCGACCTTGCCAGCCGCAAAGGTTCCCGGGATGCCGCCGGTGAAAGGCAGTTCGTAGTGCGGGAAGACCCAGTTAGTCCCGGTATTAAACTCCCAATAGGCGTGAATATCACTCTGCTGACTGGCGTTGAAGGTGCCAATGCTGACCGGGAATGGAATCTCGTTCGACTGCACATCCGGGAAGTGATCCGTGGCGCTCGGCAGGCGGGCTACGTTGCCATCGGTGCTAAAAAAGTTTCCTGGCACGTCGTTATGCGTACCCCTGGCGGCCAGCGCCGCGGCATCTTCTGCGGTGATGGTGCCGTACTGCGCACGTCCGCTGGGCCGCGCCGGCGCCACCCGGGGTACCTTCAGATCGTGAATCATCCATCCCTCGTACCAGCCCGACTCGTTGTTGATGACGAAGAGGCCGGATACGTCAGTGAAGACGTCGATCAGGGCGCGGACGTCGTTCGGGTCTGTGGGGAAGCCTGCTTTGGGTTCAACAACGAGTCGCACAGAGCCGACAGCAGGCAGCTGGCCATTGGGTCCGGTTGCTGTCGGTCTGGTTCCATCGTTGATCCCGGGGATCACCGCTGTGAAGACGTTCGGCTCGAAGTCTATCGTGTCAATCAGGTAATACTGGAACAAACGGCTCGGCTTCGGCGCCTCGTTGAAGACCCGTGCAGGAAGATAAGTATGTGGCCTCGCTGCAAGCACCTGGAGCCGGTCCTTGAGCGGGTCCGGCAAATTGCGGATGTCCCGCCGATTGGCGAAGGCAGGGCTCGGATCGTCATTGCCATCGCTCCGGTTTTGCGCATGTGCTGACGGTGGTATCGATGAACACAACAGGCATAGTCCTGCTAATACGGGAGCGGCTGTTGCTGCCGTCCTTGTTCGTGATTTCATATCGATTTCCTCTCTGGATCGCTTGAGCGGGTGGGCCTTGGCTCGGTGCCGGGCGGCAGCGAGCGATTCACAACACTGTCCGCTTAGTCGTAAACGCACGAGGTATCCCCCGTACTTTTGTGCGAATGCGAGATGAATATCGAATGGGTGAGCCGAGGCTATTTCCACGTCGGCGCCAGCAGCCGCCAGCACCATCGCTCGGATTGCCGATAGCGAACAGCTCGCTGCTGCTTACTCGGCCTGGACAAGCGAACCCCTCTGCACCTGGCGACGGCCCCATTCGGAAACGGAGGGGGATTTTCCTCCATGATGCGACTAAGACAGTGGTGAACTCAGAGTCGTGCCTGAATCACTCGCAGGAGCATGCACAGATACGCTCCCGTACTGCTAAGTCAGGAGTTCGCTTGAATCAACCGGCCATGTTGGAACGCAAGGAGCTACATCCCATGCCTGGGCCTCCCCCGCCTCTGGTAGCCGAGGCGAAGTTAATTGCCGATGTACTTCAAGGCGACAGGAAGGCGATTGCTGACTTCATTCGCCAGTACAGCGATCTGATCTTTTCGTTTCTCTGCCAGCGGGTGGACGACAAGGCGGCGATCGAAGATCTCTGCCAGGAGGTATTTCTCGCTGCCTGGTCGCAACTCGGTAACTTCCAGGGAAATTCGAGCCTGAAGACATGGCTTTGCGCCATTGCACGGCATAAGGCAGCGGATCATTACCGCATGCAGCTTCGCAATCTACCGGTCGCAGAGGAGTACGACGGCGAACTCGATTCCCTCTCGCCCGCTATCTGGATTGATGTGGATGCGGGCTTCGATCGTGTGCGCGAGCAGCAACGCATCCGGGAGACGCTGCTCCAACTACCCGCGGAGTATCGAGCGGTTCTTCGATGGCGATATTGGGATGAGCAGCCGCTGGAGCAGATCGCGCATGAAACAGGCAGGACGACCAAGTCCATCGAGCGACTGCTGGCAAGAGCGCGTGCGCACTTCGCAGCTCAATGGAAGAAAGGCGACCACCATGCTAAAGACGCTTGACAGTTTGCTCGCCGCCGCCGAACAGGAGTCCCTCGTGACATCAGCACCGGCGGCACTTCGTTCCAGGATCTATTCTGCGGTGATTCGCGAGGCACAGAAGCGATCGCCGCTGCGTCCGCTTACCGCGAGCATGCAGTCGGGATACACCATCTGCACTTGGGAGAATCTGATCCGCCGTCTCCCGGGGGGAGAAACGAAAAATCATTGCACCTTGTGTCCCGCCAGGAAGCTGGCAGAAGCCTCAGACAGCCTCTCCATTCCCTGGTCGGGCTGCCCTTACAGAGAGTTCCATTGCACGTAGTTACGGGCGGCGCTGCCTTGCCATACTTTTGACCCTCAATTCACGCCCCTGCTAGACTTTCCTCATCAACCTCCGAGAGCCGCGGGCCCCTGCCCGCCACGGTGCCCCAACGCGCCGGGCTCCCTCAAGCAAGGACTGAAGTGGACGCACAGACCCGTACCGCACTCAAACAGGACGATGCTTTCGTCCATAGTACCCACGTTGGCCTCGACTGGATCGCCGCCAATCGCGTCAAGGCCTTGCGCATTGCCATCGCCATTCTTGCGGTGCTGGCGATCGCCATCGTTGGTGCAGTTGTCTACCAACACCGTGCCCAGGCCGCAGAGAACGCCTTTGGCAGCGCGATGAGCGTCTACAGCATACCGGTCGCGGATCCGGCACAACCGCTGCCGCCCGGCGTCAAGACCTATCCCAATATCATCGAGCGGGCCAAGGCGGCGCGACCACAGTTCGAAAGCGTGGCCAACCAGTACGGCGGCACAGAAGCCGGACACAATGCCCGCTACTTCGCCGGCCTGACTGCGGCGGAGATGGGCGACGTGGGCGGGGCCGAGGCTACCCTGCGCAAGGCGGCCGACGGAGGCGATGCGAACCTCTCGTCTCTTGCGCATCTGGCGCTAGCCAACCTGCTGGCGCAGCATGGCGGCAATTCGGAAGCGATCAAGCTCTACCAGGACCTCATCAATCACCCCAGCTCCACTGTGCCGGCCAGTGCCGCACAGCTCCAGCTTGCCCAGCTATATGAAGCCTCAGACCCGGCCCAGGCGAACAAGCTCTATGCTCAGATCAAGGCCAAGGACACCAAGACCGCTGCCGGCCAGATTGCCGCCCAGAGGCTTACCGGCCAGCACTAGTACCGCTGTCGGCCGGCGTTCCGCTCGCTATGTCGCTGCCCAATAAGAAGTTTCTGTGAGCGAAAGATCGCCGTCCCGCGTCAGTGACAGCAAGCGCATGGGCACTTACGAGGGACATCTGACGGGATTGCTGCCATTGCCGGAGGCAAATGAAACCTCTGTGCCGGCCGCGGATCAGGCGGCCGCGCTCACGGCCCTGGTGCATGAGTACTCGTCCACCCTTTACCGTGTGGCCTTCTCCATCTCCCGCAATGCAGCCGAAGCCGAAGACATGGTGCAGGAGACCTTTCTGCGCGTGCTGCGCCATCGCGACCGTCTGCCCGAGATTCGCGATGCCCGCGTCTGGCTGATCCGCATCGTGTGGAACCTGGTGCTGGATCGCAAGCGCCGCCAGAAGACCCGCCCGGAGAATGAAGACATTGCCGATCTGGTTCGCGTACTGCCCGCGAAGGAGTTGCGCGCGGACCAGGCGGTCATCTCGGCGCAACGTCACGCCCGCATACTTGCGTTGATCGACCGGCTCCCCCGCAAGGAGCGCGAGGCGCTGCTGCTCTCAGCCCTGGAAGAGTTGTCGAACGGCGAGATCGCGGCGGTGCTCAGCACGACTGAGTCGTCGGTGCGCTCGCGCCTGTTCCGGGCGCGGCGCGACTTGGCGACGATGATTGGGAGCGAGAAAGGGCTGCAATGATGAATCCTCTGCCGGACTGTTCTGATCGTGAACACAGCGCACTCGTGGACAGTACGCTGGCGCTGCTACGCGCGGCCGAGCCCCGCATGGGCCTGGAGCAACGAGTGCTGGCCCGGCTCGCCTCCGCTCCGCCGCCCTCCTGGCATCGCAGGTTCGCCGCAGGGCCATGGATGACTCGCTGGATGTTGACCGCAGCCACCGGCGTAATCGTAGCCGGAACAGTGACATATGGTGTTGTGCACTATCGGGGAGCTGTTCCAGCCCCGGTCCCGGCCGCAGTTTCACGCCCGGCGCGCCCGCTCAGGCAGGAGCCGGTTGCGGCCGCTGCCAGCGTCGGCGTGCCGGAACACCCCTTGCATGCAGCCGCGATGCCAGCACGGCATCGCGGCATCCGCCGCACCTTCCGCGCGCAGCACGCGCGCACCGTGCTGCCGCCCGGCACCGTCGCGCCGTCCCATCCGCATCTGCTAAGCGCGCCGCAATAAACGCCTTGTGGATTAGTCTGTCCGCCGCAGCCGCCGCTCCTGCCCCTCCCGCTTGCCGCCACCCAGCAGCATATGCACCACCGCCAGCACGACCGCGCCCACGAAGGCTGAGCCGAAGCTGTCAATATGAAAGCCGGGCACGATGCTGGAGGCTACCAGCAGCATGATGGCGTTGATGACCAGCAGAAACAGCCCCAAGGTAAGAATGCTGAGCGGAAAGGTCAGCACCTTCAGCAGCAGCCCTACAGTCGCATTCAGCAGCCCGATCACCGCGACCGCGATCAGCGCCGCCACCAGGTTGCGTACATGGAAGCCCGGCACAAAGTAAGCGATCAGGAAGAGCGTCAATGCGCCGACAATCCAGCGTAGCAGTAGTCCCACGCGGCACCTCCAGCACTGCGAGCCTAAGTTAGCATGAAGCAGAGGGCCTGCTGCGACTGTGCGTATCCTGCCGCCGATTTGTCCAGTCATCAGCGCGTTGTTCGCCGTATCCGTTCTGCTCGGCACTGCCGGTATCGCAACCGGCCAGTCCACCGCGCAGTCCACAGATCAGCGGCCACTGCCGGATATCCCCACACTGCTGCGCAGTGTTGAGCAGCACCAGGCGGAACTCGACCGCGCGCGCGAGGACTACACCTTCCGCCAACAGCAGCAGCTAATTATGTATGACAAACACGGGAAGCTTCGCAGTAAAGAAGAGAAGGTATCCCATGTCTTCTTCGTCCACGGCCACACCATCGAGACGCTGATCAGCAAAGACGGTAAGCCGCTGAACGCAGACCAGTTGAAGAAGGAACAGGATCGCGCGACCAAAGAAGCAGTGAAGTACGCTGCGCAGCCAACGGGAAATCCCGACAAGGACGAGGTCAGCGTCACTCGTCTGCTGGCCATCACCAGGTTCACCAATCCGCGTCGCGTGACCGAGAATGGACGGACGCTCATTGCCGCGGACTTCACCGGCGACCCGCATGCCAAGACGCATGGCCGTGGCGAAGACGCCGTGAAGCGGGTGCACGGAACAGTGTGGGTGGATGAAGCGGCGCGTGAGGTAGCACGCCTGGAAGCCAGCTTCGACCAGCCACTGCATCTCGGCTTCGGCCTGCTGGCTACAGTAGATCGCGGCAGCCATTTCTCCTTTGAGCAGGCGCTCATCCATAACGAAGTCTGGCTACCCACCAGCGTGCACGGCCGCTTTGACGGCAAGGCAGCAATGTTCGTCGGCTTCCATGTGGAGCTTGCGATGCGCTTCGACGACTACCAGAAGTTCAGCGCCGTCACCACCGAGAAGACCACCGTACCGGCCTCGCGCTGAATCACGCACCGCGAGGCCGACGTGCATGCCACAAATCGGCTGTCATCCTGAGCGAAGGAACTGTATCTCTGCTGATCCGGCAGCGGAGCAAAGCAGGTCCTTCGATTCCGCTGCGCTCGGTCAGGATGACAGGCTTTGTTGGTACCACCATAAAGGGTGCCCCATCCTGGCGTGGGCAGAGCGCGAAGCATTATCGTGCGTCCGCGCCGTCGCGCCTTCTGGTGAGTAGCTGATATCCTCCGGTGGGTATGGAGCTTTCCGGCTGCGGCACCGCGCTTGTCACACCCTTCCGTCCTGACACCACGATCGACATTGACGCACTCGCTGCCCTCGTGCAGTGGCAGATCACCAGCGGCATCCAGTTCCTGGTCGCGTGCGGCACCACGGCGGAGACCCCATCGCTCAGCGATGCGGAGGCTATGGCCGTCATTCGCCTCATCACCGAGGTGGCCGCCGGTCGCGTGCCGGTCATCGCCGGCTGCACCCACAATGCCACCGCGGTAGCCGTCGAGCGGGCTCGCGCAGTCTCTGCCATCCGCGGCGTCAGCGCTGTGCTCACCGCCAACCCGTACTACAACAAGCCTACGCAGGAGGGCCAGTTCCAGCACTTCCGCGCCATTGCTGAGGCAGTGATGCTGCCCGTGGTCATCTACAACATCCCCAGCCGTTCTGCAGCGAACCTGGAGCCGGCTACCGTGGCGCGCCTCGCCGCAGCCTGCCCCAACATTGCAGCGGTGAAAGAGTCCAGCGGCAATCTGCAGCAGATTACGGAGTTGGTACACGCGCTTGAGGGCACACCTGTCCGGGTATTTGCCGGCGATGACAACATCGCACTCGCCGCCATCGCCGTCGGCGCGCGCGGGCTCATCTCGGTCGCATCGAACGAGATCCCCGCGGAGATGGAGCGCATGGTGCACGCCGCGCTGGTCAACAAATGGGACGTGGCGCGCACCCTGCAGCGCCAGTACTACCCGCTGCTGCTGGCGAACTTCTGGGAGACCAGCCCCGCGCCGGTGAAGCATGTGCTGGCGCGCATGGGCCGCATCGCGCCAGTGTGGCGCCTGCCCATGGTGCCTCCATCGAGCGAGGTCGCCGCGCGCCTCGATGCGTTGACTTACGCACTTGGCCTTACCCACGCCTGACCTCTTTCGGCGTAGACCGTAAACTGAATTCATTCATGCACGACATCGCCGCACTCCAGCAAGCCATCGACCACCACTTTGCCGCGGGCGCTGCCGCTGCGGAAGATCCAGCCGCGCGGATTGCATTCACAGAACTACGTCAAGCGCTCAATGAGGGACTGATCCGCGCCGCTGAGCCGGACGTCTCAGCGCCCTTCGGCTGGCGCGTCAACGCATGGGTCAAGCGCGGCATCCTGCTCGGCTTCCGCATCGGCCAGCTTGCTGCCCTGGGCAATCACGACCTGTCCTTTGTCGATAAGGACACCTTCCCTGCCCGCACCTTCACGCCGCAGCAGGGTATCCGCATTGTGGTTGGCGGCTCCTCGGTGCGTGAGGGCGCATTTCTGGCCCGCGGGGTTATCTGCGTGCCGCCCATGTATGTCAACGTGGGCGCCTATATCGACGAAGGCACGCTGGTGGATTCGCACGCTCTGGTGGGCAGTTGCGCGCAGATTGGCAAGCGCGTGCACCTGAGCGCGGCCGCGCAGATCGGCGGCGTGCTGGAGCCGGTCAACGCCAACCCCGTCATCATCGAAGACGATGTGCTGATTGGCGGCAATTGCGGCGTGTACGAGGGGACCATTGTGCGCCAGCGCGCTGTACTTGCCGCGGGAACCATCCTGACGCGCGGCACGCCTGTATTCGACCTGATCCACGGCGTTGTCATTAAGGCTGAGCCAGCGACCGGCGATTCCGACGCAGAGCCGCTCATTATCCCCGAAGGAGCGGTGGTGGTGCCGGGATCACGCGCCATCACTCGCGGCCATGCAGCCGAGTGGGGCCTCAGCCTCTATGCGCCAGTCATCGTGAAGTATCGCGACGACAAGACCGACCTGAGCGCCACGCTCGAAGACCTCCTGCGCTAGTTCAGGTGCCCAGGCAGTTGGCACTTTCTTGCTCTAATTTCTCGCAACTGACCCAGCAGCCATCCCTTTGTCATCTCGACCGGAGCGAAGCGCAGTGGAGAGATCCGCTGTAGCTCGCATCGCCGGAAAGCAGATCCCTCCACTCCGCTTCGCTTCGGCCAGGGATGACAAGTCCTTGCCGCCACGTGCTCGCCATTGTTCCTGCCAGGCCAGCTTTGTCCGCATCCTGCTACCTGCTAGCATCGCTATTGAATGTCTAAAGGCAAATTACAAGTTATCCCCATGGGGGGACTCGGCGAATTCGGCATGAACTGCATGGCCATTCGCTGGGATGAAGATATCTTCGTCATCGACGCAGGCCTGATGTTTCCAGAGAGCGATCTGCTGGGCGTCGACATCGTGGTTCCCGACATCACCTATCTCATCGAGAACCGCTCTCGCGTGCGCGGCATCGTGCTGACCCACGGGCATGAGGACCACATCGGCGGTCTGCCCTGGCTGCTGCGCGAGCTCCAGGTGCCGGTCTACGCCACCGAGTTCACTCTGGCCTTCGTCGAAGGCAAGCTCGAAGAACACAAGCTGCTGGACTCGGCCGAGCTGATTGAGATTGAGCCGCGCCGCAAGTTTCAGCTTGGCCCCTTCACCATCGAGCCCTTGCGCGTCACCCACTCGCTGGTCGATTGTGTGGCGCTCGCCATTGAGACGCCAGTCGGCGTCATCATCCACACCGGCGACTTCAAGATCGATCTTTCGCCGCCGGACGACCACGCCTTCGATCTGGCCGCCTTCGCCGAATACGGCAAGCGCGGCGTGCTGGCCCTGCTGCAGGACTCTACCAACGTGGACCGCCCCGGCTACACACCCAGTGAGTGGGCGGTGCGCCCGCGGCTGGACGAGATCTTCTCCCGCACCAAGCGGCGTCTCTTCTTTTCCTGCTTCTCCTCGTCCATCTACCGCGTGCGCATCGCGCTGGAGCTGGCGCAGAGCCATGGCCGCAAGGTCGCCATCGTCGGGCGCTCCATGCTGGAATCGTCGGAGATTGCGCAGGACCTGGGCTACCTCTCCATCCCCGCGTCGCTGCTCATCCATCCCGGGCAGGTCAAGGACTTCGCGCCGGAAGAGGTCTGCATCCTGATCAGCGGCACCCAGGGCGAGCCCATGTCGGCACTCTCCCGCGCTGCTGTGGACAACCACAAGCACGCCAAGATCGAGCGTGGCGACACCGTCCTGCTCAGTTCGCGCGTCATTCCCGGCAATGAGAAGAGCATCTATCGCGTCATCGATCATCTCTGCCGACGCGAAGCCAATGTGATCTTTGACGATGGCCAGTCCGGCCTGATCCACGTCAGCGGCCACGGCAGCCAGGAAGAGCTGCGCCTGATGATCAACCTCGTCCGGCCCAAGTTCTTTGTTCCTGTCCACGGCGACTTCCGCCACCTGCAGCGCCACGCGCAGCTGGCCATGGACATCGGCATCTCGGAAAATGCGTACCTGCTGGAAGATGGCGATGTGCTGGAGCTCGATCAGAAGACTGCGGTGAAGAATGGCAAGGTAGCTGCCGGCCGCGTGCTGCTGGACTCTGGCGCGTCAGGCAATGTGGTCGAAGACCTCATCATCCGCGATCGCCGCCACCTCAGCGAAGATGGCCTGGTGATCGCTATCATCACCATCAACAAGCTGACCGGCCGCGTGGAAGGCATGCCGGAGTTGGTGACGCGCGGCTTCGTCGCAGGCGACCTGCAAATGGGCGAGCAGGCCAAGGCCATCGTCGGCAAGACGCTCGAAGAGTCCAGCGCTGAGGAGAAGGCCGACCAGGTGCTGATCAAGGAAAAGATCCGCGTCGACCTGAAGCGCTACATCCAGAAGCATACCTCCAGCCGGCCTTTCATCATGCCCATCATCCTGGAGATCTGACGCAGCGTTATGGGTGCCCCATCCTACGCGAAGCGTAGGGTGGGCTGGCCTCGATTCGATGAACGACTCACTCGTCACCCTCGATCAGTTGGAAGCCGCGCACCAGCGTATCCGCTCGACCATCGTCCAAACCCCGCTGGTGCGGCTGACGTCTGTAACATCCTCGGTGGCATATCTGAAGACGGAGAGTCTTCAACCTATCGGCAGCTTCAAGCTGCGTGGCGCTACCAACGCCATCGCGCTGCTATCGCCGGAGGCGCGCAGCCGCGGCGTCATTACCTACTCCAGCGGCAATCACGCACAGGGCGTCGCGTATGCCGCACGCGTTCTCGGCATCAAGGCCGTCATCGTGATGCCGTCGAATGCGCCAGAGGTCAAGCGCCGCGCCACAGCAGCCCTTGGCGCACAGATCGTCACGGTAGGTCCGGCAAGCTCCGAGCGGCGCGAACGGGCCGAAGCTCTGGCCGCCGAGCACGGCTACACCATCATTCCGCCCTACGATCATCCCGCCATCATCGCGGGCCAGGGCACCTGCGGCCTGGAGATCCTCAAGGATTGCCCGGACGTCGATCTCGTCCTTGTGCCGGTCGGTGGCGGCGGACTCATCAGTGGTGTCGCTGCGGCCATACGCCAGCAGAAGCCGGACTGCCGCATCGTCGGCGTTGAACCGGAGCTTGCTGGTGACGCTGCTGCCAGCCTGCGCGAGGACCGGATTGTCCACTACACCGCAGAGCAGACCAGCCGCACGTTAGCCGACGGCCTGCGCACCCAGAGCCTGGGCACGCTCAACTACGCGCACATCCGGCGCTACGTCGATACCATCCTCACAGTGACGGAACACGAAATCGAGCAATCCGTGCTCCGCATACTGTGGGACGCCCGCCTGCTCGCCGAACCCAGCGGAGCCGTGGCCACCGCCGCGCTCCTCTTCCACGCCAGCGAATTGCCGCCGCATCGCACCGTGGTCGCCATCCTCAGTGGCGGCAATGCAGAGCCCGATACGCTGCGCCGCGTGCTCGCGGCAGACTGACCTTTCCACAAGTCTGTCGTCCTGAGCGCCGCGAAGGACCTGCAGTCCTACACCCGCCCGCGCATGCGGTTGATCTCCCGCCGGTCGCGCTTCGAAGGTCGCCCATCCCCGAAGGCATCGAAGCGTGGCATCGCCTTGCGCTCCTCGGCCAGCTTTAGCCGCTGCTCGCGGCTCTCTGCCGTCTCGCTGTACAGAGTCTGCGCTACGGCTGCCGATCCACGCACCTCGCTCAGCAGAAGCACCTCGATGACGAAATCGCCACTGTCATTTTTTACCTTCAGCCGGTCGCCCACCCGCACGTCGCGGGCCGCCTTGGCTGCAATCTCATTCGACTCGATCCGCCCCAGCTCGCAGGCCCGCGCCGCCAGCGCACGCGTCTTGAAGAAGCGCGCCGCCCACAGCCACTTGTCCATCCGCACCGCGCTCATGTGGCTATTTTCATATAGGCGCCCAGAACTTTGCCTCGGCGTATTCTGAGCAGGTGAAACCGCTCCTCGCCGTTACCCTCCTGCTTCTCTGCCCGCTCGCCTTCGCTGCGGACAATCCCTCCGGCCCCGTCGCCACCGTGCTGCGACTGACCCCCCTGTACGTGGAGGCGGACGCGCAGTCGCAGCGTCTGGACCAGATCACGCCCGGCCGCGAGATGGTCATCGTCAACCAGGGCGGCAAATGGCTGCGCGTCTTCGCCAACACGGACGTACAGCAGAATCAGGCGGAGGACGCTCCGGTCTTCGGTGGGGAGGCAGCCACGCCGCCCATCTCTGGCTGGATTGAAAACAAGGGCATCGTCAGTGCCAACACACCCAACGCGGACAACGTGCTGTTCGGCGCTGCTGCCGGCGAGGAGCTGCAGGCGAGCAGCGCACATGGCGCCCGGGAGGCAGCCCAGGCAGCGCGGCTGCTCTATGCGCGCGATGCACAGCTCTTTCCCCAGGGCCAGCACGGCGGCGAGGCAGCGTGGCGCGCCGCAGACATCCGCTGGCAACTGGAGAAGGCTGACGTCTTCTCCCGCCCCTCCGCGCATGAGAAAGAGAACTGGCTGCGCCAGCAGATCGATGAAGGCGAGATGAAGAAGCTGATGAAGCACTATCCCGGCTCAAAATGGGCCGACCTTGCCGCCTGGGACCTGCTCGACAATAAAGTGTGCGGCGACTGGCAGGGCACCACCAAGTGTCCGGAAAAAGAAGCAGAGATGTATCAAAAGTACGCGGACGAGCACTCCAACTCACCCAAGGCGGCCGAGGCCTTGTACGAGGCGGTCTATCGACTGGCCGCCGCCGGTGACATCTACGCCGGCGACAGCAATGAGAAGAAGGCCGGCGAATCCCATGAGCACGCAAAGAGCGTTGGCACGCGTCTGGCACAGAAGTACCCCATGAGTGACTTCTCGGCCCGTGCTGCCACTCTGATATACAAAATGCAGCAGTCCATTCCCATCTACGGCGCAGAGCGGGATTAAGCAATTCCCTATAAATAGAGCAAAGGCCACGCCGAGTGGCTGCACGCTCGATCACAGCATCAGGGAAATTGCTCTTAGCTCTCTTCCCCAAGGAAGTCCGTGAACGACTATATCGTCTCTGTCCTGCTCGGCATCGTTGAGGGACTTACCGAGTTTCTCCCGGTCAGCTCGACCGCCCACCTGCGCCTTGCTGAGGCGCTGCTGCACCTCAATCTCGCCGATCCGTATTGGAAGATGTACACCATCGTCATCCAGCTCGGCGCCATCCTGGCCCTGCTGCTGCTCTTCTTCGGGCGCATCGTGGAGTTCATCCGCACCTTTCCCCACGGCGAGTCGGGCGACCGCACTGTGTGGAACCACCCGTTGTCTCTTACGCTCATCGCCTTCGTCTTCACTGCCGGGCCGGCGTTCCTGCTGACCAAGCTCATCGGCAAGCATCTGGAGAGCCTGCACCTGATGGCGCTATCGCTGCTGATCGGCGGCATCATTATGTGGGCGGTCGACGCCTGGAGCGTGCGCCGCCAGCCCGCCACGGCGGATGTGGAGCACATGACGCTGCCCCAGGCGGTGTGGATCGGTATCTGCCAGGTCACCTCAGCCGTCTTCCCCGGCACCTCGCGCTCCATGTCCACCATCGCTGCCGGCCAGCTCGCCGGCATGACGCGCACCGCGGCGCTCGAGTTCAGCTTCCTGGTCTCCATTCCCACTATGATCGCGGCCACCTGCTACGACCTGCTGAAGACACTGCACCCCAAACACACCGACGTCTCAGAGGCCATCGCGCCGCTGGTGATGACCGCGCACAACTGGATTGTGCTCGCCATCGGTTTCGTGGTGTCGTTCGTGATCGCACTGCTGGTGGTGGAGTGGTTCCTGATGTGGGTGCGCCGCCACGGCTTCGTGCTCTTTGCCGTTTACCGCATCGTGCTCGCCGCGCTGCTGCTGAGCTTCGGCGCCCATTTCCTCGGCAGCTGAGAAGAGGTGTGCCAGCGCCGTGTGTCAGCAATGGTATGAAAAACCATTGTCCTCAGCGCTGCGCAGTCCCTGCACTCTCCTGAGCAAGCTGCAATGGGTGCCCCATCCTACGCAAAGCGTAGGGTGGGAGACCACTGAGCCGCGTCGTCGCTTAGCTCACCACGTGGAAAGGGCCGACATCCGTCACTGCAACACCTGCCAAAACGGGCGCTGTAGGCACCGCTGGCAGCCCCAGCTCCCAGGCTGGCGAATGCAGTTCTGGCATAGGCTTCGCTGAAAACAGCTTGCGCACGTGCTTGGCCATGAAGCGCGCGCTCAGTTTTGCCTTCTGCCGCCGCGCGCTATCGGTCGAGATACCCGTGCCCGCATACATCTGCCGGTACAGCTTCGAGAGCAGAACGAAGGCCACGCGCGATTTCAAAGTGGGTGTGCAGGCAGAGCGCGTCCATATTGCCGACCAGGTATAGAACTTGTCCCACACTGTCTGGGTGCGCTCCTTGATCTCCTCGGAGCTCATCGACGGGTGCGGCGTGAACATCTTTGGCCGCACCGCCGTCGGGATCAGCCAGTAGCGCGTGATCGGCACGCCGGCCACCAGCGTGGGCGACTTGGCCTGCTCCTTCTCCCAGCGGTTGAAGTCCACCGTGCCTGGGAAGGGCGTCATCATGACGAACTGCGCAAAGGTTATCCCGGCCTTCAGCGCCATCTCTGCCGTGGCGTCGAAGGTCGCGGGCTTGTCCGTCGGCAGCCCGAAGATGAACGAGCCCAGCACGTGCACGCCATGCTCGCGGAAGGTCTGCAACTGCTTGGCCAGGCCGTCGCCGGAGTAGTTCCAGTCCTTGAAAACCGCCTTCAGCCCTTCCGGCGTCACCGCTTCGACGCCTACCAGCGCGCCCTTGATGTTGGCCTTGCGCATGGCGTCCAGGTACTCGCCGTCCTCGCCTGCCTCCATAGTGATCTGGGTGAAGAAGACCATGTCCTTGGGCAGCTTGGCCAGCTCTGCCATCAGCTGGAAGCGCTCATTGCGAATCTGCGTCAGCTCCGCGACCTTGGCTGCGTTGTTCTGCTCCCGCGCCAGCCGCAGATCGGTCAGCGTTACCGGGTAGAAGTTGTCATCCGCCAGCGCGATGAAGCGGAAGCCCAGCCGGCGCAGGTCCACAATCTCGTCCACCACGCTCTGGAAGCGTCGCTGCCGCGGCTGCTGTCCATCTGTGCGCCACACACTGCAAAAGGAGCAGTGCTTGGGGCAGCCACGCAGGGTCTGCACGGAGGCCCACATGTACTTGTCCTTGTCGATCAGGTCCCAGCGCGCGGGCAGAAACTCCGAGCCGCCGATACGTCCGCCGTCATACACCTTCTCCGGCGCGCCGTGCATGCAGTCCACCACTACCTTGGCCCAGGCCAGGTCGCCGTCGCCCTTGACCACTGCATGTGCGTCGCCACGCTCGAAGACCTCTTCAGGAAACAGTGTCGCGTGGATGCCGCCATACACCACCCAGGCGCCGCGCGCCCGCGCCATGCGTCCTACTTCATACCCGCGCAATGCGTTGCCAGTGTGCACGCTGATGCCGACGATGTCTCCTGCGGCAATGGTCTCCGGCTCGACCGGTTCCAGCGACTCATCCACCAGCACTGGATCGCCTGCCACTGCGGGAGTCGCTGCCGCCAGGACAAAGAGCCAGCGCGGCGTAATCACCGCCGTTCCAAATGAGTTGTCGCTCGGATTGATCAGATGAACACGCATATGCTTCTTAACCTTTCGCTATTGACCGGGACGCAATTGCCGGCAGTCTTCGACCCTGGAACACCCTGTCGCTCCGGCGCGATCTTACAAGCCGGCTGCGGAAGTCACAGCGCATTACTCGTGCTCCGGCACAGAGTTATAAATTCTGGAAGGAGTAGAAATCAAACGCGGAGCGGCATCCGGGGGAATTGGGCGGGAGCCTGCAGTGCCTCCTCACCGAGTCGCGCCACCGTTTCAATGCCCCTCGAAAGAGCAAATACCAGCCCGCGCCAGCAGGCCGTGGGGCCGATCGTGAGCCGGTACGCCAGCAACAGACACAGCAGAGGAGCAGCGGGTGACCGCTTCGCTACAAGCAGCACCAGCCCGGCAAAAAGAAGGATCCCGAGGAAACCGAACTCGACATCGGGACCACCCTCGAGGAAGCGATCCCAGCGGCAGAAGTGCTCAGTAAGCGGCATCAGCACAGTCAGCAGCATGGTCAGGATAAGGACCGTGCGGCAAACCCGGATGTGCCATGCAGTGGAGTCACGCCTGAAGCGCCAGCCGAGGAGAGCCGCCCTCAAGTGCCAGCCCGAATTCAGGCTGCTGCCCTGCTGCGCGTATTCGCTGTCACCGTCGGAACTGCTGTTTAGGGCCACACTGCCGGCTTCCCCGCAAAGTTCGCGTAAGAGGAGCATTTCACGCCCGAGTGAAAATTGTCGAATCAACGTATGACACCGGACAGACTTTTATTCCAGAGATAAGACGCGGTTTCCAGGTCATTCTGTGATAAATGCGGCCACGCGCTGCGGCAGCGAGGTAGTGAACCGTCCCCCAAAGTTGGGGTGGCGACTTCGGTTCCTATTCGGCTTTCGCTCGAACCGGTCGCCCGCCTTTGCGACAATCACGCTAGCTCTGGCGTGTCGGCTCTTGTAATCAGTCTGTCCGTTGAGGCAGCCGGCTCTCCGCGCCCTTTCGCATGAAGCCACTCAGGATCGCGCTGACGCCCACCGGCAATCGCAGGCTCAACGAGCTGGTCGGCGTCGCGCTCATCGCCAGCGCCGGCCTTCTGCTGCTCTCGCTGGCCTCCTATCGCCCTTCGGACCCTTCGCTCAATACCGTCGGCAGCGCCATCGCGCACAACTGGGTCGGCATCTTCGGCGCCACACTCAGCGATCTGCTGTTTCAATTTGAGGGCTTCGCCGCCTTTTGCCTGCCGCTGGTGCTTTGCCTGCTGGGCTTGAGCTGGATCCGCTCGCGCGCCGTGGGCGCCCCCGTGGCCAAGGTCGCGGGCTTCGCGCTGCTGCTGGTGATCGCGCCCGCAATCTTCGGCCTGCTTCCCGGCCACATGCACTGGCTCGGTTCTATTCCAGTGGAAGGCGTGCTCGGCCGCCTCCTGGTGGATGGCCTTACGGCGTGGCTCAACTACCCCGGCACCTGCGTGCTCATTGCCACGCTGCTGCTGTTCTCCCTGCTGCTGACCACGGCCTTCTCCTTCGGCAACCTGCGGCAGTGGCTGGCCATCCGTTTCGCCTTTGTCTATGCCTGGCGCGACCGCTGGCGCAACTTCCGGTTACGCCGCGCCAAGAAGCGCGCCGCCCGCATGGCTGACCGTGCCATGCGCGCACAACAGAAGGCAGCGCCAGCCCCCCGTGCAACAGCGCGCGCAGCCGCCGCGGCGCCCCGGACATCCTGGCTCAACCGCGTCCTGCACCGCCCGGCGCAGCAGCCGGAGGAAGACCAGTTCCCCGCCAGCCGTCGCGCCTCTTTTGCCGAAACGGCAAATGCCGAAGAAAGCGCATACCTCGAAGAGCCCGCGCCGCCCTCATCGCTCTGGACACAGATTCCCCGCGCCACTGTTCGCGACCCCGAACCGGAGCCTGAACCGCTGGCGCCTTCAGCTCCCGCCAGTGGGCGTGGCATCGATCGCTGGGAAGAGCCCGCCACGACTCTCGCTGCTTCTTCGAAGCCGGACAGCATCTCCATCGGCGAGCGCGCTGACGCGGATGCGCATCCCGTCACCCTCACGCCGAAGGCTGTCTCCGGCTATCGCCTGCCGCCCAGCACGCTGCTGCATCGCTCGGAGATTCAGCAGATCGTCCGCGAAGATGAGTTGCGCGAAGAGGCGAAAGTACTGGTCGAGAAGTGCGCCGAGTTCGACGTGCACGGCCAGGTGACGCAGATCAA
>JBBRLT010000057.1:0-22515 GCA_038231235.1 Terriglobales bacterium
AACTCAGAAGAACGAGAGCAACATCTCGCTCCATGGATCCACCAGTACAACTGGCACAGACCACATGCTAGCCTCGGCCTGTCGCCGCCCATCAGCAGAGCAGGCTTCGATCAGAACAACCTGTTGAGACTCCACAGCTAGGGGGGCGCCATGAGGTAAGTCAGCCGGCGCTCGCCGGATACGGGTCGCTCACTTTCCAGATGCGCCGCACGGTGCGCGAGTCTACTATCAGCTTCATTGATCCCGATCGACTGCGGAGAGGCATGGCAAGGAAGACACCACCAAAGCCGCCAGGCGACAAGCCGGCGAGCCTGAAAACGCTGGCCGAACATCTGGGGCTTAGCCCGGCCACCATCTCTGTTGTGTTGAACGATGTGCCGGGCCGCTCCATCCCGCAAGTGACCCGCGACCGCATCAAGGCCGCTGCCAAGCAGATGAACTACCACCCCAGCCTGCTGGCGCGCTCGCTGCGCAGCCGGCAGACCCACACTATCGGCATTCTTATTCCGGAGCTGGGCGAGGGGTACCACACCCAGGTGCTCAGCGGCGTGGGCGACCATCTCATGCGGGAGGGCTACTTCTATTTCACGGCCCACCACCGCCACAAGCCAGAGTTGGTGGAGCAATACGCGCGCATGCTGGTAGGGCGCGGAGCCGAGGGTCTGCTGGTCATCGACACTGCGTTGGAGCACCCGCTGCCCGTCCCGGCCGTGGCTGTTGCCGGGCATCGCCGCCTCGCTGGCGTCACCAATGTAGTTCTCGACCAGGCCAGGGCTGCCGACCTCGCGCTCGGCCATCTGCATCAACTGGGGCATCGGCAGATTGCCTTCATGCGCGGGCAGCCCTTCAGCTCCGACTCGGCAGACCGCTGGCGCAGCATCGAGGCGGCGGCCAAACGCCTTGGCTTGCGCATCGATCCAGCGCTGGTGGTGCAGCTGGATCGCGACCTCACCTCGCCGGAGTTGGGCTATCCCGTCGTCCAGCAGCTACTGGCCAGTGGCAAGCCATTCACCGCACTCTTTTCCTTCAACGATATTGCCGCGATTGGCGCCATCCGCGCGCTGCAGGATGCGCACGTCCGCGTCCCCGAAGATGTCTCCGTCATGGGCTTTGACGACATCCGCGCTGCCGCCTTCGTCAATCCCAGCCTCACCACCATCCGCCAGCCGCTGGACGACATAGGCCGCAAGGCAGCCCACATCCTGCTGAGCCGCCTGCGCAACACTGAGAAGTATCCCGACGAGGTAGCAGTCGAGCCAGAGCTGGTGGTGCGGGAGTCCACACAGCCGCCGCACAGGAAGCGTGCATGAAGCTGGCTGTAACGGGTCATCCCCCTGCCCGTGCCGATACCCGCAGTTCCGGCTTAGCTGCAGTGGCCTGCATGCAGTGCATTGAGCTGCTTACCGGCATCGGATTGACCTTGCTGGGCAGCATGCTGCCGCAACTGGCCAGCAGCTGGCATTTGAATGACACGCGCAGTGGCGTCCTGCTGCTGGCCGTCTTCATGGGTGCCTCACTCGGCGCGCTGTTGGTCCGCGCCCCATTTCATCGCTCGCTCATGGCCGGCTTGCTGCTGATGGCCTGCAGTGCGGCAGGGCTGAACCTGGCCCAGGGTCACTTTCTCTTTGCGCTGCTGCTGCTCTTCGGTACCGGGCTGGGGATGGCGATGACCAGCAACAGCCTGTTGATCGGGGAGCGCTTTCCGCGCCGCCGTGCGGCCATGCTTACCCTGTTGAACTTCTCCTGGAGCGCGGGCGCTGCCCTCTGTCCGTTCGCCGCGCAGTGGCTGCTGCATCACGGCGGCGTTGCCGGAGTCTTCTGGGCGGTCGCGGCAGCAGCCTCTCTGGGGATTGCGCTCAGCATCCGCTTCGTTGGCGCAACGGCCGGCATCGCCCGCATGGAGCCTGCCGCGCCCATCCTTGGGGGCACCGTGTCTATCGTCGCCTTCTTCGCGATCTTCGCGATGCTCTACTGCGGTGCAGAGGCCTCGATCGGCAGTTGGGTCCTTACCTACGTCCACCGCATGGGCTTCCGTCTGGCGTCTGCCCCGCCGCTCGCCACCTCCTGCTTCTGGCTCTCGCTGCTGGCGGGTCGCGCGCTGGCCCCGGCTATCCTGCTGCGCGTGCGTGAGGCGCGGCTGCTGGCCGTCTCACTCGTTGGGGCATTCCTGGGGGTGTTCGCATTGCTCACCGCGCGGCCCATCGCGACCGTTCTTCTGGCTGCTGCGCTGGCCGGCTTCAGCCTCGCGCCCATCTTTCCTATCTGCGTCTCCATCCTGATGAGCCTGTCGCGCGACGCATCGCAGGCACGCTGGCTCTTCGCCATCGCCGGCGCAGGGAGTGCCAGCCTGCCCTGGCTCACCGGCATAGCAGCGCAGCGGGCCGGCTCGCTCCATACCGGTCTGCTGGTGCCACTGGCTGCACTCGGCATCATGCTGGTGATGATGCGCTGGCCGGGCGGCGGCATGCAGTTGTTCGGGACGCTCCGCCCGCCGCGCCGTCAGGATGGCAACGCAGACGGGATACGCTCTCGGCCGCTGCCGTCCACGTAGTGGGCCGTCTCCATCTCCACCGATTCCGCCGACCTTTCTTCTCGCATCGAAGCGAAAGACGGCGGCGCGGCGCTTTTGCCTTTCGCTCAGCCGGGCCAGCCAGTCGCGCTGTCAGGGCCGTTTCGTCAACTCAATTCACCAGGAGGAGCATGCCGCGTCTGAAGGATCACATCGCCGTCGTCACCGGATCGAGCTCCGGCATCGGCCAGGCCATTGCTGAACGCTTCGCGCGGGAGGGCGCGCGCGTCGTTATCGACTATGTAGGCAGCGGGGAAGGCGCCCAGCAGACCCTCGAGACCATCCAGCAGCAGGGTGGACAGGCTGTCCTCTGCCAGGCCGACGTCACCAAGATGGAGGACATTCGCAAGCTCATGGACATGGCTTACACCAGCTTCGGCGGCTGCGACATCCTGGTGAACAACGCGGGCATGGAGAAGAAGGCGGACTTCTGGGAGGTTACCGAAGCCGACTACGACAAGGTGCTGGCGGTAAATCTGAAGGGGCCTTTCTTCCTGACGCAGTACTTTGTGCAGAAGCTGTTCGCGGCAAACAAGCCCGGCCGGGTGGTCAACATCTCCTCCGTACATGAAGACATGGTCTTCCCCGGCTATGCCAGCTACTGCGCCAGCAAGGGCGGCATGCGCATGTTTACCCGCAACCTCGCAGTGGAGCTTGGACCCAGGAACATCACAGTGAACAACATCGCCCCGGGCGCCATCGTTACGCCCATCAACTCGAAGCTGCTTGAGAACAAGGCCGAACTCGACGCGCTGCTGCGCAACATCCCGCTGGGGCGGCTCGGCTCTACGGACGATGTCGCCAGCCTGGCCGTGTTTCTCGCCTCAGACGAAGCCGCTTACGTCACCGGATCTACCTATGTGGTCGACGGAGGCCTGATGCGCAGCTATCACGAGTAGCCCGGCAGCCTTCCCCACGCGCCCCCGTCCAGCCGTTTGTGTTAGTGTCCTGTTCGAGGTTTCAGGAAGAAACGATGGCTCTGGGCAGCGCAGCAGGACAAACAGTCTCCGTATCGGAAAGCGGCAGCGGGCACCACGGCAGAGCGCTTGCCATTGTCACCACGCTGTTCTTCATGTGGGGCTTCCTCACCACGCTGAATGACACGCTGATCCCGCACCTGAAGCAGATCTTCGATCTGAACTTCACCCGGGCCATGCTGGTGCAGTTCTCCTTCTTCGGCAGCTATTTCATCTTCGCCATTCCGGCGGCCAAGCTCATCGACGCCATCGGCTACAAGCGCACCATGGTGGTGGGCCTGGCCGTGATGGCTGGCGGAGTCTTCCTCTTCGTCCCCGCTGCCAGCATCCCCTCCTATCCATTCTTCCTGGCGGCAGAGATCGTGCTTGCTGCCGGCATCACTGCGCTGCAGGTGGCCGCCAATCCCTACGTCACGGTTCTGGGGCCTTCCTCTACTGCCTCCAGCCGCCTCAATCTGACCCAGGCCTTCAACTCGCTCGGCACGGTCATCGCGCCGCTGTTCGGCAGCGCCTTCATCCTGGCCGGTGCCGAGGCCCTGGCCAAGATGACCAAGCTGGAGCAGGCCCGCTCGCTCAAGCTGCCCTACGCCGGTATCGGCATCGTGCTGGTACTGCTGGCCATTGCCATCGCGCTGCTGCACCTGCCGCGCATTCAGACCACACGCGAGTTTCGCACCTCCGGCGATCCGAATAATCCCATGGGCTCCATCTGGTCCCATCGCCATGTCTGGCTGGGCGCCATCGGCATCTTCGTCTACGTGGGCGCAGAGGTAGCCATTGGCAGCAGCCTGGTCAACTACATGGAGCTTCCCGATATCGGCGGGTTCTCCGCACAGCGCGCCAACGCATACCTCATCTTCTATTGGGCTGGCCTCATGGTCGGCCGATTCATCGGCTCCGCCATTCTGCAGAAGGTGCGTACTGGTCCGCTGGTGGGTTGGTGCGCGGGTGTGGGCGCATTGCTGGTTGGCACATCCATGCTGGCTACTGGCCACGTCGCCATATGGTCGATACTGGCGGTCGGCCTGTGCAATTCCATCATGTTCCCCTCCATCTTCACCCTGGGCACGGCGCAGATGGGCCCACTCACCGGCAAAGCCTCCGGGCTACTGGTGATGTCCATCGTGGGCGGCGCCATTATCCCGGAGACGCAAGGCGCCATCATGGACAGGATCGGCATCCACCACGGCTTCATCCTGCCCGTACTCTGCTACGTATTCATCGTCTACTACGGCTTCCTCGGCTCAAAGCCGACCGGTATAAAGGCAGAGTTGGTAGCAACCGAGACATAGCGGCTGGTCGCGGAGCGGGGTCTCCACGAGCGATCGGACAGCGCACCAAACGCGGAAATGCAGAAGAGGCCGGTGGTTGCCGGCCTCTTCTGTTTGTTACGAAACATCGTGGTGGCAAACTTGGGGTGCTACGCGGCGTGTGGCGTGTCGAGGGTCAGCGCGGCGATTTCTTCCTCAGAGAAGTAGAGCTTCGCTCCATTCGAGCGATCCATCACCTGCATGGCTACGCCGGCATGTAGGGTGCGCTGCATCGCCTTGCGCTGGAAGGGCGAACTGCTCACCAGCGAACACAGACGATCGAAGATAGGCAGCCACTGACGCGAGCGCGTACTGATCGGCTGGCCCGGACCATCCGGCTGCGCGACAATCTCCAGCTCCAGGACGCCAGCATCAGAAGCGTGGCACATCTCGAGGGGACGGAATTGCAGCGAGTAGCGCGTTGTTTCTTGGGCCATGTTCCGCACTTCCTTGGTGACCGGTTAGACTCAATCCGTCGCGGCATCTATTGTACTGCCGCCGGACCAGGCATGATGGATTGAATCTCTCTTCGGGAGCAATCCGCCCGCCTGTTTTGCGGTCTGAATCACTCATCGACGGGCCCAGTCTAACCGGAAAGTGGTATGGCGCTAATGAAAAGCCCTGCCTCTTCCATACGGAAGTCCTCTCCTGCTGGTTACCGAATCGCTGCGCAGGCGGGATCAAGCGCCCACCCATTTTGGGACGGAAGCATCTGCTACCCTCGAAGTCCTGATGACCCGACAACTTGCCGCTTCATGGCTGCTGCTTGCCGCTCTCGTTTTATCCGGCTCATCGATTGCCCAGGCCCCCGACGCCCACCGGCTGGCGACGGACATTTTTCGCAGTTGATCGGGGCGTCGACTTCTACTACACCTATTTGAAAGCGCTGACCACACCGCGATAAGTTGCGCCGAGGAGGACTTCAGCGTCCGTGCAGCTTCACTTCATCGATGGGATCGCGATCATCTTTTACCTGGCAGGCATCACCTGGTTCGGATTGCGCTTCCGCCGCAGGGACCGCTCGCTACGCTCCTATTTTCTTGCTGATGGCGACGTGCCCTGGTGGGCCATCGCGCTCTCCATCGTTGCGGCAGAGACGAGCACGCTCACCATCATCAGCATTCCCGGGCTGGCGTACACCGGCGACTTCGGATTTCTGCAAATCGCGCTTGGGTATCTTGTAGGTCGCGCCGTCATCTGCCTGCTGCTGCTGCCGCGCTACTTCGATGGCCACTTGATGACGGCTTACCAGCTGATCGGCGCGCGCTTCGGCGTCCTGTTGCATCGCGTGACTGCCGGTCTGTTTCTCGCGACCCGTGCCGCGGCGGAAGGGGTCCGCATCTTCGCCGTTTCGATCGTGATCACGGTAGCCATCGGCACGGGCAGCGTGCTGTCCATCGCACTGCTCACGGCGCTTACGCTGCTTTACACCTTTGAGGGCGGCTTCGCTGCGGTCATCTGGACGGACGTCGTGCAAATGCTGCTCTACTTCGCCGGCACCCTGCTCGCATTGTGGACCCTGGGCGCGCATGTCCCAGGCGGATGGACCGCGATTCATGCGAGCGCCGCTGCGGCGCACAAGCTGACTGTCTTCCATTTCGCGCTGTCGCTCACTCAGACTTACACCTTCTGGGGCGGTCTCGTCGGCGGCTGCTTCCTCACCATGGCCAGCCACGGCACAGATCAGCTCGTGGTGCAACGGCTGCTCGCGGCGAAGAGCCTGGCGCAATCGCGTATCGCGCTCATGGCATCCGGCATCATCGTCTTCGTGCAGTTCGCGCTTTTCCTGCTCATTGGCGCGGGCCTGTATGTCTTTTATCCAGCGGGCACACTTGCGCGCGCGGGAACGGCAGACCGGCTCTTCCCGCTGTTCATCGTGCAGGTCATGCCGCACGGCGTCTCCGGGCTGGTGATTGCGGCCATTCTCGCGGCGGCCATGTCCAACATGAGCGCCGCGCTCAACTCGCTCTCCTCTACCACCATCGTCGATTTCTATTTGCCCTACCATCCGCAGATGGAGGAACGCGCCCGCACCCGGCTCTCCCGCCTGCTCACAGCGGCCTGGGCCGTGGTGTTGCTGCTGCTTGCCATCCTCTCGCGGACCGGCGGCCATATGGTCGAGATCGGGCTTTCCATTGCCTCGGTCACCTGGGGTGCGATGCTCGGCGTCTTTCTGCTGGGCACGCTCACCCGCCGCGCCACGCAAGATGGCACCATAGTGGGCATGGTGGTTGGACTGGCAGTGAATCTTCTGCTGTGGCAGCAGCCGGGGCCGTTTGCAATTGGTCACGCGCTCGCGCTGCCTAAGGTCGCATTCATCTGGTATGTGCTCATCGGCGCGACGATCACCAGCGCCGTCGGCTACACCATGAGTCTGTTGCTGCCACAGCGGCAGAGGGCAGTCACCGCATGACGCGTTGCACTCTCATAGTTGCGCTGCTCACGTTGCTCCTGCCAGCGTACGGAAGCGTTTCAGCGCAAGACACATTGACAACTACAGCAGTGTCTACCGCTGCACCGGATTTCACACCCATCGACGCCATGCTGAACGAAGCGATCGCGCACAACGAGCTTCCCGGCGCGGTCGTCGTCATCGGTCACGCTGGCCATGTGGTCTTCCACCGTGCCTACGGCATGCGGTCGCTTGAGCCAACGCGCGAGCCCATGACCGAGGACACCATCTTCGACCTGGCCTCGCTTACCAAGCCCATGATCACAGCGACTGCAGTGATGCAGTTGTTTGAGCAGGGCAAGCTCCGCCTCGACGATCCCATCGCGCACTATCTCGGCGAGTTTGGTGCGGCGGGCAAGCAGGACATCACCATCCGCCAGTGCCTCACTCACTACTCCGGGCTGGCAGCCGATCTCGACCTGACCGCGCCCTGGCACGGCCGGCAGGAGGGGCTCTCGCGCCTGTTTGAATCCTCTCCCCTCTCGCCGCCCGGCGTCGTTTTTCGCTACAGCGACGTGAACTACCTCGCGCTCGGCGCGTTGGTCGAGCGCGTCTCCGGGCTGCCGCTTGAGGTCTATACGCAGCGCAGTCTCCTAGCGCCGCTGAGTCTTGTGGACTCCGGCTATCTGCCGCCCGCAGCGCGGCGCGATCGCATCGCGCCCACCCAGTACGTCACAAATGATGGCACTTTATCAAATAGCGGAACCATGCTGCGCGGCCTCGTCCACGATCCCACGGCGCGGCGCATGGAAGGCGTCGCCGGACATGCCGGCTACTTCAGCACCGCCGCCGATGTCGCTGCGTACGCGCAGGCGTTGCTGGACCGGCTGGCCGGCCGCAGCAGCCACTTCCCGTTGACCCAGCTCACGCTGGCCAAGATGACTGAGCCGGAGCAGCCTGCCACCGGCACGGCACTGCGCGGCTTCGGCTGGGATATCGACTCGCCGTTCTCTGCCAACCGCGGCATCTTGTTTGCTGTGGGTTCCTTCGGCCACACCGGCTTCACCGGCGCCTCGCTGTGGATGGATCCCGCCAGCGATACCTATGTCATCTTCCTCACCAATGCAGTGCATCCTGCTGGCGGCCACAACGTGATCGCGCTGCGCGCGCGTGTGGCGGATGCAGCCGCCGAAGCAGTCGTCGTGCCGGCGCAGCAGAATGGCATGCTTACCCAGTTGACCGGCTACAACGAGTCGCTGACTGGCGCGCGCCGCTGGGCGGCCCGCAATGGCGATGTAATGACCGGTATCGATGTGCTCGAGGCAGACCGCTACCTCACCCTGCAGGCGCTTGCGAAGAAGCATGGCGGCCGCCTTCGCATGGGCCTGCTCACCAATCAGACTGGGCTTGATCGCGAGGGTCGCCGCACCATCGATGTGCTGGCTCACGATGCGCATGCTGCCGCGCCCTCATTGATACTGACCACACTCTTCAGCCCGGAGCATGGCATCGCAGGCGCCGTAGATACGGACAAGATCGCAAATGGAACCGACACTGTTACCGGACTGCCCATTGTCAGTCTTTACGGATCTACCGACGCGCAGCGCCGCCCCACGCCGGAGTCACTGCGCGACCTCGATGCCATCGTGATTGATCTTCAGGACGCGGGCGTGCGCTACTGGACCTATGAAGCGGTGACTGGATACTTCCTTGAAGCAGCGGCGCAGGCGCATATCGACGTGGTGGTGCTCGATCGGCCTGATCCCGTCACGGGTTCGTTTGTGCAGGGTCCCGTCTCGGACATTGGCCGCGACAGCTACACCGGCTATATGCCACTGCCCGTGCGCCATGGCATGACCCTGGGCGAACTGGCCCGCTACTTCAATGGCGAACGCCACCTGAATGCCTCACTTACCATCGTTCCCATGCGCGGATGGCAACGCGGCGACTGGTTCGACTCGACCGGGCTGGCATGGGTCAATCCGTCGCCCAATCTGCGCAGCGCGCGTGCTGCGCAGCTTTATCCCGCGCTCGGACTGATCGAAGGAACCAACATCTCCGTGGGCCGCGGCACTGATACGCCCTTCGAACTGCTGGGCGCGCCCTGGATCAAAAGCCGCGACCTCGCCCGCATGCTGAATGCGCGTCTGCTGCCCGGCATCCGCTTCGTGCCCACAGACTTCACGCCGGCCGCGCCCTATCCCTACGCGGGCCTGCTCTGCCACGGTGTGTCATTGATCGTCACAGAGCGCAACGCGCTCGATGCCCCAGAGCTTGGGCTGGAGATCACCTCTGCGCTATGGCGCCTCTACCCAGGCAGCTTCCAGCTCGACAAGCTCGATCGCCTGCTCGCGAATCAGGCAGTGCTGGCCGCACTCCGCTCCGGAGAAGATCCGCAGCGCATCGCCGGCGACTGGCGCGTCCCACTGGAGGCCTTCCTGCAGCGTCGCGCCGCCTACCTCGAATACTGAGGGCAGCGAAAGAGCGGTCAGCAAAGAAGTGAATAGCACACAAGCGGTTAGCAGAGAAGCGGTCAGCACACAAGCGGTCAGCGGCCACGGCTGCTTCACGCTGATGTTTCTTAGCTGTCCGCCTCTAGCACTCTCCGCCGGGTGCCCCATCCTGAGCGCAGCGAAGGGTGGGTCTGGATGCATCCAGCGATACACTCAACGCGTGTTAAAAATCCTCCTGACCATCACTCTTCTCCTGACCGCCAGCCTCAGTGCCTTTGCCGACGATGCGCCCCATCCCATGCTGCTGTGGCCTGGCACGCCGCCCGGCGCAGCCAACGTTGCCTCCGGCCAGCAGGAGCGCGACACGACGGGACCATCCGATCACTTGATCGCAGGCCAGCGGGTCGGCCGCCTCGGCTTCGTCTCGCAGCCGACGCTCACCTTCTATCCCGCGCCAGCGGACCATAATACCGGCGCCACCATCGTGGTTTTCCCTGGCGGCGGTTACGAGATCCTTGCCTACGATCTGGAAGGCACCGAGGTCTGCGCATGGCTGAATAGGATCGGCGTCAATTGCGCGCTGGTTAAATATCGCGTACCCCACGCTGGCCCCTTTCCCATGTACACGCAGGACCTGGCCGATGCGCAGCGCGCCGTACGGCTGGTGCGCAAAAATGCTGCCACATGGCAGCTCAATCCCAAACGCGTCGGTGTGCTTGGCTTCTCTGCTGGCGGACATCTGGTTGCGGCGCTTGGCGCACACGCAAAGGACGCGATCTATCCCGCAGCCGATGCGGCCGATGAGTTCAGCGCCCGCCCAGACTTCTCGCTACTTATCTATCCGGGTTACCTGACTGAGGAAGAGAATCCGCATGTGTCGGATGTGAAGCCGGTCGCGCTCACGCCGCCCAGCTTCCTGGTGCAAGCGGAGGATGACCCGGTGAAGGTAGAGAACGCGCTGATCTACTACGAGGCGTTGAAGCAGGCGAAGGTGCCGACCGAACTGCACCTGTACGCGGAGGGCGGCCACGGCTACGGTCTGCGCCCCACCAAATTGCCGGTCACCCACTGGACGGATCTCGCAGCCACCTGGCTGCGCACGATTGGGGTGACGACGCCGTAGAGAAGCGAGGAAGCGGCTCGCGAAAAGGCAGTCAGCGGAAAGGCGGTTAGCTGAAAAACGGTCAGCGGAAAGGCTTCACGCTGACCGCTGTTCCGCTAACCGCCTTTGGCTGACCGGTTCTTGGCTGACCGCATCCTGGCTAACCACTTCCTCGCTAACCGCCTTTCCGCCGCTGTTACATATTCGTGTGGCCGGCGCGCATCTCTTCGTTGAACTCTGGCTTGGTCAGCAGCAGCGCGTGGACCAGCAGCGCACGGAAGCGCTCGCCCTGCTCGCCCAGCTTCTGGGTTGCCACGGCGAAGTCGCCATGCAGCGTCAGCAGGCCATCTTTCGCCAGCGCGCCCGCCTCGATCAGCAACTCTTCCGGAGTGGTGTTCAGGTACTGTGCGTCATACGGATCAGCGATCCACACCGGCTGATAGCCGCCCAGCGTGGCAGAGAGCCAGAAGATTTTTGCGGTCAGGAAGTCACGCCGCAGCTGGGTGGTGGTGTCGGCGAAGAAAAACTTCTTCTGCCACCGGCTGTAGTAGCGCGTGGTCACCGGTACGGGCTGGCGGTTGCCGGACTTCAGCAACTCCAGCTGTCCCTGATCCAGCGTCTTGCGTACCGCGTTGTAGATGAAGCTCTCCGCGAAGGGCTGCTCCGGCGCAGGCACGATCTCGGCAAAAGTCACTGTCATGCTCGCTGCGACCTTGGTATGCAGCGGCGATCCGCTGCCATCCTCAAGAGCGACCACGCCGTGGACCAGAAAGGTGTCCGCGCCGCTCGTAGACAGATGGAACGGCCACTTGAAGTCGCGGAAGACCACCGGCAGCCCGGCCAGCGTCACTGCCGCATGCGGGTTGGGGTTGCGCATCCGCTGTGCCGCATGCTGCAGGTAGGTGGCCAGGCCCTGGCGCAACGCATCCGTCGACGGCACAAAGGCATCGCTCAGTTCCATCGCCAGGGTGCGGTCTGCAGCGCTGTCCCGCGCCGTGCCCAGACGAAAGATCGAAGTCGGCTTGCCGTGGAAGTCGGCACCCTCCGTGACCTCGAGGACGTTGAGGCCGGCAGTCTGCGCTGCCTGTTCAATGGTGTGGTGCAGGGTCTCGGATGCGAGTGTCATTGCAAAACCTGTCTAGCCGGAATTGTGGAAGAGTTGCCGCGAAGCTGGCCGCGCGGCCTCCTCGTTCATTGTACCGGCCTGACCTGCCGCGCTCAGGCATGCGCGGTCGCCGCCAGCGCGCATCCATCGCCGGCAGGCATCACGCGCGCCACCCAGGTTGGTGCAACACAGGATGCTCCAACACAGGACAGCGCCGGCTTGCGGCCAGTCCGCTGCAGCAGGCTGTCTACCAGGCTGCGCTCGGCATCAATCTGCGTGCGCGTAGCAGCCCAGCGGCCTGCTTCCACCAGCAGACGCTGCGCCTCCTCCAACCGGCCTTCTTCGCGCGCCAGCACGCCCAGCAGGAAGAGAGCATCTGCGTTGCGCGCATCCAGTTGCAGAACTTCGCGGTAGAGCGACGCAGCATCCGCGCGTCGGCCAGCGCGGTGGTGCTCTGCAGCCATGCGCAGGACTGCGCGCAGCAATTGCGTAATAGGAATGCCGGTGCGGGGGAGGGAACTCGTCATCGCGTCCTCTTCTCTATGCGAAATGCTTTGCTTGCTGGCCACACCTTAATGGCCGGAGGGTGCTGCTTCACAGGAAAACCGCTGCCAAGATTGGTGCACTTCCGGGATTGAAACCGCCGTCCTTCGCTGAATCTTCCCCATGACGAAAGTGCGCGGACACGTTACTTATCGCTTGCGCTTCTCTTCCCGGCTACGCTTCGCATGCCGCTACCATGAAGGCGATGGGTCTCTCCAAAGGCAAGCGCGCCACCAGCCAGTCATCTTTAGCCGCAACCCCCTTATTGATTGCCGGCAATCTTCGCAATAGCGAGGCCACGGTCGAAATCCGCAGTCCCTACGACGGCCATGTCGTGGCCGCAGTCTGCCAGGCCACTGCCGACGATGCCAGCGAGGCGCTGAAGGCCGCGGAACATGCTTTCACAGAGACGCGCGCGTTGCCCGCGTGGCGGCGCGCCGAGATTCTGGAGCACATTGCGCACCGCATTCACAAGGATGCGCCCGACCTGGCGCGCGGCATCACGCTGGAGGCGGGCAAACCCATCACTGCCGCACGCCATGAGGTGGAGCGGGCCGCGGAGACCTTCCGCGTCGCCGCAGAGGAGACAAAACGCAATGGCGGGGAGCTGCTGCCGCTGGATGGGACCGCGGGCAACGATGGCCGCGCCGGCCTGATACGACGCTTTCCCATCGGCCCCATCCTCGGCATCACGCCCTTCAATTTTCCGCTGAACCTGGTCGCGCACAAGCTGGCGCCAGCCATCGCATCCGGCAATCCCATCGTCATCAAGCCTGCCCCGCAGACGCCGCTCACTGCGCTGCGCCTGGGCGAGATCGCCGTCGACGCGGGCTGGCCGCTCGGCGCCATCAGTGTGCTGCCCTGCTCGAATGAGGTCGCCGCCGGCATGCTCGCCAGTCCGCAACTGCGCATGCTCACCTTCACCGGCAGCGCGGAGGTGGGTTGGCGGCTGAAGGCCATGGTCCCGCGCCTGCGCTGCACGCTGGAGCTGGGCGGCAATGCCGCTGTCATCGTTCACGACGATGCGGACCTGGAGCAGGCCGCACGCGCCATCCTGAGCGGCGGCTTCACCTACTCCGGGCAGAGCTGCATCTCCGTGCAGCGCGTCTTCGTGCACAAGATGCGCTGGCAGACACTGGCCCAGCGGATGACGGAGGGCATTGAGAAAATGATCGCCGGCGATCCACTGGATGAGAAGACACAGATCGGCCCCATGATCTCCGTCGCGGCAGCCGAGCGCGCCGCCAATTGGATCGAGCAGGCCGTGGCCGCGGGAGGCCACCTGCTTACGGGCGGAGAACGGAAAGGCGGACAGCTGGCCCCCGCGCTGCTGGCAAAAGTCCCGCGCACCACGTCGCTCTTCCAGGAAGAAGCCTTCGCGCCCATCGTCTTCGTCAACCCCTACGAAACATTCGAGGAGGCAATCGCGATGGTCAACGACTCACGCTATGGTCTGCAGGCCGCCGTCTTCACCAGGGACTGGGGCCGCATCACCCAGGCCTTCCGCGCGCTTGAGGTAGGCACTGTACTGGTCAACGAATCCACTGCCTGGCGCGCCGAGCACATGCCCTACGGCGGCGTGAAGGACTCCGGCACTGGCCGGGAAGGCATCCGCGCCGCGATGGAATCTATGACCGAAGAGAGAATGCTGGTCGCGCGCTTCTAGCTCATATTCGGTCCGCGGCAGCTGCTACCATCCCGCGGCACTCGCCAAAGCCAACCCGTACGGCCCCCGCACGCTCGCAGTGTCCGCGCAGGATTACCGAGTCGTCGTCCTCCAGGAACTTGCGCGTCTCACCATTGCGCAGCAGCACGGGTTGTGCGCCGCGCGATGTGATCTCCAGCAGGCATCCGCGCGAAGTGGTATCTGCGCCAGAGACGGTGCCGGTGCCCAGCAGGTCGCCCGGCCGCAGGTTGCATCCGTTGCTGGTGTGGTGCGCCAGCATCTGGCCCAGTGTCCAGTAAAGCTCGCGCAGATTGCTCTGGCTCAGCAGGAAGGGCGGCTCGCCCGCCTCACGCATGCGCGCCGTCTCCAGATACACCTCCAGCCGCACGTCGAAGCCGCCGCGTTGCTGATCTTCCTTGCTACTCAAGTAGGGAAGCGGCGCCGGGTCGCCCTCCGGCCGCGTAAAGGCCGCCGTGCGGAACGGCTCCAGGGCGTCGAGCGTCACCACCCACGGCGACACGGTCGTGGCGAAACTCTTCGCCAGGAAGGGTCCGAGCGGCTGGTATTCCCACGCCTGCACATCGCGCGCAGACCAGTCGTTCAACAGGCACAGCCCGAACAGGTGCTCGCGCGCCTGGCCAATGGGCACCGGCTGGCCCAACGCATTCCCCTGGCCCACGTAGGCACCTACCTCCAATTCATAGTCCAGCATGCGTGTCGGGGCGAGCCGCGGCGCCTCGTCGGCCGCTCCAGCAAGTTGTCCCTGCGGCCTCTGTACGGCGGCCCCACTGGGCACGATGGATGACGCGCGACCGTGGTATCCGATCGGCACGTACTTGTAGTTCGGTAACAGCGGATTGTCTGGACGAAACAGCTTGCCCACATTGGTCGCGTGGAAGACCGATGCGTAAAAGTCGGTGTAGTCGCCGATCGCAGCAGGCACCAGCAACTCGATCGAACTCTGAGGTCGAAGCGCTCCCTCCACCGCCGTGCGGTGCTGCAACGCATCGACGCGCGCCTCCTCGAACAGCACGCTGATGCGTTCCCGCAGCGCGCGCTGCGCATCCTTCGGCTGCTCCATCAATGCATTCAGTGTCGGCTCACGCAGCGCCGACAGAATCCCCACTGGAAGTCCAGCCAATGCCGGGGTTGCCGCCACTGTAGGTAGATCGAGCGCCTGGTCGCCGATGGCGACCACCACATGCGGCGCTGGCTGACCGGCGATACGCGCCACGCCATAGGGCAGGTTCTGGATGGGGAAGTCCGTCCCGGGTGCACGCGCTGACTTCACCCAGCTGCGCAGCGCGGGGTCGCAAGTATTTACAGCCATCCCAGTGTCCTCAGGTCCGCCACCGGCTCGAGGAAGGAGCACGATCCGAAGCTGATACAGAAGCGTTCGCGCGCCTCGCGAATCTGCTGCGTGGTCAGCGTGACGCTACTGTTGTGCCAGGTCATCATGTCGCCGTCCATGGTAATGGCATAGGGGTCGCGCTCTGCCAGCATCCATGCCGCTTCCTGACCCATCTTCGGCTCATGCCACAGCAGCGCCGCCGCTGCGAAGACGTTCAGGAAGCCGTGCATTACTGCGCTCGGACTGTCCTCCTTGTAGGTGAGCCGCTGCATAGCGCGGAGGGGATGATGCAGCCCAGCCGTAGCCTTGAAGGCCAGCCGCCGCTCGCTGGCCAGGCGCAGAAACTGCAGCACGCTGCCCTCGGGCGGAATGGCCGCGGGTGCCTCCCCGCCAGTGCGAATCTTGGCTCGCGCGTGGGCCACGCCCACCGTCTGTAGCAGCGCGGTCCACTGCTGCGGGGGTATCTCGAAGTAAAGCTGGTAGCCGCCCGCAAAAGCCTGCGCCGCCTGCTTGATCTCGCCCCCGTTCGCCGCGCGGATCTCCAGCGTGTCGATCGTGCCGTAAACATGTGGATGGCTCCAGCCCTCAATCGCCTCCTGGTCAGCGCCGGTCGCCAGCACGCTCAACCGCCAGCCGCTGGCATCCGCGCCCGTATGCTCGACCGCCTCACGAAACTCGTGCAGCCGCGCCGCGGGCAGGATGAAGCGGCCCAGCATCCAGGAGTCTTCAGAGTGCTCGCCATTCACGTAACTGGCGTAGTTGCGGACAGCATCCGCCATGCCCAGGCCCGCGGGCGGAAACAGCCCGGCGTAGTCAATCAGGCCGGTCAACAGCGCACGCAGCGCGGGACCGGGATGGGTGCCGGGCGTCACGCTCGGTTGCGCTGCGCTCACGACTGCTTGCCCGGCGGGGTGAAGCGCCGGTTCAGCCCCTGCCACACCTCGAAGTAGTCGCGCTGCAGCGTCGTGCTTTCAAGGGCATGCTTGGTGGTCTGGATGGGGAAGCGCGTCTCAAACATGAAGGCCAGCGTGTTCGCCAGGTACTGCGGCTTCAGCTCCGCCGTGGTAGCGCGCTCATAGGTCTCCGCATCCGGTCCGTGGCCGCTCATGCAGTTGTGCAGGCTGGCGCCGCCGGGCAGGAACCCTTCCGCCTTGGCGTCGTACTGGCCAAACACCAGTCCCATGAACTCATTCATCACGTTGCGATGGAACCATGGCGGACGGAAGGTGTGCTCGGCCACCATCCAGCGCGGCGGGAAGATCACGAAGTCGATGTTCGATGTTCCGTGGATCTCGCTCGGCGCCGTGAGCACGGTAAAGATCGACGGGTCGGGATGGTCGAAGCTCACCGTGTTGATAGTGTTGAAGCGCGCCAGGTCGTACTTGTAGGGGGCGAAATTGCCGTGCCAGCCCACCACGTTCAGCGGCGAGTGCTCCATGCCGCTGCACCACAGCAGGCCCTGATACTTGGTGATCACTTCAACGTGCTCCTGCAGGTCTTCGTATGCCGCGACTGGCGTGAGGAAATCGCGCGGATTCGCCAGCCCATTTGCGCCGATCGGACCCAGGTCGGGCAGGCGAAACTGCGGGCCGTAGTTCTCGCAGATGTAGCCCCGCGCCTCCTTCTCCAGCAGGTCCACGCGGAATTTTAGTCCGCGCGGCAGCACGCAGATCTCGCCCGGGGCCACTGCCAGCTTGCCCAACTCGGTGAAGATCAGCAGCCGCCCCAGCTGCGGCACAATCAGCATCTCGCCGTCTGCATTCCAGAAAAAACGCTTCACCATGGAGCGGGTCGCAACATAGATATGGATGGCCGCGCCGGTCTGCAGCATCGTATTGCCATTGCCGCCCAGGGTCATCATGCCGTCGACGAAATCGACCGCGCCATTGGGGATCGGCTCTGGATTCCAGCGCAGTTGGTTGGGCGTGGCCAGCGCGTCCTGGCAGGGCCACGTCTTGATCAGCCGGCCGCGCATCTGCGTGTAGGGCTTGTGCACGGTGGAGGGGCGGATGCGGTAGAGCCACGACCGCCGGTTCACCCCGCGCGGTGCAGTAAAGGCAGTGCCGCTGAACTGCTCCGCATACAGCCCCAGCGGATGCTGCTGCGGCGTATTCTGCCCTACCGGCAGCGCGCCCGGCTCCGCCTCGGTAGCAAACTCGTTCAGAAATCCCGACTGGTACTGAAGCTCCGCCATCGCCACTCCTCCGAAACAGCCGTTTATACACGAAAGCATCTCAGAACGCCTGGACGCAAGCGCGTAGAGAGCCTGATAGCGCATGCTCATACATTATTGTAGTAACATTCCACTGTGCAGCTTCGCTTCGAATGGGACTCCGCAAAGGCGGCGAGCAATCTGCGCAAACACGGCGTTAGCTTCGGATTGGCTGCTCGTGTCTTTGCCGATCCTGGGGCATTGATGGAAGCAGACCGCGTCGACGGCGGTGAGGAGCGATGGCTGGCCATCGGGATGGTTGACGGCTCATTGATGCTGACCGTGGCACACGCAATCCAGGAACATGAAGACGACGAGACAATCCGCATCATCTCGGCGCGCCGGGCCGACCGCAAAGAAAGGACGCGCTATGAAGCAGCGAACAGTTAAGTTCGAACTCGATCTCGCCAGTCCCGCGGCCCTCACTGTGGCGCAAAAGGCCGAAATCAAGGCACTCAAGGCGAGGCCGGACAGCAACATCGACTACAGCGACATTCCGCCGCTGGCCGACTCATTCTGGAAGCATGCCGTTCGCAATCCGCTGTACCGTCCTACTAAAAGTTCGACCACAGTGCGCATTGATTCCGACGTGCTGCATTGGCTGCGCGCCTCTGGCAAGGGCTATCAGACGCGCATCAATACCATCCTGCGGCGCGAAATGATGGTCGCCCTCAAGAGCGCTGCTAAATAGCATCTCCGCTTAGCCGAATCTGCGGATACAACAACGGCGCACGAGCCGATGCGTCACAATGACGTGGTGACCCGTTGCCACGCCACTTCTTCCATTCGCCTGCATCGACTGCGCCGCCCTGCTGCCACGGCCTTTTTTGTTGTTGCGGCCCTGCTCGGCGTCACCTTTCGAGCAGATGCCCAACCAACCCCCGGTCTCAAGCTCATCCCCATGCCGCGTGAGGTCCGCGCAGGCACGCTGCTGCCGCTCGACCACGGCCTGCAGGTGCGGACCGCCTCCCTTGATGCGGCGGATCGCTTCACAGCGGAAGATCTCCGCACGGTCCTCGGCGACCGTGGCATCCCCATCCGTCCCGGCGGCGCTGTCATCGAGTTGCTGCGCGCGACCACAGCCGCGGCCAAGGCCCTGCTCGCCTCCGCGCACCTCACGCTCGATCCCGCGATGAGCGAGGAAGGCTACACCATCCTGCCGCAGCCGCATGGTCTCGCCGTCATCGCCTCCACTAGCGCGGGACTCTTCTACGGCGCGCAGACCATGAAGCAGATGGTCACTGGCCACGGCGATGAAGCGCAGCTCACCGCAGCCACCATCCGCGACTGGCCCGCGCTCGCGCATCGCGGGCTCAGCGATGACCTCTCCCGCGGTCCCGTCCCCACCCTCGACTTCCAGGAGCAGCAGATCCGCACGCTCGCGGCCTACAAGCTCAACATCTACTCACCCTACTTCGAACACACCCTGGCCTCGGCATCGTCGCCCATCGCCGCGCCCCCCGGCGGTGCCATGAGCGCAGCGGACGTGGCAGAGCTGGTCCGCTATGCGGCGGAATATCACGTCACCGTCATTCCCGAGCAGGAGGCCTTCGGCCACCTGCATCACCTGCTCAAGTACGAGCAGTTCGCTACCCTGGCAGAGACGCCGCACGGTCATGTCCTCGCGCCCATTCAGGCGGGCTCGCTGCCACTGATCAAGCAGTGGTTCACGGAGATTGCCGCGCAGTTCCCCTCGCCCTGGGTGCACATCGGCGCCGATGAGACAGACGAGCTGGGCCACGGTCAGAGTAAGGATGTGGTTGGACAGCAGGGGCTCGACCAGGTCTACGTTGACTTCCTGCGCCAGATTCACGATGCACTGCAACCCACTGGCAAAAGAATCCTCTTCTGGGGCGACCTGGCCTGGCACAACCCGGACCTGGTCGCGTCTCTGCCCAAAGACATGATCGGCGTGCCCTGGGTCTATGACGCGCTGCCCAGCTTCGACAAGTACATCCAGCCCTTCAACAAGGCAGGCATGGAGGTATGGGTGGCGCCCGGGGTGAACAACTGGCGGCGCGTCTATCCGGACTCGAACGTCGGCCTCATCAACATTCAGCACTTCGTGCGCGATGGCCAGCGGCTCGGCGCCAGGGGCATGATCAACACAGCGTGGAACGATGACGGCGAAGGCATCTTCGATGACGACTGGTACGGCGTCGTGTTCGGCGCAGCGGCTGCGTGGCAGCCCGGCGAAGCATCCATCCCACAATTTCAGGCCAACTTTGGCACTGCCTTCCACGGCGACGCGACGGGAAAAATCGATCAGGCCTATGCGGAGATCATGGCTGCACAGCGGCTGTTCACGACCAACGGCTTTCGCCTGGGCGGCGCGAACGCGCTGTTCTGGGAGGACCCGTGGAGCGACGAGGGCCGCCAGGACTTCGCTATGCTGCAGCCCATCCTCGGGGAGGTGCGCCAGCACGCAGAGCGCGCTCTGGTCCTGATCGCCGAGGCTCGCGCCGCCGCTCCGCTGCGTGAACAGAACACCCTGGACGCCATGGCTCTGGGCGCGCGCAGGATCGACTTCATCGGCATGAAGTTTCAATTTGCCGATGAGATGGCGCATCGCTATGCCGATGCCTACAGCGACCAGGCATCCACGCCGCACTCCCGCGCTACTGCCGACCTGATCGAGATCTCGAGCGCGAATGGCCGCTGCCAGGACCTGCGCGATGGCTACACACTGACGCGCGAACTCTTCCAGCAGTCATGGCTGCGCGACAATCGTCCTTACTGGTTGCAGAATGTATTGGCACAGTACGATCTCGCCATCCAGCTATGGATCACACGCGCGCGGCAGTTCGATGCACTGCGTACCCAGCTGCCCCGGACGCACAAGCTGCCCAAGGCGGAAGAGCTTGGCATGCCCGTCATTGATAATGATTAAGAGGAAGTTGCATGCGTACTGTGTTGACGGCCGCTGTGCTGGTCTTACCCGACGGCGTGCTCGACGATCCCTGGATACTGCTTGAAGACGGGGTGATTCAGGCCTTTGGGCAGCGTGGCGACGGGCTGCCCCCCCACCAGCAGCACCATGATTTGCCCGGCTTCCTGCTCGCTCCGGCCATGCTGGACATTCATGTGCATGGGGCAGCCAACCACGATGTGATGGAAGGCACCGCCTCTGCCGCAGCAGTCGCGAGCTTCATCGCGACGCGCGGGGTCGGCGCGTTCCTGCCCACCACCGTCACCGCGCCCATCGACGACACACTGCGCGCACTCGAGGCACTCGCTGCATTCATTGAAACAGCCACAACTAGCACGGATGCAATGCCCGGCGCGTGTCCGCTTGGCATTCATATCGAAGGCCCCTTCCTCTCGCACGCCAAACGTGGCGTCCATCCCGCTGCCGACCTGCAGCCACCGTCCATCGCACTCTTCCATCGCTTCTGGCAGGCCGCCCGTGGCACCATCCGCCTCATGACCATCGCTCCAGAGCTGCCCGGTGCGCTCGAGCTCATCGCACATGCCAACGCGCTGGGCGTGCGCGTCAGCCTTGGCCATAGCGATGCAACCGCAGCCCAGGCGCGTTCCGGCATCGCCGCTGGCGCACAGTCTGCCACCCATACCTACAACGCCATGCGCGGGCTCGATCATCGCGAGCCCGGCATGCTGGGCGTAGTGCTCGATGCAGACGATCTCTTCGCCGAGATCATCGCCGACGGCATCCACGTCGATCCCATTGCCGTGCGCCTCTTCGCCAAGGCCAAAGGCGTTGCCCGCGGCATCCTGGTGACCGACGGCCTCAGCGCTGCCGGCATGCCCAATGGCCGCTATCGCCTGGGTCAGATGGAGGTCGACGTGGTGGACGGCCGCTGCACGCATGATGGGGTGCTCGCCGGCAGCGTGCTCACCATGGATCGCGCCGTACACAACTTCGCCAGCTTCACCCGGATGCCGCTGCACGACGTCACACGCATGGCAGCACAGAATCCCGCGGTGCTCACTGGCTTTGCCCATGCCTACGGGACTATCGCGGTGGGCCGCCGCGCCGATATCGTCGCCTTCACGCCGGAAGGGCAGCTCGCAGCTACCTGCATCGCAGGCTGCTTCGAGCGCTCCCGATGAATCAGCGCACCGCCCTCATCATTGGCGCAGGTCCTGCTGGCCTTACTGCTGCCTTGGAACTGCTGCGGCGCAGCGGCAAGGATGGCTCGCCCCCCATTCATCCGGTCGTGCTGGAGGCAGACGACAGTGTCGGCGGCATCTCGCGCACGGTCCGCTACAAAGGCAATCGCATGGACATCGGCGGCCATCGCTTCTTTTCGAAGTCGGACCGCGTCATGCAATGGTGGCTGGACCTGATGCCGATTGAGGACCAGGGAGCTGGCCATGCCGTCATCTCTTATCAAAACCGCCACCGCTCGCTCAATACCTTGCACGCACATGCCGACCCCGATGCCGACCCCGACCTCGTCATGCTGGTGCGCCCGCGCCGCAGCCGCATCTACTTCCTGCGACGCTTCTTCGACTACCCCATTACTCTGACGCCCGACACGCTGGGCAAGCTCGGCCTGGCGCGCACGGCGCGTGTGGGCGCCAGTTACATTGCCGCGCGGCTGCATCAGCGCAGGCCAGAGAAGAGCCTCGAAGACTTCCTCATCAACCGCTTTGGACGTCAACTTTATCTCACCTTCTTCAAGTCCTATACCGAGAAAGTGTGGGGCGTGCGCTGTGACCAGATCAGCGCCGAGTGGGGGGCGCAGCGCATCAAGGGCCTCTCGCTCATGCGCGCGGTCGGGCACTTCCTCAAGCGCACCTTCAGCACGCGTGCCAAGTCCGCAGATCTGGCGCAGAAGGGCACCGAGACCTCGCTCATCGAGCAGTTCCTC
>JBBRLT010000058.1:0-21394 GCA_038231235.1 Terriglobales bacterium
CAGATCACTGCTCCCATCGCTGCCGCCATCGCACATGAGCTGCAGTCTGTGGGCTGCCGCTGGAATGGCTTCGTGCTGGAAGAGCTGGCGCCGCGTCCACTCAGTGGTATGCCCGCAGAGGTACTGGCCGATATGGAGAGCAGCCAGGTATCCATCTTCGCCGTGCTGGTGCAACAGAACGAGCTGCGCTCCCGCCGCCAGATGACCGATGTGGTGAACCGCCGCCGCATGCGCCATGCCCACATGGTGAACATCACACCGCAAATCATGCTGGAAGGTATGCGCGCGGACTACACCGCTGTGGACCGCCTGAGCCAATGCGTGCTGGACCGGGTGCGGAACGCAACCGCAGTTCGCGCTACCACCGCTGCCGGTACTGAGATTCGCGCCGAGATGAACCCCGGCTATCAATGGCTCAAGACCAGCGGCATCATCAGCCCGGATAAGTGGGGCAACCTGCCCGGAGGAGAGGTCTTCACCTCTCCGGGCGAAGTGAACGGTACCTTCGTCGTGGATGGCGTTGTAGGCGACTATCTCTGCCAGCGCTATGGTTCGCTCGCGGCAACGCCTTTAACCATCACCATCGCACAGAATCGCATCGTCGCCTGTACCAGCTCCAACAGCCAGCTGCAGGATGAATTCTGGGAGTACACCCATCGCGATGAGAACTCTGACCGGGTGGGCGAATTCGCCATCGGCACCAACATCGGCGTGACCCATGTTATCGGCAACATCCTGCAGGACGAGAAGTATCCCGGCATCCACATCGCATTCGGCGATCCGTACGGCGAGCACACCAGGGCGCCGTGGACCTCGACGACGCATATCGATGTGGTAGGAATCGGCTTCAACATCTGGCTCGAACGTGAGGGTGGCGAAGAGCAGATCATGCGTGAGGGCCGGTTTCTCATTCATCCCTGATCGCGAAAGGAAGGAGGCAGCGTGCTCCCCGAGCTGCGGCAGCGATTCAATCGCGACTATCGGCCTGAAAAGTATCAGTCGCTGCTGGCCGAGGCTTCCCGGCTGGCACGCGCGCCGCTGCAATTCCGCGTCGCGGAGACGCCCTGCTTCTTCCCCGCGTCGGTCATGCAGCAGATCGCCGATACAGGCGCCCTGCTCACACATCAGCTTCTCGACAACCCGGCATATCTTGCGGCCTCTGCCGATGCGGTGCCGGAGCGCTTTCGCGTGCCCCACTGCTCCTCGCATCCGCATTTCATGACGGCAGACTTTGGCCTGGTGCGCGAGGCAGACGGCACGCTGGCCCCCCGGCTGGTAGAACTTCAGGCCTTTCCCTCAATCTTCGGCTTCCAGTGGTTGATCAACCAGTGCTACCTGCGCAGCTACGGGCTCTCCGGCCTGAGCACCTATCTCGGCGGCCACGATGATGAGAGCTACTGGGCGCTGCTGCGCCGCGTTATCGTGGGCAAACATGCGCCGGAGAATGTGGTGCTGCTCGAGACTGATCCAGCGGCGCAGAAGACGCTGCCCGACTTTCACATCCACGAAGACAGGCTCGGCATTCGCGCCGTCGACATCGCGAAGCTGACACGCGAAGGGCGGCGGCTGTTCTACGAAGATGGCGACCGCCGGGTGCCCATCGAGCGCATCTACAATCGCGCCATCGTCGATGAACTGGAGCAGAAGCGCATAGCGCTGCCATTTGATTATCGCGACGATATAGAAGTCGAGTGGGCCGGCCATCCGAACTGGTATTTCCGCATCAGCAAATTTTCCATTCCCTGGCTTCAGCATCCGTCCGTGCCTGCGGCAGTCTTCCTCAATCAGTGGGACGCCGGGCGCGGGCGCGATCTGCTGCCCCAGGATCGCGAGCAATGGGTCTTTAAACCGCTCTACGGCTTCGCTGGCAAGGGCGTGCAGTTTGCACCCAGTGACGCAGAAATTGCCGCCATCCCGCCGGACGAGCGCCACAACTATCTGTTGCAGCAAAGGGTCCGCTTCGAGCCAGTCATCGACACTCCACATGGAATGACGCAGGCCGAGGTACGCATCATGTATGTGTGGCCGGATGGCGAATCTCTCCAGCCCGTCATCTCGCTCATCCGTCTGGGCCGCGGCAAGATGATGGGCGTCGATCACAACCGCAATCAAGAGTGGGTAGGCGCCTCTGCCGCCTTCTGCCCGCAGGAGCCCTGAATCATGGACGCATCCTCGACGATCGCACCGGAGAATTCCGCGCAGCCACTCATCCTCTGCATCACGACTTACGAGAAGGGGCAGCGCTTCATGCGCGAGTGCGCGAACCTGGGCTGCCGCGTCGAGCTATTGACCCTCGAAAAGCATCGCAATGCCGACTGGCCGCACGACGCTCTAAGCAAGATCCACTACATGCCAGATGGCCTGGTACCGGCGCAGATCATCGGCACCGTCACTTACCTCGCTCGCTCCCGGCGTATCACGCGCATCGTTGCGCTTGACGAATTCGACATGGAGATCGCCGCCACTCTGCGCGAGCACCTACGGCTGCCCGGCATGGGTGAATCCGCCACCCGCTACTTCCGCGACAAGCTGGCTATGCGGCTGCGTGCTCGCGAGGCCAACCTGCTGGTGCCGGAGTTTATCGGCGTCTTCAATCATGACGACCTGGCCCACTGGATGCGCGAGACCCCCTCGCCCTGGATGCTGAAGCCGCGCACCGACGCATCCGCCATCGGCATTCGCAAGCTGCATCACCCGGAGGAACTGTGGCCGGTGCTCGACGCGCTGGGTGACAGGCAGTCCCACCATCTGCTTGAGCAGTTCATACCAGGCGATATCTTCCATGCCGACGGGGTGGTGTGGCAGCGCCAGACGCTGATCGCGCCCACACATCAGTACGGCCGGCCGCCCTTCGATCTAATGCACGGCGGTGGCGTCTTCACCACGCGCACCGTTGACCGCTCCTCAGCCCCGGCGCGCGAGATTCCTCTACTGCATCGGCAGTTGATCGAAGCACTGGGACTCGAGAATGGCGTCACCCACACCGAGTGGATTCGCTCCGCTGCGGATGGGCGGTTCTACTTCCTGGAAGCAGCGGCACGGGTGGGTGGTGCGTTTATCGCGGAGGTCATCGAACAGGCCTCCGGCTTCAATCCATGGGCAGAGTGGGCACGCATCGAGGTAGCCCTCGCGCGCGGACAGCAGTACACGCTGCCGCCCCTCGACACGCAGTATGCGGGCAGTGTGCTGTGCCTGGCGCGCGATGCAGCTCCCGTCACCGACCACTATGCCGCGCCCGAGATCGTGTACCGCATGCAGAAGCACCACCACGCCGGCCTGATTGTCCGGTCCCAGGATCCCGCGCGGGTTGCAGCGCTGACCGAGGAGTACGCGCGCCGCTTCGCAGAGGACTTCCTGGCCATAGCACCCGCCCCCTCCAAGGCCACTGCCTAGCTCCAAACGCTAAGCGCGTGTCAACCGGATGTCGACTTCGCGGTCTACATAATCCCACTCCCGGGTCGCACGCAACCGCGCCAGCAGTGCGTCAAATGCGCTCGCGTGCTCGGGGGCATACTCAAACCAGGTCAGGAAGTCGAACGGCTCGCCTAGATCGCGGCTGTGGTGCAGCCGCCGTGCAATCGCGGGCAGGTATTCCAAACCGATCGCTGTGTGCCGGGACTGCTCCTCGAAGATGGCGCGACGCTCATCCTGTGCCAGCGCCCACCAAGCCTCTGTCTTGCGGATGGGGATCAGCGCAGCGCAGGCAGCCTGCTCGCGACCGAGCCCCGCTTGCCGGGCGGTCAGCATATTCACTTCCGCCCGGGTGGCATAGCGCGCGTTGCTGATGCAGCCGCGCAGGATCCATGCTGCCGGCGACTTCACCTCCGTCACTGCCCCCTCGACCATCTCCAGCCTTGACGCTGGCGCCAATGACTCGCCACTTACCGCAACCACGCGATCCACTTTCCATCCGCCGTGCTCGCCCGGCGACGAAGGACACGGTGAGCGAGCGGCTGGTCAATTGGGACGAGTCACGTTTAGTCATCGCAGCACACCATTCCCCATCAGCATCGGATAGCATTTCCTTCCAAACTGGTTACCATCCGAGATGGACTCTCCACGAATTCCTGATCCACGTATATTCTGAATGCGCTTCCGGCACATCGGCAGCGATGCTCAACTACGGCAGGAGGCTTGATGAACATCCTGGGTGTCGATATTGGTGGAAATAACGTGAAGTTTCGCTCTCAGCGCCACGAAGAGGTCATCAAGGTGTCGTCCGGCCCAGAGATGACGCCGGAACTCATGATGGACGCCATCCACAAGCTTACGGCCGGGTGGAAATACGATCGCGTCTCGGTGGGCTTCCCCGGCCCGGTCATCCATGACAGACCGCTGCTCGAACCGCATAACCTCGGCAAAGGCTGGGTGCGCTTCGACTTCAAAAAGGCATTCGGGAACAAGCCATTGAAGCTGCTAAACGATGCCGCAATGCAGGCGGTGGGCAGCTATCACGGCGGCAGAATGCTGTACCTCGGGTTGGGAACCGGACTGGGATCAGCCATGGTGGTGGACGGGTCGGTACAGGCGATGGAACTGGCGCATCTGCCCTGGAAGAAGCACAAGTCCTACGAGGACTACCTGGGCAAGGCCGGACTGGAGCGCCAGGGACGCAAACACTGGGAACGCAACGTGCTGAAGGTGATCGCGTTGATGTCGAACGCGATGGAATGCGACTCGGTCGTCCTCGGCGGAGGAAACGCGAAGCTGATGAAGCAACTCCCGCAAAACGTCACGCTCGGCTCCAATGACAACGCCTTCAAGGGAGCCTTCCTGTTGTGGAAGCTGAATTGAAGCTCCCGCGAGTAAGCACCTGAGCACAACCAGGCACATTTTGTCCGGGCAACAGTCATGCCGACAAGAAAAAGGCGAAGAGCGACCGGGCTGCCCTTTCCGGTTACGGACGTCCTCTTGAAAGGAGTGTGTAACTCGAATCTGAGGAATCACTCTACGGAAATATGAGTTCCGCGCGCATCGCTCTGCTGGTAATCTGCGCGGTCCTCGCAGGTTGCGGAGGCAGTTCGCAAACAAATCTACTGCCGACCTCGAGCAGCACTCCGCTTCCGCCTCCTGCCCCGCCAGCGCCGCCAACAGTCAGCAATGCCGGGAGAGTGTTCACTCTCGACAATGCGGCCTCTGGCAACTCCGTGGTCGTGTACTCGCGGAGCGCGGTCGGCACACTCACGCGCGTGGACAGTGTGCCGACCGGCGGTCTCGGACTGGGTCACGGCCTTGAAAATCAGGGAGCACTTACGATCAGCGCCAGCCAAGGTGTCCTGCTGGCGGTGAATCCGGGCAATAACGACGTCTCGGCTTTCCGCGTCCCCACCACCGGGCTGGTTCTGGCAAGCCGGATGGCTTCTGCCGGCTCCCAGCCCATCAGCGTTACAGAGTTCAATGGCCTGGTTTACGTGCTGAATGCCGGCTCGCCAAATAGTGTCAGTGGTTTCCATGTCGACTCTGCGGGCAACCTGGCGGCCATTCCTGGGTCGACAAGAGCCTTGAGTGCGAATAGCGTCTCGCCCGCCCAGCTGGAGTTTTCTCCCGACGGCAAGGCACTGGTGGTGGCAGAACGTACAACTGGGTTGATTGACATGCTTGCAGTGGGCGCAGATGGGACTCTCTCGGCCGCTGTCACAGTGGCGTCAGCCGGTACACAACCATTTGGCTTTGCTTTCCGGAACGATGGCGTATTAGTGGTCTCCGAGGCCGGAGCCGGGACAGCATCGTCCTACAACGTCGATTCATCAGGCAGACTGCAGGTCATCAGCAGCGCAGTGCCGACGAATCAAACGACCGCATGCTGGGTCGCAATCTCACGCGATGGCAACTTCGCTTTTGTTGCCAACACAGCGAGCGCATCCATATCGACGATGAGTATGGCGCCGCATGGCGATCTGACACTGCTTCACTCCATAGCTGCGACTACGGGCGGCGGACCGCTTGACCTGGCGGTGAGTAGCGACAACCGGTTCCTGACAGTTGTGACGACTACCGGAGAGATTGATGTGTTCAGCATTGATCAAATATCGGGCGCTTTGAGCAAAGTTCAGTCACTGACCGGGCTGCCAACTGGTAGCAGCGGAATGATCGACCCTTAGCACTCCGCTCAGTCTGGACTCCGGATATCGTGCACCTCGGAAATCAATTCTAAGACGTCGAGCAGGATGCGCTGAAACTGGTTGCTGGATTGAGCGAGGAGCAAGGCGAGTGGCATGCCAGTCCCGCATCGTGGAGCGTGGCCCAATGCCTGGATCACCTCGCCACCGCCAACCGCGTCTATCTGCAGGCCATGCAGCCAGCAGCCCTCCGCGCGCAGCAGCAAGGGATCGAGCGCTCCATGATGCGTGCGCCAGCTTCGTCGAGTAGCAGCAACCGGACCATCAGACGATGACGATCAGGCGTAAGCGAGCTGCCGATCCTTGTGCTCGACCATTTCGACTCTCGTCTCAATCCCGAGGCGATCCGCGTAGCGAACAAGCTTCTCGATGCTGAACTTTGAAATCTTCCCATTCATCAAGTCGCTCATGTTCGGCTGATGATCGTCGAGGAGAACCGCGAGCTTTGCCTGCGTCAAGTGATGCCGCTCGATGACCCTCAGGATCGCACTCAGAATTTCGGCACGCATCCGTAGGTCGCTCGCCTCGGAATAAGCCTTCGCTGCCGTGCGCTTATTCGACGCGTAACTCGACATTTGAGAGATGACTTTTTCAGTTGTCTCGCACTCACCTAGCTCGATGAGATATGGTGGGCGCTGCAGGATTTGAACCTGCGACTTCCACCGTGTGAAGGTGGCACTCTACCGCTGAGTTAAGCGCCCTCGCCCCGAGTAAGGCTCTGGTGGGGACTTGGTTACTTTACCATCCACCCCCCGCCTGCTTCCCAAAGCCGGGTACAGCCGTGACGCACCTCCCCCGGCCCCAAGCCGCATCCGTTCCTGTGCGCTACGTTCTGTGCGGTAGTCCTGCCTGGTAGGAAGACCGCAACTCCGGCATCTACAATACCCGAACCCCCTTCCGATGCCCTTTCGCCCGCCATCCCGCGCCAGCCATCCCACTGCCTCCGGCCATCCTCGCAAGGGCGAGCGCGCCGCGGAGTCACCCCCCGACCCTTCTCTCCCCGGTGACGCCGAGCCGGACGGGCTCCTGGACCCTTTAGCCCCGGAGGAGTCCCTGGGCGATCTGGATACAGAGGACTCCCTGGACAACCTGGACCCGGAGAGCCCGCTGCACCACCCCGGCCAGCCCATTCCCGAAGCAGAGGACGGCGCGAATCTCCAACCGGATCTGCTGGAAGACCCGCAACGTTTTGCCGATTCCGGGGTTGAGGAAGACATGGCTACTGCTGCCGTCCATCCCAATACGCAAGTCCATGGCCGGACACCTGCAACCCGGTTACCCGCAAGCCAGGCACCCGCCATGCCGGCAGGCGGCTGGGCGGAGCTGACCGATGCCGAGATCATGCTGCGGGTCGCTGTGGGGGATGAGGCAGGCTTCACCCTGCTGGTCGAAAAGTACCGCCGCCAGATGATGCACTTCATGTTCCGCATGGTGCACAACCAGGCAGTGGCGGAGGAGCTGGCCCAGGAGGTCTTCCTGCGCGTCTATCGTGCCCGCGCCAGCTACCGGGCAGAGGCGAAGTTCAGTACCTGGCTCTACCGCATCGCCACCAACCTGGGCGTCAACCACGCGCGGGACACGCGGCATGAGCGGTTGGCGCCGGCCGTGTATCTGGATCAGACCGACCCGGAGACCGGCATGACGCCCGATGTGGCCGACACCACGCCCAGCGTCGAGCAGGATATGTTGCGCGAAGCACGGCTTGCCGCCATTCGCAAGCATGTCATGGCGCTGCCGGAGAGGCAACGGACCGCCGTTCTGATGCATAAATATCAGGACTTGGATTACAAACAGATAGGCGCTGTGCTGAAGTTGAGTGAGTCGGCTACCAAGTCGCTGCTCTTCCGCGCCTATCAGACATTACGCGAGCGGCTGCAGGAGTTCATCTAATGCTGAATCCCCAGCCCACAGCAGCATCGAAGCCAACCGCATTGGAGCAAGGAAGCACTGAAATGGATTGCAAAGCGACTAAAACACAGCTAGCAGACCTACTGCTCGACCCCGCCGCGGCGTCGGCAACGGCACGGCAGCATGTAGACGCCTGCGCGTCATGCGGGCAGGAGCTGGCCGCGCTCCAGGCCACCATGCAGGCCATGGACGCGTGGCAAGCGCCGGAGCCTTCGCCGTACTTCGATGTGCGCATGGCTGCGCTGCTGCGCGAAGAGAAAGCCAACCCGCCAGCCAGTCTGTGGGAGCGCCTGCGTGCGCGTCTGCTCTACAGCTCCAACCTGCATTTGCGCCCCATCGCGGCCGGCGCACTGGCCCTGCTGCTGATGGCGGGCGGCGGCACGGCAGTCTGGGTTGGGCATACGACGCCGCGCCCGCAGGAATCGGCCACGGTGCGCGATCTGCAATCGCTCGACGGCAATGCCCAGGTATTCCAGCAGCTCAGCACGCTGGACGCGGATCTTGACGACTCCGGCCCGTCGTCCAACTAAGCAGGCTCCGCCGCCGGAGACGGAGCCACCCGCGCACTGGTCACAGTCGCGGGCACTTGTTTACTCTCCGCACCTGTTTTCAGGAAAGATGAACGTCATGACACGGTGCTGCACCATCCCGGCCCACCGCACACCCAGCGACTTGCGGCGACCCTGCCGCGCGTGGGTTGGGATGGCGTGCGCCGGGCTGCTGCTACTCTCTGCCGAAACCCTGCCCGGCGCGGCGCAGCAAGGCCGTCCAGTGGCCAGCCCACCGCCAGCCCATAACACTGCTCCTCACAATCAGGCCCCGGCACCGCGCAGCGGATACCTGCAGCCCCGCGTCCATTCCCCCGTTCAGTCCCCGATCCAGTCCCCGGTCCAGCCGCAGCGTCAGCCCTACCCGCAGCAGAGCCACACCCCACCGCCGTCGCAGACATCGCCCGCCCGTCCCTCGCAGCCCCAGCGCTACGATGCGCGTCCTGCTGCGCCAACGGCAGCGCCTCCCGTGCAACAGCGGCCGCTCATCACTGCGCAGCCCTTCGCCCCGGTTCCTGGTGGCTCCTCGCCTGGTATCTCCGGCCCGCGCAACCAGTACCCCGTGCCCCCGGCCAACCTCGGCCGTGGCAATCAGCAGCACCTCGGCGGATGGCTGCAGAGCCACTCCGGCCAGTCCTTCACCAGCCAGGAGCAGTCGCTGCGCCAGGAGCCCGGCTTCAGCCGCCTGCCCCAGCCGCAACAGCAGCGGCTGATCGATCGCCTGCACCAGCTCGACACCATGCCGCCGCAGCGGCGGGAGCGCACACTCGGCCGTATTGAAAATCTGGAGCGCCTCTCGCCCGATCGCCGCCAGCAGGTCCGCGGCTCGGCGCAGGAACTCAGCGCCATGCCCGAGGAGCGCAGGCAGCAGGTCCGCGGTGCCTTCCGCTCCTTGCGCGATCTGCCACAGCAGGAGCGTCAGCAGCAACTCGCGTCTCCTGCCTTCCGCGCGCAATACAACGACCACGAGCGGCAGATCCTCGGCAACCTGCTATCGGTCGAACCCTACAACCCGCGCTAAAGCTTCGCGGCTCTTCAGGCCACAGCCGTAGGATCATTCGTTGCTGGCGGCTGCTCCTTCTCTTCAAACTGATTGATCTCGACCGAGCCGTCTGGAAAGTCTGCGCGTATGTGCAGTTCTCCTCCCATAGCGCGAATGAAGTTCCGCAGCGTACTGACATACATGTCGGTACGGCGCTCCATCTTCGAGATGGACCCCTGATCGACAGAAAGCGTAGCGGCCAGTTGAGTCTGGGTTAGCTTTCTCGCCTCGCGCAGCTCATCGAGCGCCATCTGTGCCGTTGATGCCTTTGCCAACGCTTCAGAAGCAGCCCGCGCCTCCGGGGACATCTTCGCCCGCAATTCCTTGTAGTTTCGTGCCATGTTGCTCGCTCTCCCTTCCGGGAGGTGTGGCCAGAACTTTCAACTCCTGGACACGGTGGGTAGTTCATTTAGATACGCACTGTAGATCGTATCCGCTTTCGGCACATATTCTTCATACCAACGATTGTTTCCTGTCTTATCTCCGCCAATCAACAAAACAGCATTGCGCCTGGGATCGAATATGAAGAGCACCCGGTACGGTCTCCCTTCATGCTGACAGCGAAGCTCTTTCATGTTGCGGAAGCTCGACCCGTGAATGACATCGGCGTGCGGCCGCTTCAACTGAGGCCCATGCTGCTCGATCAACAGCACGCCAGCGTCGATGGTGATCTGCTCGCGCTCAGTCAAGCCGCTCCACCAAGCCTCGAACTCATCCGTGAAGATGACCTCCCACGCCATGGTGCTAATATGGCATGAAGTGCATTATGCTGTCCAGGCCATAATAGGGTTAATGCCATTATTTGAAGTGCGAGCTCACGAGCGGGGCGAGCGATTCCGACGATCGTGTCTGATGAGGCGAGAGTAGGTCAGCTCAGCTCTTGAGCAGATTTTTGGCCAGGAAGATCACATTCGCTGGCCGCTCCGCCAGCCGGCGCATGAAGTACGGGTACCACTCCGTCCCGAACGGCACATACACCCGCATGCGGTAGCCCTCTTCGACCAGCGAGCGCTGCAGGTCGCGCCGCACTCCATAGAGCATCTGGAACTCGAACGCGGATGGCGCAATCCCCTGCGCCGTCACAAAAGCGCGTGTTGCCGCAATCATCGCCGGGTCGTGCGTCGCGATGCCGTGGTAGATCCCGCTGGCTACCAGCGTCTCCGTCAGCTTTACGAAGTTCGCATCCACCTGCGACTTCTGGGGAAAGGCCTTCTCCGCCGGCTCCTGGTAGGCGCCCTTGCACAGCCGCATGCGGATGCCCTCACCGAGCAGCGCGGCAACGTCCGCCTCGCTGCGATAGAGATACGCCTGCACCACGACCCCGATATGGCCGGCATTGCCCGGCTCTGCGTGAATGCGCCGCACCATATCGATCGTCGGCTGGGTGTACTCGCTACCCTCCATGTCCACCCGGACGAAGCTGCCCACGCGCCGCGCGTGCTCCGTCAGTTCGCGGACGATCCGCTCGGCCAGCGGGGGGTCCAGCTCCATGCCCATCTGGCTCAGCTTCACGCTCACATTGGCATCGAGCCCCCGCTGCGCGATCGCCTCCAGCAGGCCGTGGTAGATGTCTGCCGAGCGAAACGCCTCCTCTGGCGAGTGGACGTTCTCCCCCAGGCTGTCCAGTGTGACCGACGTCTTCTGGCGATTCAGGGCAGCCGCCACTTCCAGTACCTCCTCCGGCCGCATACCGGCAACGAAGCGGGAGGAGAGACGGCGGCCCATCCGCGACGCTTCTGAGAAGCGGCGCAACGGCTTGTTTCGCGAGAGGGCAATGAAGGAACTGCGCAATAAGGCCATAGTGGAATGAGAGTTAACCCGTGATCCTCGCATAAGTGAGAGTTGGCTGCAAAACGCCGCCTCGGTCTCGCTAAACCGCCAGTACGGTTTGCAATCCAAGGACCATCTGTCCACAAATTGGACAACCACGCCAACGCTGGCGCATCTCAATTCGAATAGAGAGTGCCATGCGGCGTCTCCCCAAATCACGGGAAGGCCCGGCAGAGATGTCTCAGCAAGTCAACAGCGATGGCGCCAGAGCACCGGATGCCCGCGAGGGTCCCCCCAAAAAATGGTCAATCATTGCGCGAATCCGGAATGCGGAAAGCCGCTGCATTATCTGCGGGAAGGGCGCGTCTACGTCTTTGACGTGACACGCTACGCCAGCTCTGTAGCGGATCGAGGTCGCCGCATGGAACACTACTGGGTGTGCGGCATTTGCAGCAACACGTATCTGCTGGAACAGACAGCTCACGATGGCGTCCGCATCAGCCGCCGGCAGACGCGAGGAGATGTAACGATCCCGGCTTACGAATCTCCACACTCCCTCGCATCGTAAGGCAGTATCCGAGGCTTAGCATTCCTGTCACGCCAGCCGCCTAGCCCTTGCCCGTCGTCGGCATGGGAGAGTTGGGAATCATCCCCGACCGAGTCCTGCTGTATCTCCCTACCACTGCATTGAAGCGGATAAACGCCAGTTCCATCAACATCTGCATTCCATCTCGCAGATAGCTGATGCGGCTGCGCTCATCATGCCCCCAGGTCACCGGCACCTCGGCAACATGCAGTCCGCGCGTCATCCCGATAAACAGTATCTCCGGGTCGAACCCCCATCGCTCAATGCGCTGCAGGCTGAACACCATCTGCGCGGCTTCGCGCCGGAATGCCTTGAAGCCGCACTGCGTATCGGCAAAGGGCAGCCGCATCACCATGCGCGTCAGCGCATTGAAGCAGCGGCCAAAAAAGCGGCGGTACAGCGGCTGCTTATGCACGATGCGCTTTCCCGTAAGCCAGCGCGATCCAATAGCGACATCGGCTCCCCGCGCAATCGCCGCAAACAGCAACTCGGCCTCTTCAATCGGCGAGGACATATCTGCATCCGTGAACATCACAATTTCGCCGGACGCATGCAGCATGCCATTGCGCACGCTATAGCCCTTGCCGCGATTGCGCTCGTTGCGCAGCAGCCGCACCTCGGGATGGGTCCTCGACCACGTCTCCACAATGGCCCGGGTGGTGTCCACTGAGCCGTCGTCCACCACCAGCACCTCCGCCCGCCAGCCCCGGCTGCGAATGCATCCAGATACCTGCGACAGAGCTCCACCAATGCGCGCACTCTCGTTATACGCAGGGATCACAATGCTGTACTGGGGCGGCTCGGTCAAAGGCGTCTCTATCCTCATCCAACAATCCCTTCATCATATGCGAAAGCCAATTTGTGCCAAGCCATCCATAATTTCCCCGCCAGAACTTGGCCAACCGCATCTATCATGAGTTCGCTGTACTCTTTACCCGTTCCGGACCTTCCCCGTTCCTGGAACGTTTCTGGTCCTTGGAGCCGCCGCGCCATGACGAAAGCAGACTTGGTAGAAGAAGTGACGCAAATAGGAGACCTCACCCGCCGCGACGGCGAAGTCGTGGTCGACACTGTCTTCGACGCAGTCATCCAGGCGCTGCAGTCCGGCGACAAAATCGAGATTCGCGGCTTCGGCAGCTTCCGCATCCGCCAGCGGAAGCCACGCACCGGCCGCAACCCCAAGACCGGCGACAAGGTCGAGGTGCCCGCCAAGCGCGTGCCCTATTTCAAGCCCAGCAAGGAATTGCGCGACCTGGTCAACCCCCGCCCCGCCGGCGAAGCTGCGGCTGCGTCCCCCGCCCCTGCTGCGAATCCTGAGAGCTGAAATCGAAGCCCGGCGAAGCCGCCTTACACCGCGATAACCGCCATCATGCGTCCGCAAAACCCCTGCTCCGCGCGATAGGAAAAGAACATCTCCGGCTCACAACTGGTGCAGCGATGCGCCATGGCGATCCGTTCCGCACGCAGCCCCGCATCCACTAGCTGCCGCCGGTTCGCCTCCGCCAGATCCAGATGCAGGCTGGGCCCGATGTTGCTGTGCCCCGGGGCCCGCGCCGTAAGAAACAGCAGGGGATACTTCTGCTTTACAGGATCCGAGTCGTACACCTCGGAGAAGAGCGAAGGCGCGTAGCAGAACTGCGACAGAAACTCGCTGCGCACCTCATCGCCCACTGCATAGCAGCAGGCGCCAATGGCCGGCCCAATCGCTGCCTCCAGCTCCTCCGGCCTGCTGCCAAACTCCAACCGCATCCGGCCAATGCCTCCCTCCACGATGCGCTGCAGCGTGCCGCGCCAGCCCGCGTGGAAGGCCGCCACCGCACCTCGTTTCCGATCCCGCACCAGCACCGGCACACAGTCCGCCGTCTGGATGCCCAGCACCACCGCCGGGTCGTTGGTCATCAGCCCATCGGCGCGCATCATGCGTCCCTGATCCGCAGCCGTCACCCGCCGCGTCAGGCCGGAGTGAATCTGCTGCAGCGTGATCAGCGCGCCATCGCCAGCACCCGCCATTTCCAGCAGCAGAATGCGATTCTGTTCGACGATCGACGTCTGGTCGGTGGCCGTGAAGCCAAGGTTCATCTCGCCATGCTGAACGCTCTCGCCCAGCGGCGATTCGCCCCGCCGGCGGTAGACCGTCGAATACCCACCCAGCCGCGTGCTGAACCCATGCGGCACGCGCGCCTTCTTCCAGCGCGGCACCAGCAACAGCGATGCGCCGGCGTGCGTGCGCAGCACCAGTTCCGTCTGCGGCGCCTGCTCGCGCAGGTCTTCCTCCTGCCGGCGATATCGCCGACTCTCCCGGCGGATCAGCCGGCGGCCATGCGCCAAGCCAACGCCCGCCAGCAGGTCGTCCACGGCCGCAATCGCCTTGGCCGTATCCATTCTGCGTTCCATGCCTCAAGTCTACGGCTGCTGCATCTGACTCGGAAATCTGGCTTGCCGATCTTCCCATGGTGCCCGAAGGGGTCCAAGAGCCGCCAACCATACGGCTGGTCGGCCACTAGGCGGGAAACGAAATATGGCCGCACGAGCAAAGGGCCCGCTTTCTGGCGGGCCCGCTCAAGAGGCAATCGATGGGATGTTGGACGGTCGTGTGGGCGGGGCAGGAGCCCCAAAAGAAGATGTACAGCGGGGGTGGGAAAAACCAACCTCGGGGAAGCCTCTGTGCTTGGAGAATAAGAGTTTGCGCGCTGACAAATGGTTGCCGGCCACCAGAAATTTTTCCAAGTAAGCGGCGGTTCCATTCAGGAGGCCAGCGCCGCCCCTAGCAGCGCCTTCAACGAGGCAATGTACCGCTCCAGCGCCGCGCGGCCGGCATCCGTCATGCGGTAGAGCGTCACCGGCTTGCGTGCCTGGAACTTCTTCTCCATGCTCACGTAGCCGGCCTCCTCCAGCTTCAGCAGATGCGCTCCCAGGTTGCCGTCGGTCGAGCCAGTCTTCTCCCGCAGCCACGTGAACTCCGCCTCGTCGACCCCGTGCAGCAGCGAGAGCAGCGCCAGCCGCACCTTGCCATGCACCACCGGGTCCAGCTCCGGCAGCTCAGGCATGCTGCACCAGCCCGGCCCGCGCCTCGGCCTTCGCTCGGCTCTCCCGCACCATCAGGTAAATGCCAAAGGCGATGTTGCAGACAAAGGTCGCGCCCAGAAAGATAAAGCCGACTCCATTCGCACTCACGAAGCAGCTGGTCACCGCCGCCGCCCACCACAGCCCGCCCACCGCTACCTGGGCTGGCCAGCGCAGCATGGTGCCAGACGCGATATGCGCGACGCCCAGCAGCACCTCGATCGCCGCCATGAAGCTATGCACCTCCCAGTGCCCGCTGTAGGCCACAGGAAAGGCGAAGACGAAGATCCCGCTGCCCACCGCCATCCAGGTAGCTTTGATACCCCGGCTGCGCTCCGTCCGCGGTTGGCCGCGCATCCGCCTCCTGGCGATCACCGTCGTCAGCAATGCCGCGAGGAGCATGGTCACCGGCCACGCCAGCTGCCGCCCACCCGCATCCGGCAACAGGCTGCTCCACGCCGTCGCCACCAGGTAAGCCACTCCCCACAACACGAAGTTCCAGCCCCAGTACTCGGTCGACTTCCGCCCCTGCTGCATCATCGACTCAATCAGCGCAATCCGTTCCGTCAGTTCTTGCTCTTGCATAGTGGTTCTCCTCGTCGTAAACCCTTGAAATGCTCCTAGGCCAAACTGCCCCTGGTGATTGCCTCAGACGCGCAGCCCGGGCATGGCAGACGCGGCGCGCGGCGACGCCAATCCATGGGCAATCACCACCGCCCGAATCGCGCTCACCCACAGAATCAGCCCCGCCCCCAGGCACACCGCCGTCACGCGGACCTCGGCCGGCAGCAGCGGAGCCGCTAGCGCGCAGGCCATCACCGCCGCACCCGTCACCAGGTGGGCGCGCACGGCGAACAGTCGCGCCAGCGGCAGGAAATGTAGCCCCACAATCAGCGCCACCGCCGGCGCCGTCCAGGCCGCCAGGTGCAGCCAACCCAGCACATTCACCGTGAGAAAGATCGCCAGACCTTCCATCACATTGATCGCCGCGAATCGGCGGCTACGCTCCCTCTCTGCCGGATCATGCGTCCCGGTTGCTTGCGGCAAGGGAAGACGTCGCAGCAGAACCGCAACCGCAGCCCAAAGCGAGCCGCAGAGTATCGCCGCCATGGCCACCGCAAACCAGCCGGAGAACCCGGCGCTGCGCAGCCCCGCCGCGAGCCAAAGCGAACCAAACCCACTCATCACCGCCGCGCCATACACGGCCCCTCGAGCCCGCTGCGGGCAAACCTCACTTGCTTCCATCCCCCACCTCACAAAGAACTCTGTTTTTAAGAGTATCTATACAGATCACTCTGCGGCGCAGAGTGATGGTTGTCAAGAGGAGAACGAAACTATCTCGTAACGTGGGTACACCTCAATAAACGCTCCACTGCCGCTGGTTCGGCTGCAGACGGAAAATGACCGGCGCATTCTCGCATCCATGACGGCGAATTTTGTCGGCGGCGCTCCCGGGCGAAAGATGAACTCCGTCACTATCTCAACCGAAAACCTGCCCGGTGGAGACTGGGTGCGGGTCACGCCTCAAGAGGAGCTAAAGCCCGGCGAGTGCGCCATCGCCTACTTTCCATCAGACCTTCGGCAGTTTCCCGACGCAGTATTCGACTTCCGCATGAATCCCGACAAATAGCGCGGCAGCAGGCTGGCCGTTAAACCGCGGCCAGCCCCTCGCCAATCCAAGCTTCAAACGACTCCATGCTCTCGTCCCGTCCCAAAAACTCCCGCACCATGGTCCGCCCCGGCGCGGCGCCGCCGCGGTCCAGCACCTCGCGCCGGTAGCGCATGGTCGCCGGGTCCTCCAGCAGCGCGGCGCGGTCGAACTGGTTGAAAAAGTCGACCGCGATCACCTTGTCATAGAGGTAGGTGTAGTAGTTCGACGAGTAGCCGCACAGGTGAGTGAAACTGGCGTACATCCGATTGCCCTCGATCCAGCGGTAGGGCAGGAAGCGCTCGTACTGCGCCTTCAGCAGCGCGTCCAGATCGAGCACGCCCGCCATACCCGGGATTCCGGGGTCGCGGTCATGCACATCGAGCGCATAGGTCGTATAGAACAACTGCGTCCGCACCCAGTCGGCGCGGCCGAAGGCGCCGGCCTGGTTCATGGTCGCCACCAGCTGGGCCGGGATAGGCTCACCCGTCTGGTAGTGGCGCGCAAAGGTCTGCAGCAGCCGCGTGTCGCGGAAGAACTCTTCCAGCATCTGCGAGGGCACCTCAACAAAGTCGCCCTCGGTGGCAATGCCGCTGATGCCCGCCCACGCCTGCTGGCCGCCCAGGATGGCATGCATCAGGTGCCCGAACTCGTGGAAATACGTCACCACGTCGGAGTGCTGCATCAGGCCCTGATCAGGGTCCCGCTCATCGCCGCCGTCATCGCCGCCCGGAAAATTCGAGGCCCCGCCAGGGAAATTACAAATCAAGGCCGCCTCGGGAAACTGCCGCCCGCGAATCCCCGGCACCAGCGGCGCCGCGCTGAACCACTTATCCTTCCCCTCGCGCGGGTGCATGTCCAGATAGAAGCGGCCCACATGCGCGTCGCCATCGAACACATTCCAGGCAGATACCGAAGGATGCCACCGCTCCGCATCCACGGCCGGCCGGAACTCTACGTGGAACAGCCGTGCCGCTGTCGCCAGCACCCCAGCCTCTACCTGCTGGTATGGAAAATACGGCCGCACCGACTGCGAATCGAACGCAAAGGCGGCGCGCCGGTACTGCTCCAGCCAGTAGCCGCGGCTCGCCGCATCGAGGGTCTCGATCTCTGGCCGTTGCTGCCGCGCAAAGGCCAGCACTGTCTGGTATTCCTGCTCTGCCCCGGCCCGGGTGGACACCTCCAGCCGATCCAGAAACTGCTTCACTGCGCTGGCCGACCCGATCATCTGATCCGCCGTGGCATAGTCTGCCCAGGTTGCGAAGCCCAGTAGATTCGCAATGGCATGCCGGGTGCGGAACAGCTCCAACATCAGCTCCCGGTTCGCCGGGAACGCGCGCGTGTTGTACGCCAGAAACATCCGCTGCCGCATTGCATCGCTCGCGGCAAAGGTCATCACTGGCAGGTAGTCGGGGTAGTCGGTGGTCAGCTCGATGACGCCTTCCGCATTCGGAGGATGATTGCGGCGGAAGTCCTCCGGCAGCCCATCCAGCTCCGCCAGGTCCTTCACCAGCACCCGCAGCGCCCCCTCCTGCAAATTGCGGCCGATGGTCAGCCCCAGCAGGGTCGCCTTGTCCTGCAGCTCGCGCAGCTTCGCCCGGGTAGGTTCGTCCTTGTCCACGCCCGCCAGCCGGTACTGCAGCAGCGTGCGTTCGACATAGTGACGCGTGGCCTCATCCGCCTCCGCAACATCCACCAGCGACAGCGCGCGATAGACATCCTGATTCAGACTCAGCGAGACGGCAGCCTCCGCCACCCGCTGCGTCAGTTGCTGTGCCTTGTCCCGCACCGCCTTGCTGGGGTGCACACTATCCAGCAACCCACACTCGGACCCGGTCTGGCTCAGTGCTGCCACCGCATCGTCGTAGGGCCGCCACACCCTCTCGAGCGTCCGCTCCGTCGCCGATAAGAGCCGGTCCAGACTCTGCTGGTGCTCTTCAAGCCGCGCCGAAGCCCATGCCTCCAACGTCTCTGGAGTAACCTCAGGATTACTATGGGTGCTCCAGGCATGGTGGTGCGCTGCGCCCGCGCCTGCAGCGGACTTTTCCTCTGTATGCGTCGATGAAGTCATGATAAGAGCAGAGTAAACCACAGGCCCGCTTGCAACGAGGCACCCATCATGGTTACCATTTCGCAGTTTCGGCCCATGACCACACCCGCCCTGAGCATTTCAGTCCCGCAATTGCGCGCACGCATGGCGAAGATCTGCGTCGCCATTTCCGCCCCCACGCCCAGCGAGCTGCTCACCCGCGCTGAAGAGGTAGCTCGCGACAATCCCTTCGTCGAGTTGCGGCTCGACACGCTGAACAAGCCGCAGGCCGTGATGGCCAAACTGAAGCCCTTCCTCGCCATGCATCGACACGTTACCGTGATTGCGACGTGTCGTCGGACCGAGGGCGGCGGCGACTTCGTCGGCGAAGTTTTCGAGCAGGCAGAGATCCTCGAAGCCGCCGCCAAGGCCGGCTGCCAGCTCATCGACCTGGAGCTCGAATCCGCCGAAGCCATGCGCCCCGCGGACTGGAATCACCTTCGCGCCAGCGGCGCTGCCCTGCTGCTCTCCTTCCACGACTTCACCCGCACTCCCAACCTGGAGAAGACTTTCGAGCGCATGCAGCGCTTCGAGCCCGAGTTCTACAAGATCGTCTCCACCGCGCGCACGCTGTCAGACAACATCGCGGTCCTCGACCTGCTCGGCCGCCATGCGGACACCTACAATCTGGTCGCCATGGCCATGGGTCTGCCCGGAGTTCCCAGCCGTCTGCTGGGCGGCCGCGCCGGCAGCGCCTTTACCTTCGCCGCGGCCGCCACTGGCGCAGAGACCGCCCCCGGACAGCTCTCCTTCGACACCCTCGCCAACCTCTATCGCTTCGACTCCCTCGATCCCGCCACCCGCATCTACGGCGTGGCTGGCCATCCCCTCGCCCACTCGCTCTCGCCGCTCATGCTCAACACTGCCTTTCGCCGGGAGCGCATCAACGCCATCTTCCTTCCGCTCGAAAGCGGCAAGCTCGCGGACGTGATGGCGTTGGTCGAGCGCGTCCCGCTGGCCGGCCTCGCCGTCACCATGCCGCTCAAGCAGGAGATCCTCCCTGTGCTCGCCCGCGTCGACGAGCTCTCCACCGCCATCGGCGCCTGCAACACTGTCGTCCGCGGCCAGGACGGCCGCCTCTTCGGCTTCAACACCGACGCCGACGCCGTGATCGGCCCGCTGGAGCGCCGCCTCTCCCTCAAGGGCGCAAAGGTACTGGTCCTGGGCGCAGGTGGCGCCGCCCGCGCCGCGGTCTTCGGCCTGAAGGAGAAGGGGGCGGACATCTCCATCCTCAACCGCACTGTCGATACCGCCAAGGCCCTCGCCAGCGAAGCCAAGGTCCGCGTCGCCAAGCGTGAGCAGCTCGCCAAGACTGACTACGACGTCATCCTCAACGCCACCCCCGCCGGCATGCATGGCAGCAAGCTCGCCTCGCTGCTCGAACCCCACGAGCTGCGCGCCCGCTTCGTCTTCGACATGGTCTACAACCCCATCGAGACCCCGCTGCTCCGCATGGCCCACGACAAAGGCATCGCCATCATCCCCGGTGTCGAGATGTTCGTCCACCAGGGCGCCCGCCAGTTCGAGATATGGACCGGCAAGCCCGCCCCCGAAGCCGACATGCGCCGCGTCGTCATCCACGCCCTGCGCCAGCAAAGCACTCCACCCCCAGAAGCCTGAGCCTTTCGCCACCACGGGTGCCCCATCCTACGCAACGCGTAGGGTGGGATGCCGCATTCCCAAGTCACCTGATAACCTCCAGCTCTGTATAAGAGGACATCATTGCCCAGTCTCCGCAATCTCAATCAGCTCCGCGCACTGCTCCCCTACGCCGCCAAACTGCTCCCTCTGCTCACCGGCGTCGCCGCGCCCTCACCCACCAGCGCGCCCGAGTTCGGCTCCCTGAACCGCCACTTCGGCGAGATCCAGACCGAAAGCCGCAGCCTCCGCTCCGAGGTCGCCAGCCAGTCCGAGCAGCTCACCCAGCTCGAGACCCGCCTCCACGCTCAGCTTGAGCGCCTCAGCGCCCATCAGGAGCGCGCCGCCCAGCAGCAAGCCGCCCTCGCCGACGCGCTGCGCAGCCTCTCCACCCTCGTCCGCAGCCTGGGCATCGCCACGCTTCTACTGCTCATCGCCATCGCCGTCATGTGCGGACTGCTGCTCGCCCGCGCCCACTAAGCCCCACCGTCATCCCGAACCGGCACCGCTAGCCGCAACCCAAACGTCATCCCGACCGCAGTGGCGCAGCCCCGATACACCTCGTCATCCCGACCGAAGCGTAGCGGAGTGGAGGGATCTGCCCTCAGCTTGTCGAAGGGGATCGGCTCTCAGCCCGCTTCGGCACTCGCAACACCGCATGCCTTCAGCACTCCGGCTTTGTAGTTGCCAGTTGTCTACAACGCGGGCTAGGATGTGCCATATGTTCGGTGCAGCCTTCCTGTCCAGGCGCGCCAGGGCGTTGGTAGTGGTTTTGTTCCGTCGCACGCTTTGGTAAATCTCAACTGGCGAACATTCCGCCAGCGCATGGAGTGATCTTCTCTATGGCGTGGTACGCCTACTGCATTAGTGAGAAACAGGCCTTTCCTGAACTTGCCCGCCACCGCAAACCAGTTCCACTGCAAGCGCTGACCGGCATCTCGGGAAATCAGATATTCCTCTATCCAGCCAGTGACTTAGCGGTC
>JBBRLT010000059.1:0-21292 GCA_038231235.1 Terriglobales bacterium
GCACATCTGCTCTCGACTGAGCATCGTCAGTCGGGCATTCTGGTGATAGTCCATCTGGTCTCCTGAGTCGCTTTGCTTCGCAAACTCAGCTTCACAGTTCTCGATCAGATGGACAACCTATTGAAACCTCGCATCTAGGGACGATTGCGGTGCGTAAGCGCCACCCTCTCATGGCACAGCCATTGATTTGTTTACAAGCGCGCAAAGCCTTGGTCCGCCCAAATTTTACAACCATTGAATAATTTGCAACCAATGGTTTTTTATGGACCTCTAATCGTCAGGTCGCACATTTGGATGGGCGGCCAAATACGAGGCAACAAGAAGGAGGATGCGATGAAAGTTCTAGTGATCGGAGCAGCGGGCAAGAGCGGAGAGGCGCTGGTAAATGAGGCGCCGGCGGCCGGACATAAGGTGACGGCTTTCGTGCGCGGTGCCGCGCAGTACAAGAAGACGAACGTCAGAGTTGTGGCGGGCGACGTGCTGGACGCGGCTGCGGTCGACGTTGCGGTAGCCGGACAGGACGCGGTCATCGACGCGCTTGGGGGCAAGACGCCGTGGAAAGTGACGACTATGGAAACGAGCGCGGCACACAATATTGTGGACGCGATGCGACGCAATGGCGTGCGGCGATTGCTGAAGATTTCGGTGGTTGGTGCGGGCGAGAGCGTCAAGAACGCCGGCTTCTTCAACGAGCACCTGCTCATGCGGACGTTTCTGCGGGGTCTGCTGGTAGACAAGGCGGGCATGGAGGCCGAGATCGAAGGCAGCAACTTGGACTGGACCCTCGTGCGGCCGCCTATGTTGACCGACGGCGAGAAGACCGGCGTTACCAGGGTGCTGAGCACGGAGGGCGGCGAGAAGGCGCACAAGATCGGGCGGGCCGATCTGGCAGCCTTCATGGTGCAGCAACTGGAAAGCAGCCGGTATGTTCGTCAGGCAGTGACGGTCACGACCACCTAAGAGGCTTTCGCGAGGTCGAACAACCACCTCTCTCATCGAGGCGATCCGATCGGCTGTGTAAGGTCAGTAACGATTCATGCGACAGATAACTGTGGAAACCCACGGGACTAGCGGAGTGCTAGCTGCGCAAATCACAAGCTCTGGCGTTCGCACCAGAGCATCATCTTCGTTCTAGGAAAGGATTATTTATGTCAAACTTCCCCACGCCGCTTGAAGAAGTTATTCATCACAACGTCATTAAGAACAACAAAACAGGCGGCCCGACGCTTGATGTAGGGCAAATGAAGTTGCTCTGGAGGGCTTTGGGAGAAAACACGGGCTATACGTTCTCCATCTTCGAGAGCACGCTCGCGCCGGGCATGGGTATCCCGCTTCATAGACACCCCTTTCCAGAGTTTTTCTATGTACTGGAAGGCAATCTGTCGATCGGGTATTGGAACAACTAGGGTGTCACTGAATGGGACGCGTGTGAAGCCGGGGAGAGCCTGGTGGTGCAGCCCAATGCGCCTCATACATTCTTCAACAAGAGTGAGCATCCGTGCCGCATGCTGAGTGTGTCAACGTATCACCACGAGCGGATGATGAAGGATGCGGTGCATCCGGAGGGCAGGACAGATTTCCTGCCTGCTCAACTCTCTCAGGCCGATTTTCAGAAATTGACGAAGTCGATGGAGAAGAATCAGGTATTCCTTGTCGCAGATCATGCTTAGGATAGTCCATCTCTTGAGTTCACCTTTGAACTCAAGAGATGCACCGTGCGCTTGGGGTTGCAGCAAACGAAAAGCAAAGCTGTTTGCATAGACCGACAGCGGAGATGTGAGTGCAGCACAATGAGCGAGGCAGATATGCAGGAATTAATTGCCCATCGTTGCGTCTTCGACATACCTCTCCCGGGCGACACACAGGCGGGGATGAGTGGCGGTCACACGGCATCAGGCACCCTTGGTGGAGGGAATACCGGTAGCTTCTTCGCGCGGCGCAAAGCGGTTGTCATTGCGCCGCACCCGCTGGCATCGAGCGATGCGACTGACTCTGGGACATCAGCGCCGACTTAGCTGGGCTAAGGCTGTCCCTGTGATGCCATCTACTTGTGAACCCCTGTTGCTCGGTGGGCGGCATAGGAAGTAATGAGCAGCCACGTGAACAGCAGCTCTTTGGATTCATAAACCAAAGGTCTCTGTGGCCATTCGGAACTGTGGAGTCAAACAGACCCACTACCCACCGCCGCGCGGCGCGCACGGCCCTGACTCCCGGCTGCGAGGAAAGTAGCGCTGCCGCTACTTTCCGACAGTAAACGTCACTGTCTTCTTGATGAACAGGTCGCTGGCGCCCACCTCAATGAAGGTTGCCGAGTGTGGCCCATCTGCTACCGGTAGGCTGATGTGAAGTCGATCTGCGAAGACTTGAAATCGCTTGTGACCATCGATCCAGAGTTCTATCCGCCTCAGCGGCTGGGTATTGGTACGTGCGCTGGCCAGGAACTGGACTGTGCCGCTGGGAACACTGACTTTGGGGGCACATACAGTGACACCGCCAACCAGGGGGTACGGGCATGGGTCAGCAGCACTGCTGGTGCTGTTCAACCAGAGTTGCGTCAGCGTCCCCTTGGGGACTACCAGATCACGCGCCCCATTCTTGTCCAGAAAACCGGCCGCCGTGTATGCCGGAGCGAAGTTCGTGGAAGGGGTGGGCTGGTTGTAGTACTTCAGCTTATTGAAGCTGCGCTTGCCAACACCTGTCCACATCATGATTCCTGGGGGTAGTTGATTGAAATTCTGGTTCAGGCCGCCGGTCGAGTAGCCTGCGATGTCAGTAACACCGTCATTGCTGAAGTCGCCGACCACCACCTCCCGAGGAGTGGGGCCGTCCTGGGTATCCAGTACATCGAGCGACTGGGTGCCTGCGACGGCGCTGGCATTGTTCATATAAATCACCGTGACGCCGACACACGGCGTATGACAACCGCGGAAGGGAATCACAAAGTCGCTGATGCCGTCCCCATCGATGTCCGCGGCCCTGAGGCTCTCGCTGCCCGTCCCGCCAAAGGGCTGCTTGGTCTGCCATCCCGTCGTCGTGTTGGAGAGGATGTAGAGCATCTCCTGGGAAACACTGCATTGGGTGCAGCTATCGAGATAGGCAAGATCGATCCGTCGATCTCCGTTGAAATCTCCGGCCACCAGGGACTGGACGAAGTCACCATTCGGCCCGAAGCCGTTGGCCGTGAAGTAGGTTGGCGCCGTGAATGAATGCTCGGTAAAGGACGACCCAGTATTGGTCAGAATCGAAACGGTGTTGGTGGCGTTGTCGCCAGTGTTGCCGATGACGGCAATGTCCGGCCGATTGTCATTGTTGAAGTCGTTTACCGCAATCGAGTTGGCAGGAATCGCAACGGTGTAGTAGACAGGCAGCTGGAGGGTGCCATCGCCATTGCCGCGCAGGACGGCGACCTGGCCGTGGGCAGCATTGAAGGCGCCGATAGCGACGGCAATATCGAGTTTGCCGTCTCCGTTGAAGTCGCCCACGCCAATTCCATTCAATTGACCAGACAGCGGGTAGTAGGTCGCGGCGCTGTATTTCCCATTTCCGAGATTCCTCTGCACCACAACCGCGGCGCCACTATTGGCCAGGCCGATAATCTCCGGCGCGTTGTCACTGTTGAGGTCTGCGACCTGCATGCTCGAAAGACTTGCGGGATATGTGCTGGCCGGGGCAATGGCTGGTTCCTGAGCCAGGAGAGCTGGAAGAGATGTGAAAACTAGGACGGCGGCGGGAAGGATTCGGCTGCGAAGGGACATGACCATGCACCTCGGCTGCATGGTATACGAAGTGCGCGAAAGTATGTGCCGAAAGATTGCACATATTGTGGGCCGCACCGCTCGTGGTGCTGGTTTGGCCTACCTAGTTCGTCTCACCCAGATACGCTTCAAACTGAGCCAGGATGCGCGTGTACAGATGCGTCCTGGCCTCGGCGCCGGCAATGGAGTGCGTCTTGCGTGGATAGAGTTGCAAATCGTAGGGCAGGCCATGGTCGATCAGCTTCTGCACGAACTGCACGGTGTTCTCCATGTGCACGTTGTCGTCGCCCGTGCCATGCACCAGCAGCAGCCGGCCATGCAGCTTGTCTGCGGTATTGGTGACAGAGAAGTCGCGATACTGCTCTCCATTGCGTGCCGGCAGACCCATGTAGCGCTCCGTATAGGTGGAGTCGTAGTTGCGCCAGTCGGTCACCGGGGCCACCGCGACCCCGGCACGAAAGCGATCGGAATGTGTCATGGCATAGAGCGTGAACGTCCCGCCCCAGCTCCAGCCCCACCATCCCTGGCGCTTCGCGTCCAGCTGGGGAAACTGCTCCAGCACCTGATCCATGGCGCTGAGCTGGTCCTCCAATTGCACCGGCCCCACGTTGTGATACGCCGCCTGGGCAAAGTCGCGGCCACGTCCGCCCATGCCCCGATTGTCCACGTGCAGCACCGCAAAGCCGTGATCCGCCAGCACCTGGTCAAACAACGTCGTGCGCGCATGCCAGGCATTCTCCACCGTCTGGGCATGCGGTCCGCCATAGGGGTTGTTGATCAGCGGCACGCTGCCCTTGGACGACTTGCCGGGCGGCAGCATCAGGCTGGCGTAGAGTGGCGTTCCATCGCTTGCCTTCAACGTCAAGGGGAGAGGCGTCCTCAACTCATAGCGAGCATCCGGCTGCGTCTGCCATAGCAGCTTGCATTCTTTCGCGTTGACATGGCACACAGACATGGAGGGTGCGGACGAGACCGTCGAATACACATCGGCGTAGGAGCGTGCATTGGGTGACAACTCGGGTTTATGGTTGCCGGGGCCCGCGGTCACCTGCCGTTTGCCGCTTCCATCCAGCTTTACGGACCAGAGTTGCTGGTCGCGCGGGTCGCCTTCGTTTGACAGGTAATAGACCAGGTTCTGCACAGTATCGACGCCCTTGATCGAGGAGACCTCACCCGTACCTGTGGTCACCTGACGCACCAGCCTGGCTTCGCTGCCCATCGGGTTCGCTTCATCAAACGTGTACTGGTAGATCTGCGTGTGGCCGTCGCGCCAGCTGGTCCACAGGATGGTGCCGCCGGCGAAGGTCACGTCGTATGTTTCATCGAAGAACTTCTCCTCAGCTTCTTCCAGGGCCAGGCGCGTCGCGCCGGTTGCTGCATCGGCGAAGTAGAGGCGGCGGTGCTTGTGGTCGCGGGTCAGCGTCTCCACCCACAACGTCCTGCGATTCACCCAGCCGAAGCGCGGTATGTAGTCGTGCCCGCTATCCAGCGGCACTTTCATCCAGCTGGTGTGGCCCGTGGCCACGTTCACCACGCCTACCCGCACCGCCGGGTTGGGATCCCCCGGCTGCGGATAGCGCTGCTGCTCCACTGCGGCGTGGGTCGGGATCCAGTCAGTAATCGGGTACTGCGGCACGGCGGACTGGTTCATCTGCAAAAAGGCGATGGTCTTCGCATCCGGCGACCAGAAGTAGTTGCTGTGCACATCCAGCTCTTCCAGGTAAAGCCAGTCCACCTCGCCATTCAGCACGGAAGCCTCGTGGGAGGAAGTGAGGCGGAGGGCAGGTTGCGAATAGGGCAACCGCCGGACATACAAATCGTGACCGTTTATGTAGGAGACCGCGCTGCCGTCCGGCGCGAATTTAGGATCGTCGCCGCTCAATGCATCGGTCGACGCCACTGCTACGCCGATCCCGCTCTTGATCGCGTACAGGAACAGCGCCCCATTCGAATCGAACAACAGATGCTCAGAGTCTGGCGCCCACTGGTAGCTGGCCTCGTGATAACGGGTGCGGTGATCCTTGTCCTGCTCACTCGCCATGTCGCTATGCATGCCGCCCATCTTCTCCTTGGGCACCAGCACCCTGGTCTGGCCCGAAGCGGGGTCGGCAGAGATCAGGTCGCCACTATCGCTGAAGTAGGTCAGCTTCGATCCGTCGGGGGCCCATTCCAGACCGCCCGGAGCCTCCGCCGTCAGCGTCGGGTCATGAAAGATGGCAGAGACCGTCAGCGGTTGTTTCTTCGGCTCCGCGTGTGCGGTGCAGGGCACGGTTGCCGAAACGAGAGTGACGGCGAGCAGGGGGAGCATAGAAATAGAACGCGGCAAGGTTAGACTCCAAAACATTCGGCATCCATTGGATCGGGAAGGCCGGGATCGGCATGACAGGAGCGGACACGACAGGGACGGCATGAAATGTCGGTCTTGTCGCCGGGCCGGATGCCCTGATCACGGCTCTGACCGTGACGAGTGTACAGGATAGCGACAGGCTGCCGGCCGCCACAGATGCGGGCGGCTCACATCGATCTTGATCATGGAAACATGGTCCTGCCGGGCAGACAACAATGCAACGCTCTTCCCGTAGAGATAGACCGAACCCACTCTTCTACCGCAATGCTCAGGCTAAGGCTGTCTCCGGTTCATCACAGCGCTTGGGAAATGCTATAAACTCCACCCAACGCCATGGATGCTGAGCTGGAAAACCTGATTCGTCTGCAGCAGCTGGATGAAGAGATGCGCCAGCTCCGGGAGTCGCTGGAGTCCACGCCGCGCCGCCTCCGCGCGCTTGAGATGGAACTGGCAGCGCATGCGCATAGCATCGCCACGCTGGAAAAGCGGCAGAGCGAAGAGGAAGCGTTGCGCCGCCGCGCCGAGAGCGATCTCAAAGACCAGCAGGCGAAGATGGCCAAGTCGCGCAACCAGTTGAACAGCGTGCAGAACCAGGCACAGGCGCTGGCGCTGGAACATCAGATCAGCTTCGCGGAGGGCGAGATTCGCCGCATCGAGGATGTGGAGCTGGAGAGCATGCTGCGCTCTGAATCGCTCGATCAGGAGCTGCTGGCAGCGCGCCAGCAACACACCACGCACGCGGCATACCTGGAGACAGAACGAGCTCGCGGCGCGCGTTCGATGGAGCTGGAGAAGGCCTCACTTGCCAAGTGGCAGGCAGAGCGCACGGCGCTCCGGCCACTGATCAATGAGGATCATCGCGATGAGTACGACCGCATCGCCAAGTCTCGCGGCACCGCGCTGGCCCGCGCCCGGGAGCAGCGCTGCACTGGCTGCCAGATGGGCCTGCGCCCGCAGTTGTGGAACCAGTTGCGCGATGGCGCCCATATGAAGTGTGAAAGCTGCGGACGTATCCTCTACTTCGACAACCGGCGCGAGCCCCAACGCGACACACAGCCGGAGGGCAGGCTGCCCGGCACGCCGCCGTCCACTGCGCAATCTGCTTGAAGCGCATCTGCGTCGACATGGATGAGGTGCTCGCCGACGCACTCGGCGAGTTGATTCGCCGCTACAACCAGGAGTTCTCCGAACACCTGACCGTGGAGAGCATGTGGGGTCACTGGATGTACGACGTCCTGCCGGCCAACCGGCAGGACCACATCATGGCCTACCTGCATCAGGATGACTTCTTCGAAGATCTCGATGTGATCGCCGATAGTCAGCGTGTGCTCGAACGCCTCTCCCAGCATTATGAGATCTTCATTGCGACCGCAGCCATGGAGTTTCCCCGCTCCTTCGGCCCCAAGTACCGCTGGCTCGAGCGGCACTTCCCCTTCCTCTCCCCATCGCGCTATGTCTTCTGCGGCGACAAGAGCATCCTCAAGGCCGACTATCTGATCGATGACATGCCCCGCCACCTGGACCGCTTTAACGGCAAGGGACTGTTGTTCACGGCCGCGCACAATGCGCGCATAAGCGGACACGTGAGGATGGATAACTGGCTGCAGATTGAGGAGAAGTTCTTCCCCTGAGCCACCAAGGAAGTTGTGCAAACACGGAGGGGCGGCGCCAGAGCGCCGCCCCCCTCACGAAGATTCGCTGCCTGGACTACGCCTTGCCCTGCATGCCCATCGCTGACGGGCTGCTCATCGGGGGGTTAGCCGGTGTGCGCAGACCTGACGGCACTGGCGCGCCCAACACAGCGGGCCGGGAGAGTGTTGGCTGGGCCGGATTGCGTAGACCCAGGGAAGCTCCCATTGGCCGCAGACCATAGGCGGGCTGCGCGGCAGGGGCCTGATGCATGGTCACGATGACGGCCGTGGCCGGTGTCTTGCCGGCGCAGCGGTAGCTGTGGGGTGTGCTCGCGTCGAAGTAAACACCATCGCCGGGCTCAAGCACCTGCGGCTTGTCTGCATGCCGCACCTCCAGTTCGCCCTCCAGCACGTAGAGGAACTCGTATCCGGGATGTACATGCGGACGGATGTCCTGTGCCTTCTTCAGCGGCAGGAACTCGGCGAAATACGGATCCAGTTGCCGGTCCGGAACCATGTAGCCCATGCTCTCGAAGAAATATGTGGGTTCATCCACGCCGCTCTGCGGCAGTCTCACCCGCTCCTTCTTGCGGTGCACGCGGCATAGCGACACTGGTTCTGACTCGAAGAAATAAGACAGATCCTTGCTGAATACCATGGCAATGCGCGCCAGGTTGCGCAGCGTCGGAACCACCCGTCCCGTCTCCAGCTGCGAGAGGAAGCTTGCGGAGAGCCCGGTATGCTTGCCTAGTTCGACCAGCCCCATGGACTTCTTCAGGCGTAGCCGCTTGATGCGCTCGCCAATGTGCTTCTCCCCGATCACTGCTTCCGCGCTGGCCCCGTCCACTTCCACCGGGCCGGTTGTCGGAAGTGCTGCTACCGGTATGGTGATCTCTGCTGGTGTACTTGCTGGAATGCTCTTCTTCCGCTTCGGCTCCATGGTCTCTCTCCCGCCCGGCATACTTTCGTTTAGGCTTAGTAGTCTGTCTGATCTCGTTAGTTAAGGATGCCGGACTGCAGTGTCGTCCGCACATCCATTACAGCGGGCGGCGGGATTTGGAAGTCGCATCAACAACGCGGCACCTGTCGAGGCCACGCATCCAATGGCTCTGAGGTAGGTTGGGCAGTCTATAAAGCGCCATCGGTCTAATTTGATGCTATCAAAAGTTATTTTGAGCGGGGGAACAGGACTTATCGGGCGGGCGCTCACCCAGAGTCTCACCCGGGAGGGCAGGCAGGTCATTCTGCTGGTGCGGCGGTCGCCACGTCCGCAGCCGGATTCTCTCGTCACAGAAGTCGAATGGCATCCCGCCAGGCCCCAGCCCATCGCTGACCCGGCGCCACTCGAAGGCTGCGCCGCCGCGGTGCATCTGTCCGGTGCCAATGTCTCGGATCACCGCTGGACCCGTGCGTACAAGCGTCAGATCCTGAGTAGCCGGGTGGATACGTCCCGCGCACTAGGCCGGGTCTTCGCCTCGCTCTCCACGCCCCCGCCCGTCGTAGTGGCGGCGTCCGCCACTGGCTATTACGGAGACCGCGGCAACGCGGTCCTGACAGAAGCCTCTGGCCCGGGGAATGGCTTTCTGGCAGAGGTCTGCCGTGCCTGGGAGGCAGCCACCACCCCCCTGGCGCCGCGGGTGGTGCAGCTGCGATTCAGCGTGGTGCTGACCTCGCGGGGTGGCGCATTCCCGGTACTGGCACGGCTATTTCGGCTGGGCCTGGGCGGCCGGCTGGGCAATGGACGCCAGTGGATGAGCTGGGTCACCCTGGGCGATGCGGTGGGCGCCATCCGGTATGCGCTCGACACGCCGCTGCTCACCGGCCCCTGCAACGTCACTTCTCCGTTCCCGGTCACCAATGCAGAGTTCACACGCGTATTTGGCCGGCTACTGCGTCGCCCCGCGTTGCTTACCGTGCCCCGTTTCGCCGCGCGCGCCGTGTTCGGCCAGATGGCAGGGGAGACCGTGCTGGCCAGTACCCGGGCCGTGCCGGAGCGCCTGCACGCAGCGGGATTTCAGTTCAGCGATGAGCGGCTGGAGCAAGCGCTGGCAGAGATGCTCTAGTCTGCCCCTCGTCTGCTACGCTGATTGCGGATGATGCGTGCAGACTGGACAGGGAAGCAGGGGATGCAGATAGCCTTGCCCACTCTGATCTCCGGCCTGCTGGCCGCTCTCCTGCTCACTGGATGTGGCGCGCCCGCCGCACCGCAGCCTCCTACCCTCAATCTGCCCCTGCCCGTATCGGATCTTGCTGCTGCTCGCTCGGGCAATACCGTGCGGCTCAGCTTTATCGTTCCGCAGAAGACCACAGACAAGTTGCCGGTGCGTGGAGCGGTGACTGCCAGGCTGTGCCGTAGCGCCGATGGGGGACCCTGCCAGCCGGCGGGAACCGTGGCCGTCAAGCCACTCCAGCCGGTGGTGATGGAGGACGCGCTGTCCAACGAACTAGCGACCGGCCAGCCGCGCCTGATGGCCTACCAGGTGAGGCTCGAAAATAGCGGCGGCAAGTCTGCCGCTGCATCGAATGTGGCTTACGCCATCGCGGGACAGGCGCCCGCGCCCGTGGCCGGATTCGCCGCCACGCCGCGCCGCCAGGGCATCGTTCTAAGTTGGCTGCCGGAGGCCCGCGATCGGCAGCCGAATACTGGCCAGGATGCAGATCACACCGCCGGGTCCGCGATCCGGTTCGATCGCGTCCTGACCGCCGGCGCCCCTCCGCCTGCTCCTGCCACCCCCGGTGCGATGCCCGCAGAAGAGGACGAGCCGGCCCAACAGACACTGCGCGTTCCAGAGGCGGCGAAGCCGCCCATCCAGCAAGTCACAGACGCTGCGAAGCCGCTGGCCCAACCAGTTACAGACGCTGCCAAGCCGACCGTCGCGCTCGACCCTCCTGCCCGCACGGCAGCGCTCGACGCTACGGCTCGCACTGGCCGCAGCTACCGCTATATCGCGCAGCGCGTCGCTCACTCCACAGTTGCCGGACACGCGCTTGATATGGCCAGTGCGCCCTCGCCGCCCGTTCTGGTGGCGTATCGCGATGTCTTTCCGCCACCCCCACCCACCGGCCTGGTCTCCGCAGTCGATACGCCCGGCCGTGCCATCGATCTCTCCTGGTCTCCGAACCAGGATCCGCACCTGAGCGGCTACGTGGTCTATCGCCGCGCAGTGGGAGTCGCTGCCGATGCCGCAACGCCGCAACGGCTGACACCCCCGGGCAAACCCGTCACCGTAACCGCTTGGAGCGACAGCACCGCCGTTGCCGGCCAGCACTATGCCTATTCGGTCAGCGCTGTGGACCCGTCCGGCAATGAGAGGGCCCGCTCCGCCGAAGTGGAAGAGACCCTGCCTGCCCCCGACTCGCATCCCTGACTTGCAACCCTGACTCGCAACCCTGAGTCGCAGCCCTGAAGCCAGAATTCCCCAAGGAGCATTCCCGCTATGCGCTATTGCCGCCTCCTCACGCCGCACGGCCCTCGCTACGCCACTGTAGAGGAGCAAGCAGGCCAGCTCTGGGCTACGGCGCTGATAGCTGCCCCACCAGAGTCACGCACTCCTTATGATCCAGCCGAGGCCTTCACCGCCGTCATCCTCGCGCAGGCCACGCTGCTGCCGCCAGTTGAGCCATCGAAGATCCTCTGCGTTGGCCGCAACTATCGCGATCATGCTGCTGAGCTGGGCAACGATGTTCCTGCCGAGCCGCTGCTCTTCTTCAAGCCGCCCTCGTCTCTGCTGGCGCCCGGCGCGGCCATCCGTCTGCCTCCACAATCCTCGCGCGTGGACTACGAGGGCGAGCTGGCCGTCCTCATCGGGCGGCGTGCTACCGGGCTGCGCGAGGACGATGATCTGTCCGCATACATCCGCGGCTACACCATCGTGAACGACGTAACTGCCCGCGACCTGCAGAAGAAGGACGGCCAGTGGACGCGCGCGAAGGGCTTTGACACCTTTTGCCCTTGCGGTCCGGTGGTGGCGGATGATCTTGACGTCGCCCGCGGCCTGACCGTCGAGACGCGGCTCAATGGCGCGCGCAAGCAGTTCGGGTCAACCCGCGATCTGCTCTTCTCCATCCCGCGCCTGCTGGCCTACATCACAGCGGCCATCACCTTGGAGCCGGGCGACCTGATCCCCACTGGCACCCCCGCCGGCGTCGGGCCCCTGGCTGCGGGCGACAGCGTGGAGGTGGAGGTCACCGGGTTGGGCATCCTGCGCAATCCCGTGCTGCCCTGGGAGTAGTGCTCTCAGGTGATAAGTGCAGCAACCGCGCATCTCAATTTGATAGAATCGAGGAGAAGGCAGGGAGTTATCATGGCAAAGACAGTGCTTGAGCAGCTTCGCGGCATGACCACGGTTGTAGCCGATAGTGGCGACATCAATTCCATTCAGAAGTTCAAGCCGCAGGACAGCACCACCAACCCTTCTCTGATCACCACCGCGGCGCAGATGCCAGAGTACGCAGACATCGTGGACGGCACGCTGAAGCATGCGCGCACCCAGCTGGGCGAAAAGGCGGATGAGAAGGACGTCGCCAACTTCGCCTTCAAGTCGCTCGCCATTGAGTTCGGCAAGCGCATCCTGAAGATCGTTCCCGGCCGCGTCTCGACCGAAGTAGACGCGCGGCTCTCCTACGATCGCGACAAGACCATCGACATGGCGCACGAAATCATCAAGGCCTACGACGAGGCCGGCATCGGGCGCGATCGCGTGCTGATCAAGATCGCCTCCACCTGGGAGGGCATCCAGGCCGCCCAGCAGCTGGAGACAGAAGGCATCCACTGCAACCTGACACTGCTGTTCGGCCTGCACCAGGCCATCGCCTGCGCCGAGGCCAAGGTCACGCTGGTCTCGCCCTTCGTAGGTCGCATCCTCGACTGGTACAAGAAGGACACCGGCAAGGACTACCAAGGCGCCGAAGACCCGGGCGTGAAGTCGGTCACCACCATCTACAACTACTACAAGAAGTTTGGCTACAAGACGCTGGTCATGGGCGCCAGCTTCCGCAACACGGGTGAGATCAAGGAGCTGGCTGGCTGCGACTTGTTGACCATCTCTCCCAAACTGCTGGCCGAGTTGGAGCAGGATCAGGGCGACCTGCCCCGCAAGCTCGATCCCGCCAAGGCGAAGGATGCGAACGTCGAGAAGATCCCCATGGACAAGGCGACCTTCGAGAAGATGCACGCCGCCGATCGCATGGCCCACGACAAGTTGAAGGAAGGCATTGAGGGCTTCAGCGAAGCGCTGGAAAACCTGGAGAAGCTGCTGGCCAACCGCCTGGCGCAACTGGAACAGCGCGAGCTGGCAGCGAAGTAATTCGTAGCTCAGTCAGTTACAAGGGGGCGGCCAATGTGGCCGCCCCCTTGCCTTTTGCACGACGTATCGTTTGACTAACGTGGCTCGCCGGGCGCGTGACGAGACTCCGCAGACGCGTAATTCTCCGCAATCTCGCTGGCCGTGATCTTCACGCTCGAGCTTTCGCGGATCAGCCGCGCGATCTCTTCATCGCTCCGCCCCTGCTGGCGCAGCGCCTCGATCTCATCGCTGATCATCCCGACAAACGCCTCGACCGGAAAAACTTCGGCCGGAAGCCCCGCCGCGTCGCGCATCGCCTTCTGCGCCTTCAACGCCTGCTCTAAATGAATGCCCTGCTGCTCCTGATGCCCGCTCATTGATCTTCCTCCGGGTAAAGATAGCCCTTTATTCTCGCAGTGAGATGCCTTACCGCGCACTCGATCCCCACAGGCCTTCCTGTGTCATCAAAAGTCCGCCATCGCACGCCGAATGTATCGGGCGTCCGCTGCCCTACGGCACGATCCGCCCTACTGCACGACTAAGGTGATCGGCAGGCTATGACTTATAGATGTGCTGCCCGTTGTAGCTGTCACGGTGACAGTTATGGTCGAGGTGCCTGCGGGGCTGCCGGGGTCGGCGGATGGGCCACGCGCACTGCTGCTACTGCCGCATCCAGCCATGCCTATGACGAACGTGAGGCAGCCTGCCAGCATGGAGAGGCCCATCCAGCGCTTGCGCGCCTTGGGGAACGACGGAAGCAGCAGCATCAATCCAAGCAAGGCAATGGCCTGGCCAACAGGGCTGGTTGCTGGCGCCTCCAGTGCAGCCACTGTGGGCGCCTTGGTGGTGATGGTCAGTGTCGTGCTGGCAGCCTGTCCAGGCGTGGCCGCAACCGTCGCCGGAGCGAAGCTGCACGCCGCCTCCAGCGGCAGGCCGGAGCAGGCAAAGCTCAGCGTGCCGGAAAGCCCGGCATTCGCCGAAATTGTAACCTGCGTCGATACAGATTGCCCACGCCCGAAGGTCAACGTCGTCGTGTTGGCCGTCACAGTGAAGTCCGGTACGGCAGTGGTGGCCACGGTAAGCGACGCAGTGCCGCTGTTTGGCTGGAAGTTCGCATCGCCGCCGTACCGGAAGCTCAGCGTATGGGCGCCAGGCGTGAGCGGGGGCAGCGAAAGGCTCGCGACGCCACCGGACAGCGCGGCATCGCCAAGCGTCGCGGTTCCATCGAGAAAAGTTCCTGTGCCCGTCGGTACTGGCAGACCCGCAAGTGTTGGGGTGACCTGCGCCGTGATCGTGGTTGCCTGACCAGAGATCGGGCTCGGCGGAGCGGATGCAAGCGTGACCGAAGTCCCGCCCTGGTTCATGAAGAATGCTGTGCCTTGTCCGGAGCCCGCAAGGATGCTCTGTGTGTTGTCGCCTAGGAAGTTGCCAGCGAAGGGCAGGGCTCCGTAGGCAAGTGGATAGTCAATCGACGGCCCGAAGGTGCCATCGCCATTCCCCAGTAGAACAGCGAGGCCGGGTGCGATGGAGCCCGGAGCATTGCTGCCGGCTGAGTCGAAAACGATATCTAAATTGCCGTCCCCGTTCACATCTGCAGCCACCGCAAGTCCTGGATCTCCGGCTGGATCGATATTGATAGGAGCAGAGAAGCTTCCGTCGCCGCGGCCTAAGTATTCGAACAAGCCTCCCTTGCTAGCGTCGGCAAACTCGTCGAATGGATCTGACACGAGAAGGTCTAGATTGCCGTCCTTGTTGAAGTCCTCCGTTAGCAGACCAAACGGGCGGACCGTGGAGGTGAGCACGGTGGGCGTTCGAAAGGTTCCATCTCCTGCACCCTGAAAGAATGCTACTTGCGGGACCGATCCGAGCCCTTCGTCAGCGATTACCAGATCGAGAGGAGCGGACTTGCCGTGGAAAGAGCCCAGCGCAACGTTCGTGGGATAGATGCCGAAGGGCGTGAAGATGGCCTGGCTGAATGTCCCATCCCCCTTCCCCAGGGCGACAAAGTAACCCGGCGGAGTACCCGGGGGATTCGGATAATTGGGAGGCGGATCGCCAATATAGACAAAGACTATGTCCTGCTTGCCGTCCCCGTTCACATCCGCCACCGCGAAGGCGTTATACGCAACGAACATTCCCAGTGCATTGGGCATTAGGATGGTCACAGGAGCCTGCAGTGTGCCATCGCCATTCGATAAAGCGACACCGACGCTCCATGGAGGCGTCGCGCCTACAGTATGTTGTGTGACCACCAGGTCAGGCTTGCCGTCACCATTGAAGTCGCCGGTGACTGGCTCGAGGTATGTATAGACGGTGGTAGAGGCGGGAAGGGCCACCTTGTAGGTGAAGGCTCCACCATTGCCTGCGATGCCGGAAATCAGCGTGCCGTCCAATTGATTGGCGCCGAGGATGTCGGTCCTGCCGTCGCCGTTCAAATCTGTTGCGGTGTCCACGTAGAAAATCAAAGGTTGGGTCGTAGTGGATGTCGCATTCAGCAACGGCGTAGCGGCAAAGCTGCCCCCGCCCAGTCCTTTGCCAAAGGCAACGTCGGCGCTTATGGAACCAGCGGCAATGAAATCCAGCTTCCCATCCCCATCAAAGTCTGCGAGCGCTACCCCGGGAAAGTTCCGGTTATTGTCGTTAGTCACGACAGAGCTGGCTGCGGGCGCAAAGGTGCCATCGCCCTTGCCCAGATAGGCTGCGAGACTCCCGCCCACGCAGACCAGCAGATCCGGCGAGCCATCTCCGTTTACATCTGCCAACTGCAGCAGAGTGATTCTCACAAATGCGCCCGCGCCGGGCTGCGCAGGTGGCACTGGCGCTTTGAAAGTGCCATCGCCATTCGACGCGGCGGCGTAGAGATTGTCAGACGAAGCTACCAGCAGCGAGAGTTGCTTCACATCGCGGGTAAGGCTTCCCAGCAGCACCACCGGGGGCAGCTGAGTATAAGGGAATGGTGGCACCGGCAGAGTGACGGCGGCATGGCTGGCCGGCTGTTGAAATGTGCCGTCGCCATTGCCCAGCGCGACATCAACCAGCTGCGTGTTCTGTGCGTTGACGGCTGGTGTGATCAGGTCGGCCTTGCCATCACCATTCACGTCAGCAAGCGTTAGCTGTCCGGGATTGAGCGCATACGGCGTTGCAACGCTGATCGAAGACGCGCTCTGCGAAGCATTGGAGAAGCCGCCCGTCCCATCGTTGAAGAAGACGGTGCGGTAAAGCGTGGTCACAGTCGAGGGCCCCAGACCAGAAACCGTGGGTGGCCCGGGAATCGGCACTCCGTACTCGACCACGATGTCCTGGGCGCCAGAATGTCCCGTGATGCCGACGCCTGTTGCGATGTTCCTGAAGTCCATCGGGTTTTGGGCGGACAGAACGGGCGCGTTGGCCAGCGTCAATGTCGCAGTCTGACTGAAGGCGCCGTTCCTTTGATTGGTGAATACGGCTAGCGTGGACGACTCAGTCGTCACGATAACATCGGGATATCCGTCGCCATTGATATCGGCCGTGAAGGCACTCAACGCGCCGCCGAAGTTCACCGGCGCCGTGATGATCGGCGTCGCGAAGTGTCCCTGACCGTCCCCCAGGGCCACAGCCATGCTCCCTCGGTCATCGATGGTGAGCAGGTCCGCATGCCCATCGTGGTTGAAGTCCGCCGTCAGGAACGCGGCACGGTTGTAGTAATCCAATGCTGTGCTGACCGGCGCGAGGCCCGGCAGGACCTGCGCAGCATAGAAGCCGGCGAAGCTAGACGGCGCGCCTCCTACGGCCTGCGGCGACAGCGCGGGTTGGCGCGTCACCACTGCCTGCCGCGGCCTTGCCGATGGATTTGTACCTCGGGGCGACGTAGGGTGCTGGTGCAAACGATCGCGCAGCTCCCGGTAGGTGAGTTGCTGCATGGAGTTATCAGCCGGTGGATTGGCAGTGATTTGCGCCTGCAAGAAAGAAAAAGAAGTAGACAGGCAAATTCCCACGTACGTAAAGAATGTGATTGCGCGCATGCGAGCCCTCGGCGCAGCGAGCGTAGCATGCAGGTGACACTTCGGCCATACATAAGAACTTGCCTGGTTACGACTTGCCGATCAACCCGGTTAACCCAGGCGGCAGTTCTAAAAAGGTCACCGTGGCCGGCGCCGATCCGACATGTACGGGAGCGTTGTTCAACTTGCTGAGCGTTGGGGTTTTGCTGAGCAAGATCGCGTACCGCCTGCCTGCTCCAACTGGATGCCTTGCGGCTCAGAATCTCCGCTCATGGAACCCTCCTTTGAGTTGCCCTTTATGCTGGTCGAAGTGTGGGATGCACCAGCACTCTACAAGCTTTTGAGTGATGGAAATCCCAGGGATGGAGTGTATGCGGGCCGGACAGCACACGGCCACACACTCGCACTCATCCTTGGGGACTGCCAGAAAAATGGTGCTGCGCCCCTTCGGTGCTATAGGCGCAACGCACCCTTCACGCTACAGTCGACGTCCATACACATAACGAGAGACGGTCCTGTTCACACTCATGACGATGAGGTAGGTCAGGCCGCAGGCAAGGGGATACCGGACGCGGTCCATGCATCACCTGGTTGTTCTGCTGTTGTTTGCCGAAAGGACTGTGCCATGGTTCCCCAGGAACACATGCTCCGTTCACTCTTCCACGAGCTGGTGGAAGACTGCTACATCCAGCGCGCCGGCCTGGACGACGGCGAAATCGCTGCCTACGTAGCCGACCTGCTCACCGACTTCACTGAAAATGAGCGCATCTATCTTCTGCGCGACGAGCTAGGCCGCCCGGTGCGGGACCTGGACGCGATGCTGACCGCGGCCGACCCTGTCCACGGCACTGCTGCGTCCTTTGACGTCGAACGCATGGCGCGCAAGCAAATTGGCGACTACGCGTTGTTCTTTGCCGGCATGTATCCAGAGGCCATCGGCGTCTCCACCCGCCCCATCAGCTTTGAGCGGCTGGTAGAGACGGGCCGCGACTCCTACGCCATCGTCGCTGCCTTCAATCTGTTCGAATATGCGCGCGAGGCGCCGCTATTTGAGCGTATGTCCGCCAAGTTTGAGACTTGTATCTACGGGCTGAACCTGGTGCGGCAGGAGCTCGACCGCCGCCGCGCTCTGACTGGTGGCAAGACATCGCCGCAGCAATATTTGATGTAACCGTCCGGCGTTTCGGACGGTTCAAGCGCAAGCGGCGGTCCATGCCTGGGTATTTCAGGCGGATCGCCGCTTCTCTTTTCACTCCATCATCAACGTTCCACGCGTTTTCTACGCGAAGCCCGCCTTCGCACCCGCCCGCATGGGCCAGGCATGCCACTGGGCGTGCTTCTCCGGCGTATGGGCTGCCCGCTGACGCCTCTCAGCTCGCTCCGCTTCGTCTCTGGCTCCATTCACGATATTCTTGAACTTCAGATATCCGGACAAAGACGAAGCAGAATGAAGGAGCCATCCGTGCCCACAGCAATCGCGCCGCCAGCAGGCTTAGACCCCACCGCAGTTCTCGATTCCAAGGTAGCCGACATCGGCCTGGCCGACTGGGGTCGCAAAGAGATCTCCATTGCCGAGCAGGAGATGCCCGGCCTGATGGCCATCCGCGCCAAGTACGCACCGTCCAAGCCGCTGGGCGGCGTGCGCATCACCGGCTCCCTGCACATGACGATTCAGACCGCCGTGCTGATTGAGACACTGCGCGATCTCGGCGCTGTTGTGCGCTGGGCCTCCTGCAACATCTTCTCCACCCAGGACCACGCCGCCGCCGCCATCGCCGCGGCCGGCGTTCCGGTCTTCGCCTGGAAGGGCGAGTCGCTCGAAGAGTACTGGTGGTGCACCGCGCAGGCGCTCTCGCACGCGGATGGCCTTGGTCCGCAACTCATTGTCGATGACGGTGGCGATGCCACTCTGCTCATCCACAAGGGCGTCGAGCTTGAAAAGGGCGACACTTCCTGGGTCGACTCACCCGCCGAGAGCGAAGAGGAGCAGGTGATCAAGAACCTGCTGAAGACCACGCTCAAGGCAGACAAGCAGCGCTGGACCCGCATCGCGAAGGAGTGGCGCGGCGTCTCGGAGGAGACCACTACCGGCGTGCACCGCCTCTACAAGATGCTGGAGCAGGGCAAGCTGCTGGTGCCGGCCATCAACGTCAACGACGCAGTCACCAAGTCGAAGTTCGACAACCTCTACGGCTGCCGTGAGTCGCTGGCCGATGGTATCAAGCGTGCAACGGATGTGATGGTCGCCGGCAAGGTAGCCGTCATCTGCGGCTATGGCGATGTGGGCAAGGGCTCCGCGCATTCACTGCGCGGCATGGGCGCGCGCGTCATCGTTACCGAGATCGATCCCATCAACGCGCTGCAGGCCGCGATGGAAGGCTTCGAGGTCACCACGCTCGAAGACACGCTGGGCCGCGGCGACATCTACGTCACCTGTACCGGCAACGTGGACATCATCACCTACGAGCACATGGAGCAGATGAAGGATCAGGCCATCGTCTGCAACATCGGCCACTTCGATAACGAGATTCAGATGGATCGCCTCAACACTGGCAAGGGCGTCGTCCGGCTCAACATCAAACCGCAGGTAGACAAGTACACCCTGCCTGGCGGCAATGCCATCTTCGTTCTGGCAGAGGGACGACTGGTCAACCTGGGCTGCGCCACCGGCCATCCCAGCTTCGTCATGTCCAACAGCTTCTCCAACCAGACGCTGGCGCAGATGGATCTGTGGAAGAACAAGGATAGCTACGCCGTCGGCGTCTACACCCTGCCCAAGAAGCTGGACGAGGAAGTAGCCCGTCTGCACCTGGACAAGATCGGCGTCAAGCTGACCACCCTGAGCAAGAAGCAGGCCGACTACATCGGCGTAACCCCAGACGGCCCTTACAAGCCAGAGCACTACCGCTACTAAAACGCGAGCTGCCACACGTAACAATCAAGGACCGGGTGCCCCACTCTAACGAAGTTAGGGTGGGGTTTTCTGTTCTTGCCGCCATCCTCTTCTACGGTCCTTTCGCAGAGAGATCAGAGCGATGCTCTACACAAGCCGACTTATCAGGAGTTATCGAGAGTGCGTCCAGTCCGGGACTGGGTCACACCGCCGCGTCGTCGCTGGAGCCGCTCCGCAGAGGTCCGGCGAGCGTGTAGGTGTTGATGAGGACGCCGGATGATGCGGCTTTCGTGCCGGTGAGGACGAGTCCGCGTGGCGCGGTGTCGTTCGAAAAGAAGCGTTTCCCCTTGCCCAGCAGGACTGGATAAACGAACAGCATGACCTCGTCCGCAAGCCCGTGTTCGAGCAGCGTCGATGTCAATGTCGAACTGCCCCAGAGATCAGGTCCGGGCCACTCGTCGCCCTTATGCGGTGAACATCCGCAATGATGTCCGGTCCAGGACCCTCGAACGGACCCCATTCCAGAGTGTCCGGCCTGTGGGTCGCAACATACTTCGTAGCCGCGTTCAGGCTGTCCGCCAACGGGCTGCTCCCGGCCTTTGGCCAGAAGGCCGACCAGATATCATAGGTGCGCCTGCCAAGCAACAGATCAAAGGAGTTGGCGTGCGCCTCGAGGACCGCTTTTCCCCCGGCAGGATCGCGATACGGCGCCGTCCATCCGCCGTATGGGTAGTCGCCGTCTTCGTTCCGGCCACCGGGAGCTTGAATCACACCGTCTAGCGAAATATGTTCGATGATTTTGAGCTTTCTCATCTTACCTCCCGGCAAAACCTGGTACGTTCCATCAGCTTCATGGTTGAGAGCCAATTGTAAGCACGCTCGGCGTGGCCAGTCGACTTCAGGAAATCTGGCGAGGAGACGACTTTCCGGTGCTGATTCAGGCGTGAACAATGCCGTTAATGCCGTCGATTATTAGTAGCAGATGCGCGTAGACCTCTTTAGCTGTCGCGTACAGATCAAGGAAGTCGAACTCAGGCTCATCGGAGGAACTGAAGACTGGAACAAGCTGCCCAGGAGGCAAGGACTGGAGCACGACGCCGAGTGCGGCATGATCTACCGTGGGGGCGACACGATGGGTTCTGCGATCCCGGTACCCAATGAGTTGAAGGACCTTTGCAGAACGGTAGGAACGAATGAAACCCATCAGCTTTGTGTAGTCGTCCTCGCTCATCGATTCCAGTCTCGGATGTGATTGCTTCTCTAGTCTCCTGAGTCATTGATTTCTTGCATTATGTTCTGGTTGTTGAGCGGCGAGGGTTGAGGTTGCGAAACGTGCGATCGAGGTCAGGATCTGGTCGGCGGATTTGGTCCAGCGAAAGGGCTTGGGTTGCTGGTTGTGTA
>JBBRLT010000060.1:0-20893 GCA_038231235.1 Terriglobales bacterium
TGAGGCGCTTGAGGCCTCCATGTTCAATTCCATTTCATTTGTCTTCAAGCGCGCGAAGTTCTCAGGATAATTTACGTCTCACTCCTTGCCGGCTGCTCCGGGGCCACCACGGCCAGTACGGCATCGCCGCCTTCCGCGTTGACAGATCCATCCGCAAACTTTTTGTGCAGCTGATGATGCAGGCAGTAGAGCGCCAGTTCCAACCGGTCTGAGACTCCGAGCTTGTCGTAGATCTTGCGCAGGTAGTTCTTGATGACCTGCTCGGTGGTGCCCAACTGATAGGCGATCTCCTTGTTGCGCTTGCCCTGCGTGATGCAGGTGATGATCGCCATCTCCTTGGGTGACAGGCGCGGCTGACTCTTGGGGCTGGTCAGCGCGGTTGCCTGGGAGCGATAGGCTTCGATGACCCAGTTCACCGATTGATTGTCGATCCAGGTCTCGCCCTGCGCGATCTTGCGCACGCATTTGACCAGCAAATCCGGCGAAATGGACCGGGGAATGATACCGCGCACGCCGCGGCGGTAGAGCTCGACCGTGTTCTGCTCGTCTGTGGATACAGCCTGAATGATGATCTTGACGTGTGGATTGCGCCTGATGATCGCCGGGATGGCATCCGTAGTGCCGGTGATCAGGCCGCCTTCCAGAATGACCAGGTCGGTGGGGAAGCGCTGGATAGCGGCCTCCAGATTGGCCAGGTTATCCACCTGGGCCACCACGCGTATGTCATCTTCAAGCGCAAAGATTTTGCGCATGCCGACACGGTAAATGGCCTGCGAATCCGCAAGAATGATGCGGACGACGTGCGTCTCGGCAGACGATGCTGCTTCGACTGGCTCTTCGGGGGTAGTTTGGTCAAGCATGTCGGGCTTGGCTGCGCTCATAAGTATTTTACTGACTAAAGTAATATTCGTCGATGACTGCCGCGGCACGCCACCCGGTTTCTCCGGTGTTGCAGCGTACCACACGGCCGGTGCAGTGAACTACTACATCGGATGGAGTGCCCATCGCCTCAGCCGGCATCTTCATCGTAAACCGGACCTGAGTCTGTACCTCCAGTTGCCGGGGGAGAGTGAAGGCCACACCCGTAGCTGAAATGTTTTCTGTCATGGCCGCGATCTCCCCGGCCGCAGTGAAGACGCGTAACGGTATCTGCAGCGGAAAACGAACGGCATTTCTCAGCTCCACGGGTGCATCCGCTTTTTCCTGGGCTGAGAGAGCGGGATTCATGGGGTCACTCTATTGGTCACTGCCATACGCGAACATCCCACGAACCGCGTAGCCTTTCCCTCAAGAGATGGGGTACTTCGGGCGTGTGGCGAACGAATGGTGACCCTTGTACACGAATTCTCGCACAGGTGTGACGAAACTTCCTCAACTCAAGGAGTAATGTGGTACGGAAGTAATATTACCAGTAGAGAAGAGAGTAAATTCCTCCAAAGTTGTAGGCGGCCGCGGAAAGGTTGTCTAAGCTCCGAGTTGTGAAGGCGATACGCCACACGGATTCCAAGACCCCTGGGAGATCTCTGCCATGAAGCTGCTGTCGATCATTGCCATGTCCACTCTGTTGGTAGTCCCCTGCTTTGCGACCCCGACTGCACCTGCTCCGCGTGACGTGACCTTTGCGACGAATGCTCTGCCTCCCCGCGACGTAACTTTCACTCCGACCGCGCCTGCTCCCCGCGATGTAACTTTCACTCCGACCGCGCCTGCTCCCCGCGATGTAACTTTCACTCCGACCGCGCCTGCTCCCCGCGATGTGACTTTCACTCCGACTGCGCCTGCTCCCCGCGATGTGACTCTGTAGCCGGTTGAACACGGGTTCTATCGACCCTCGATCAGCCTCACAGCGCGATGGCGTATGCTGTGGCGTGTAGTTACTTCGAGGGGCGATGCATTTCCTGACATTTGATGGAGTGATCGTTGCGGCAGGGCTGCTTCTTGAGGCGGCCCTTATCTTTACGTTCTTCCGCCGGGGACTTGCGAAAATCTATCCGATCTTCCTGCTTTATCTCATCGTCAACCTGATAGAAGACCCTTTAACCTGGGTGGTGGATACCCCGGGCTCCCACTACTATCGGCGATACTACTTCGCGATCTCAGTCTTGGATTCCATACTACAACTGCTCATCCTCTTCGAGGTGGGCAGGAACGTTTTCAGGCCTTCGAAGCGAGCTATTCCGTTCCCCACATGGCCAATTGGCTTGGCTGGCGTACTGCTCTGTGGGGCCGCCGCCATTACGCTCTCTCCGCATTTGCAACTCTCTCCTCTCCAGCAAGAAAATCAAGTCTTCTTCCGACTTACATTGGGATTGGCGATTCTGAAGGTCCTGATGTTCGCTTTCATGGCCGGTTTTGCACAGTTCCTTGGGATTGGATGGAAAAACCACGTCCTGCAATTAGCGTCCGGCCTCGCCTTTTATGGAGCAGCCTCCCTGCTGTTCCAGATCGGCATCAGTCACGCAAGCAGTGGTGATCATGCCACTTTTATCGCCCAGTATGTTCAACTTACGCGTTATCAGGCCGTAGCCTACTTGGGCACGCTCGGCTTCTGGATCTGGGCGTTTTCCCGAAATGAGGCACCGCGTAAAGATTTCACTCCTCAAATGCAGCAAGTTCTGGTAACAATAGCTTCAACCGCCAGACGTACTCGTTTGGCAGTTACCCGGAGCGGTGACCAAACATGACACTGTTGCTCTTCCAAATCCTGCTCGCAGTCTCCCTCATGGTGTTCGTGGGGCTGTGGCGCCGTCAGCAGGCCCGGCGCAAATGCCGGTCCTGGGACGAGATTGTTGCCGCGCTCCGCGCCAACGACTGGGGTCTGGATGAGATCTCGGAGCGTTATCTCTATCGGGGCGGCATCAAGGCGACCCCTGCCGATATCTGGCCACGGATCGATGGTGCCCGCGGACTCTGGGCAATGTATTGCAACACGCCGCTTCTGGTACAGCTGGCAGACTATGCGGCCGAACAAGGCAGCGCTCCAGACGAGGCACTCCTCGAAGGACTGCGTAGTGACGCCTTCCAGATTCGCGTGTGTGTGTTGATGGCGCTGGGCAAGTATGCGCTCTCCCACTCCACTGTCGGCGCATCCGTGAATGCATGCCGGGCCACAGAACTCTATAGCGAGATGCTGGCCCGCCTGACCACGCTCTTTCAGGAGAGCGCCGGTCAACTGTTCCCCAAGTATCTGGAAGCGATGTAAGCCTCTTTCAGCACCTGATCTTAAGAAGAGAGCCTGCCATCGTGGCAGGCTCTTTCGTCTTCACTCATCTTCTCGCGTCACCCGCCGCTAGAGCGATTCTCCGGATGCAGTGAACCAAGAAGAGTATCTCGGCGTGGCCTTTCCTCGAAGAAAGACCACAGGAGCGGCCGCTGGACGGGCTACACCTACAGGAGAATCGCTTTAGCCGAGTGTCTGCTCCGCAAAACGGCTCAGCTTCTCATGTTCCGCGTCCAAAAGGTTGAAGGAAGCCGCGGCAGCCGTGCCATCCACCTGCGAGGCGCTCCGCGCTCCAACGATCGCGGCCGTCACTGCCGGATGATGCAGTGTATAGGCGATCGCGACCACACCTGGCTCGACGCCATGTTCCTCCCCGATCTGCCGCAGCAGCTCCGCCAGCGCGAGGTTCTTGTCAAGCTTGGGTGATTGAAACTGTGGGGTTCGCCGGCGCCAGTCATCCTGCGGCAGTGCGGCAATCCTCTCCTTGGTCATCTTGCCCGTCAGCAGGCCGGACGCCATGGGCGAGTAATTGATGACGCCAACTCCGTGCTGCTGGCCCCACGGCAAGATCTCTGCCTCGACCTTGCGGTTCACCAGCGAATAGGGCGGCTGCAGTGCGGTGATGGGTGCGATCTTCATGACGCGCTCCATCTGAGCCACGCTGAAGTTCGAGACGCCAAGATGGCGCACCTTGCCCTCCTGCTGCAGCCGGGCCATGGCCTCCCAACCCTGTTCAATCTGCTGCTCGGGATCTGGCCAGTGCATCTGGTAGAGATCAATGACATCTACCTGCAGGCGGCGCAGGGATGCTTCGAGCTCCTCGCGTATCGAAGCAGCCGTCAGGCTGCGGTAGATCGTACGATCCGCATTCCAGCGCATGGAGCATTTGGTGAATATGTACGGCTTGTGCTTCGACTGCTTGAGCGCCTGCGCGACCACCTCTTCCGAGTGGCCCAATCCGTAGACGGGCGCGGTATCGATCCAGTTGACGCCTAGATCCAGCGCGCGCTCAATCGCGGAGATCGATTCGTCATCTTCCTGGTGTCCCCAGGCGAACTGCCAGTCTCCGCCGCCAATGGCCCAGGCGCCAAAGCCGATGCGGGTGATGTTCATGTCCGAGTTGCCGAGCTGCCGTGTGGAAAGCTGCGAGGTTGTGGTAGATGCCATGAGTTTTGGATGCCCCGCATCGAGGAACGGAGCATGCCGGAAGCGGGGGGCTCTACCTCTGCCTCGACCGCATTGAAATCAATGGCCGGCCAACCAACGCTCGCTCACTGTCTTGCGAAATCCCCCCACGTCAGCCATACTTGTTGGGTTGGGAGCAGTGTGGGCGCGGACTTCTGATGCGCCGGAGACGCTGGCGTACCGTCGGCTGCCGCTGGATAAATCCCGAGACGAAATCTATAGAGATTGGCTGAAAGGAACAAAACCCTGTGCTGATGATCCGTTTGGCGCGCTTTGGAGCGCGCAAGCAGCCGTACTACCGCGTCGTTGTCATTGAGAAGGACCGCGCCCGCAATGGCCGTTCTATCGAGGTGGTGGGCACTTACAACCCGCGTACCAATCCTGCCAGTGTGCTCCTGAAGAAGGATCGTATCGAGTATTGGACCGGCAATGGCGCCCAGCTCTCAGATCGTGTCGCAAAGCTGCTGAAGAGCTACCAGGAAGCTCCGGCTGCCACCGCTGCTGCCTAGTCCGCCGCTCGACGAGCCTCACCCTTCTACGCATGCAAGCCGGAGTCCCATGACGCACGACGAAAAACTGGACGCCGCCGAAGAGTTGATGACCCAGATCGCGCGTGCCCTGGTCGACCAACCGGATGAGGTATCGGTCGAAGCCGTCGAACCGGAAGAGGGCGACGAGTCCACCATCCTGGAGATGCGGGTGGCCGCGGACGATGTGGGCAAGATCATCGGCAAACAGGGACGCACGGTTCGCTCCATGCGTACCATTCTCGCGGCTGTGGGCGCCGGGCACCATCTGCGCTACACACTCGACGTGATTGAAGATGATGACGCAGATGGCGGCGAGGCAGCCGTAACGAATGACGACGTTGCAGCCGCAGAGTAGAGCTGCATCCAAGCGCGCTCATGCCTGACGCGTACACACTCGATGATTACGTATTGCTGGCGCGATTGATCCGCACCCAGGGCCGCCACGGCGAGATTCTGGCCGACCTGCTTACCGACTTTCCGCAACGTTTCACGCAGAGGCCGGAAGTATGGCTGCTGCCACCCTCCGGCAGCCACCCGCCGCGCGCTGCAATCGTGGAACGCGCCTGGCCGCACAAAGGACGCATCGTGCTGAAGTTTGCCGGCATCGACTCTATCAACGATGCCGAGCTGTTGCGTGGCTGGCCGGTTGCCGTGACGCGCGATCAGCGGATGCCTTTGGATGACGAGGCCATCTACATTGGCGACCTGATCGGCTGTCGCGTGATCGACGAAGCCGCCGGGGACACCTACCTTGGTCCGGTGCGCGATGTCCTGCGAGGCGAGAATGGCAGCGCGGACCTGCTGGTAATCGGAGAGCCTGAAGGCAACAGCGGAGACGAGTTGTTGATTCCCTTCGCCAAAAGCTACATCGTCGCCATTGACCTTCCCGGCCAGTCCCTGCGCATGCGGCTGCCCGCTGGCCTGACTGCGCTGAATACTCCTCCGACTGAAGAGGAGCGAGCCGCACTGGCAGCCTCCCAGCATGCGCCGGAAGCTGAGGAGTAAACAGTGCGCATTGACGTGCTCACCATCTTTCCTGGCTTCTTTGACGGATTCTTTACCCATGGCATCGTGCGCCGTGCGCTCGAGAGCAAGCTCGTTCAATGCACGGCACATGACCTCCGCACCTTCACGACGGACCGCCATCGCACCGTCGACGACCGGCCATTCGGCGGCGGCGGCGGCATGGTGCTGAAGCCAGAGCCTCTGGCCGCTGCCATCGAATCGCTGGGTATGAGCGCGAAACAGCAGCGCGATTCGGCGCAGCAATCTGTCGTTCTGCTGTCTGCCCAGGGCGCTAGCTTTACCCAGGCCACCGCGCGCGCATTGGCACAGATGGAGCGACTGGTGCTGATCTGCGGACGGTACGAAGGCGTGGACGAACGCGTGAACATGCTCTACTGCGACCGCGAGCTTTCCATCGGCGACTACGTGCTCTCTGGCGGCGAGCTGGGAGCAGCCGTCATCATGGACGCGACTATACGTCTGTTGCCCGGCGCGCTGGGCAATGAGGCCTCCTCGGCGTATGAGAGCTTCGGCATCGCCGATGAGAGCTTCGGCAACTCAGGCGAGGGCGGCGCAAGTGCAGGCAGCGCACCGCCGCGCTCCACGCACGGCAGCGGCGGACTGCTGGACTATCCGCACTACACGCGTCCACCAGAGTTCGGCGGACTGGCGGTACCGGAGGTATTGTGCGGCGGAGATCATGCCGCGATCCGCGAGTGGAGGCGCGAGCAGGCGCTGCTGAAGACGCTGCGCAATCGCCCTGACCTGCTGGAAGGCGCAGCGCTCAGCAAGGCTGATCGCGCATTTCTCGAGCGAGCGCACCGCGAGGCAGATGCGGAGGGCGGTGGAGCGTAGGTAGTGGGGTCAAGCTCATTGGAGGCCGAAATTTAAGCCTCCAGCATCTATCTATCCGTTTGAGGTTTTCCAGCGGAGGGTCGGCTTCCAGCCATTATTCTGGTTGGTTCATGTCAAGAAGGACCAGATCATCCGCTGTCAGCGTCGTGGCGCAACAGCCTTCTCCGGGCACGGGTACGACCATCACTCCCCATCCTTCTCGCCGCTTTGTTTCTATTATCGCTTCGCATTCATCGGCGGTTCCTGTACCGAAACATGAAAGGGGACGGGTTCTCCGGCATTTGCAGATGTATCCAATCCCAAATTTGGCGGGCATATAAGGTCGTTACTCCTTTAACGGGTAAGGGTGCCCCATAAATGGTGCGCCCCACCCGAGCAATCTGACCAACTCTTCCACTGTCCAAACGTGACTAGAAATGCCAGCAGATGGATTTCAAACTGAACCACTACGGGAGCGTAATGGACCTGTGCGGCAATCTGCAGAATTGTGTACACTAAGGGTTCGAAATAAAGTCTAGGAAATCGCTATGTCCATCCATCCAGTTATGCAGCGCCTCGCCGAGAAGCTCCAGCGTACGGACCTTCCCAGCTTCGTTCCCGGTGACACCGTACGCGTCCAGGTAAAGATCAAGGAAGGCGAGAAAGAGCGCCTGCAGGCCTTCGAAGGCATCGTGATTGCCAAGAAGCTTGGGCCGCAAGGCTCCTTCACCGTCCGCAAGATGAGCTTTGGCCAGGGTGTGGAGCGTATCTTCCCGCTCAACTCGAAGGTGGTCGACAAGGTGGAGAAGGTTCGCTCCGCCCGCGTGCGCCGTGCCAAGCTGTTCTACCTCCGCGGTCTGCGCGGCAAGGCGGCCCGCCTGAAGGAAGTCGAGCGCACCTGAGCCGAGTGCTTACTCATTTCACGAAAGGCCCTGAGTCTCACTCTCAGGGCCTTTCGTATTTCCACTGCTTCCACCGATTGGCGATACGAAGCGCATATGAGTCGAGCCCCAGCGGGACGTACACTGGGCACGGAAACATGCCTTTACCCACCATTATCACTGAGCAGGAGATGGCCTCGCTGGATGCCGAGGCAGAGGAGACGCTCTCCCCATCCACCCGCAAGATGCGCATGCTGCGGACGCTGCGCTGCGGACTGCGCTACGAGCGTGAGGCGCGCGCTGCCGGCGCCACCATCATTGCAGGAGTCGATGAAGTAGGGCGCGGCGCCCTCTTCGGTCCGGTGGTGGCTGCCGCCGTCATTCTGCCGGCAGATTGTCGCATCCGCGGGCTGCGCGATTCCAAGCAACTGGAAGTGGAAGATCGCGAGCGCCTCGCCAGCATCGTGCACACACGTGCCATCGCCATTGCGATCGAGGAAGTGGACGCGGCCACCATCGACCGTGTGAACATCTACCAGGCATCGAAGCTCGCCATGCTGCGTGCCGTAATGCGGCTTGATCCATCCGCCGATCATCTATTGATCGATGCGATGCGACTCGACCTTGCCTGCGCACAGACCAGCATCATCTACGGCGATTCTTTGTCACTCTCCATCGCCGCGGCATCTGTGGTGGCCAAGGTCTACCGCGACCGGCGCATGTGTGAGTATCACCAGCAATGGCCGCAGTACGGGCTGCACTCGCACAAGGGCTACTCCACGCCGGAGCACAAGCGTGCACTGGCGGAGCATGGACCCACGCCACTGCACCGCTTCAGCTTTCGACCCGTAGCGCAGCGCTCGCTGCCCTGGGACTATCCGAACCTTGATTGACGACAATTTTCAGTGGAGGCAGCATTGGCCCTGCGGCTGATGTGCGTTACAGCACACCCGGATGATGAGAGCGGCGGCTTTGGCGGCGCACTGCTGATGGCGCACGATCGCGGCGTGGAGACCACGGTGATCTGCCTGACCGACGGACTGGCAGCCTCGAACCGCGGCGAAGCGCGCTCCGATGACGAGCTGGCCGCGGCGCGGCGTGCAGAGATGGCCGCCGCCTGCAGCATGCTCCATGTCACACGGCACGAGATCTGGACGTATCCGGATGGCGCGCTGGTGGAGACCAGCCTGCTCGACATGACTACGCGTCTGGTTGAGCGCATGCGTCAGCTGCGCCCCCATGTCGTGCTGACCTATGGCGGGGACGGCGGCCCCAATCTGCATCGCGACCACGCCGTGGCTGGGTTTGCCGCAACAGCAGCCTTCCACTGGAGCGGTCGCAGCAACTTTGCATCGGAGCAATTGGAGCGCGGGCTGAAGCAGTGGAATCCGCAGAAGCTCTATTACGAATCGACCGATTACACCGTGTCGAAGTTTACCGAGGAGGCGGCAATCGCGCCGCGCGTGCCTGCATCGCTGGTACTCGCACTTGGCGCGCACAAGGATGCGAAGCTTCGTGCGCTGATGGCGCATGACACGCAGTCGGTGATGAGCCGCGCTGCCGATGTATTCGCGCAGCATGGGCACGAGGAGCATTACCTGCTGGCCGCTGCGCGCGACCCGCAGCGGTTCGCGCACGAGACGGATATGTTCCAGGGTGTCGAAGATGATTAGGGGCCGACGGCCTTTGAGTGCCGCCTACCGATCAACTGCAGGTCCTTCGCTGCGCTCAGGATGACGACGGAGGAGTTGCGCCTGGACACCGCAGTCGAATGCCCTAGCTCAGCGCAATTGAAACTCGGGTGAGCCCAGCAGCAGCGCGGCTATGGTGTTCAACTGCGCGGTCGTATCGGCCGGCTGCTGCGCCAATTGCTGGCGGATCACTGCATCGGTCTTCGCGGAAACAGTACCGCCGGTCAACGTCCGTTCCAGCACTTGAAGGGACTGCTGTCCGGCGGCTGCGCCGGCTGGGCTGCTGGCGGATGCTTCCCTCATCCTTGGCGCGACAGCATTCGCTGCAGAATCGGCGGCGGCGCTGCCGGAAGGCATTCCTGTCTCAAGCAGATGGGCCGCATCGAAGCGCGTGTCCGGTAGACGATTGTGTGTGATGGCCAGCGAGAAGTTCAGCCGGTCGATCAGCGCGGCAGAGTTCATCCAGTGATCCGCGGTCATGGGGTAGCCAGTGGGCGGCTGCATGCCGTAGAGCGGTTCGCCCATGCGGCCGAGCAGCGCGACGACGATACCCGGATTTGCCGGGTCAGTGTCGGTCGCGCGAAATGCCGAAGCGACAAACTCGAGCGGCGTCTTCACCTTGTTGCGGTAATACGCGCGCTGCCAGAACTCGGGGGAACGCACCATGGTACGCAGCACCTGTTTGATGTCACCGTCGCTTGCCAGATAGCTCTTCGCCATGCGGTCAACCAGTGCCGGCGGCGGCTCATCGGCGACAAACCGCTGGGCCAATTTGTAACTGATGAAGTGCGCCGTCTGCGGCTGCGCGGCTAGCCAGCTCAGGACCTTCACTCCTTCCGCCATACCGCTCTCATGAATCGTCTGACCAAACCACTGCTTGGCGCCCGGCTCATGGCGGCGTGGTTCGAAGACGAAACCGCCACCCTCTTCTGGATGGTCGACCGTCCAGCCAGTCAGGATCTTTGCGAGCGCGGTAACATCTGCCTGCGAGTAGCCGCCGGTCACACCGACGGTGTGCAGCTCCATCAGCTCGCGGCCATAGTTTTCATTCAGCCCACGCGGTTTCCCTCGCGCCCTGGTGAATTGCCCGGCCACGGAGCCGGGGCCGATGCTCTGCCAGTTGTCGAGGTACAGCAGCATCGCCGGATGCTGCGCAGTGGCCAGCAGCAGATCGCGAAACTTGCCCAGCGCGTGGGCACGAATCGCGTCGCGCTCGTAGCTGGCGATGTAGTAGCCGTCCTGCTGCTTATTGAGGAAGACATTGAAGTGGTTGAACCAGAAGTCAGTCATCACTTCTTGAAGCTGACGCTCGCTCAACACTGCGCGCAGCACCTTGGCCTGCTGCTGCTCTCCCTTGATGGCACGCGAGGCGTCCGGGCCACCGGACATTGCGTAATACAAGTCGCGCTCACGCGGGGTAAGGCCGCTCAGGAACTCACTCTTCTGCGGCTCCTCCAGGCCCCCCGTGAGGACGATGCGGTCGGTCACGGGCATGCGCAGCAACGCGGCCATACGCTCTGCGGGCGCGAGCGGCAGCAGCGGGGCCGCCAGCCGCTGCGCAGCCACCGCATCCTGCTTGCGCTTTGCCATCCTCTGCGCATCGGTCAGGGTCAGGGCATCGGGCTCCGCACTGGCATCGCGGGCATCCCCGGATGGTGCCGTCGTCACGGGCAGTACGCTGCCCTCCAGCCGCGATCCTGCGGATGTCTGCTTCGCTTGCTTCACTTCCGCTCGCGCCTTGTACTTCACCAGCAGGGTCTCGTAGAGCGCCGCCAGCATGGGATCGGTGGGCATGGACTTCTTGCCCTCGGCGATCTGCTTGATGGCGTGGCGCGGCGGAAAGTTATAGAGCAACTGGCTGGGCGACAAGTCCAGTGCCGGGTACTGCGCCAACCGCTGGTCGAGTACATCGTCGTGGATGCTCGCGGGGTTCAATTGCCGCTCGAACCAGACCTCCGGGCCGCCTGCTTGCGTTACGAGAGCCGCATCCTGCGGTCGTGGGCCGAAGGTGAAGCGATCCAGCATGTGCAGGGTGCGCTCCTGTGCTGTCAGCGGAGCAGGGAAAGGCGTGACGTTGGTGGAAGGCGTTGCCTTGCGAGCATGGATGCCGACCTGCGCATCCACTGCAGCCAGCGACAGAGAGGCGGCGATTGCGATCGTGCACAGCAGGCGCGCATTGCGAGGCATGCGTAAGTTCTCCGCTCCCTCTGACCCGAACGGCGGCGGACAAGTTGCGGTCAGGCAGTGGTGACGGCACGGCGATGGCGGCGGCGCGCATCGATCCATGCCCACAACGGGCGGGCGGCCAGCAGAACAAACAGCACCAGGGTGAGCGGCAGCGGCAACAGCACGCCCGCCTTGACGATCCACCAGTAATGCACAATGCCTAGAATCGCAGCGATATACACCAGCCGGTGCAACCGCTGCCAATTCTTGCCCAGCTTGCGGATCGACCACTTGGTCGAGGTCAGCGCCAGCGGCAGCAGCAGCAGCCATGCGCTGAAGCCGACGATAATGTAGCGGCGCTTCGACAGATCATCGACCAGCGTTGCCCAGTCAAGATTCGCGTAGAGCTTCAGGTACACCACAAGATGCAGGCAGATGTAGAAGAACGCATAGAGCCCCAGCATGCGGCGGAAGCGGATGAGCCACGCCAGCTTGGCGGAGAAGCGGCGCACCGGCGTGATCGCCAGTGAGACCAGCAGAATGCGCAGCCCCGCATAACCTGTGCCATGGGAGAGCGTGGCGGTCGGGTCCGGGCCCAGCAGCGAGACGGCGCCAGGGTACATGGCGTCATGCCGGGTGTACCAGACCAGCATCGCAAGCGGGGCCAGACAAATCAGGTGCACCAGCACCTTCAACGCAACGATGACACGGTTCGGCATGACGGCCTAAAGCGATCTCCTGCTGTTGTGTGATTCAATGACGCCGGGCGTGGACTTTCCGTCAAGAACGGCCACACTCGCGAGTGCCGGCTCCCTCACTTCCAGGAGATCGCCTTAATAGTACTTCTTCAGGTCCATGCCCTTGTAAAGACCCGCGACCTGGTCGCCGTAGCCATTGAACATCAGCGTGGGCTGGCGCTGCTTGAACAGGGGCGCGCCTATGCGGCGCTCCGTCTTCTGGGTCCAGCGCGGATGATCCACCTCCGGATTCACGTTGGAGTAGAAGCCATATTCGTTCGCCGCCAACTCATTCCAGGTAGTCGGCGGCTGCTGATCGGTGAACTTGATAGCGACGATGCTCTTCGCCGACTTGAAGCCGTACTTCCACGGCACGATCAGGCGCACCGGCGCGCCGTCTTGGTTGGGCAACGTATCGCCGTATAAGCCAAAGGTAAGAAGCGCGAGCGGATGCATCGCCTCATCCATGCGCAGGCCCTCGGAGTAGCCGCTGCGGTAGTCGGACTCGTTTGGTGCGCCCAGCTGCTTGGGGTCGGAGACGGAGAGAAACTGCACATACTTGGCGCTACCCAGCGGCTCGCACCACTTGATCAGTTCAGACAGCGAGTAGCCTGCCCAGGGAATCACCATGCTCCAGCCTTCCACGCAGCGGAAGCGGTAGACACGCTCCTCGATCGGCTTGAACTTCAGCAGTGAATCGATGTCGACCTGCTTCGGCTTCTTCACCATGCCGGTGATATCGATGGTCCATGGCCGGGTCTTCAGCGAGCCCGCATTGCGTGCGGGGTCATCCTTGCCGGTACCGAACTCGTAGAAATTGTTGTAGTGGGTGATGTCCTGGAGCGACGTCAGCGTCTCACCGCTGGTCGACAGCGGACTCTTCACTGTCTGCAACTTCACCGCAGCATGGGCGAAACCAGGCGAAACCAGGCCGGAGATACGCTCCGCAGCCAGCGCCGCCACCCCTGCGGCCGCCATGCCGGTCATGAAGCTGCGCCGGTTCAGGTAGTCGGCCTTGGGCGTGATCTCGGACGAGGGGATGGGTGCGGTTTTGCGGATCAGCATGATCTCTCCTGGCCGGCACTGGGCGCCAGCCCTGACTGTGTGATGACGACAGGAGGCTGCTGGTTACAGTCTCGCTTACAGTACGGGCGCCTGGCGGTAACGGATGGCACGACGCGCAACTCATCTGCCGCTTCGAGAAGCCAGGAATGCTATCCTCGGCCAGCGAAGAAGCAGGGCGGAGGTTGCCGTGATGCAATTTGACCGGATAACGCAGCAGCCAGGAATGATGGGCGGCAAGGCATGCATCCGCGGCATGCGGGTCACGGTCGGAATGGTTGTCGGCCAGATCGCAGCAGGACGTGCGGTTGAGGACCTGCTTGGCGATTATCCGTCCCTGGAGCGTGACGATATCCAGCAGGCACTGCGCTACGCCGCCTGGAGAGCCGAGGAGCCGGAGATCTTTCTGGCGAAGGCATGAGGCTCCTGGTCGATATGAACCTCTCCCCGCGCTGGTAAACTACCTGGCTCAGGCCGGACTGGAGGCAGCCCACTGGTCGAAGCTGGGGCGCCCCAATGCTCCGGACGCGGAGATCATGGCATTCGCCCGAACCCAAGGCTACGTCGTTCTGACCCACGATCTCGACTTCAGCGCCATCCTGGCTGCCACGCACGGCGATGAGCCGAGCGTGGTACAGATCAGAGCGGAGGATGTCAGCCCAAAAACTATGGGCAGCCAAGTCATCCTCGCGCTCTTCCCAGATGAAGAAAGAATTAGCTGAGGGTGCGCTGCTAAGTATTGATCCGGAGCGCACCCGTTTGTGAATCCTTCCTTTTCAAGTCGAGCCGTGATGGTGGTCGTTCGGAATATGCCTATGGCGCAGATGTTTCAATTGCGCAGCAGCGAATTTGCCCCGAGTCTCCTTCCTCCTGAGTGTTCGCCCATTAAGTGATGCGAGGAGCAAACGGCCACGCCCCATCGCGCCGTGCCCGCCACAGATACACCGCCACGCCAGAGACGGTGACTAGGAGGGCCGCCACGATCTCCCGCTCGGCGTGGTCGCGAGAGGCCAGCACGAACAGGAAGCCCAGCGTAGCAACGATGACCGGCAGCGGATACAGCCAGATGCGGAAGGGCCGCGGCAGGTCCGGACGCTGGCGCCGCAGCAGCACCACGCCCACCTGCTGCAGCAGGAACTGCAATACGATACGCAGCGCCACCAACGCGGCGATGATTGCCTTCAGGTTGAAGAAGCAGCAGATGCAGGCGATCCCACCCAGCAGCAGTAGTACCCGCGCGGGGAAGCGACCGCGCGAATGCAGCACGGCCAGCGGACGGAAGTAGTTGCCCTCGACTGCGGCTGCCCAGGGCACGCGCGATGCGCCCAGCAGCAGGGAGAACAGCGATCCGAACGCGGTCCAGATAACCAGCCACGCGCCCACCCGCGCCCAGAAGGGCCCGAAGCTGCGGCCCAGCAGCACCGCCACCACTGCGGTGTGGCTGGCGCTCGCGCCGGGCGTGGTGAACTCCTGCCATGGGATCACGCCCAGCACACTCACATTCATCAGCAGATAGAGCGCGGCGACCACCACGATGGAGCCGACGATGGTGCGGGGCAGCACGCGCCCAGGATTACGCACCTCCCCGGCCAGGTAAGTGATGTTGTAGTAGCCCCAATAATCGTAGGTGGCAATCAGCATGGCCGCGCCCAGCCCGGTGAAGAAGCCGTGGCTCAGGTGAAACGCGCCGGGCGGAAAGGTGAAGGCCATCCGGGCGTTGAAGTGGACGAACCCCGCCACGATAGTGATCCCGAGCGTAGCCAGCACGCCTCCCCACAGGATCCAGGCCATGCGTTCGATGGCGCGCAACCGGCGATAGAGCATGGCCACCACCAGCACGATCACCCCAACTGCGAGCAGGCTGGTGCGCGGAACGAAGTGCAGCAGTCCGCGCTCTGTCACAGCCGCGGAGAGCGATGGAAATAGATAGCTGGCGTACTGCGCGAGTCCAATGGCGCCCGAAGCCATGACCAGCGGCGCCGACAGCGTGAACTGCCACACATAGAGGAAGCTGACCAGCCGCCCGGCGCGTCCTGGCCCGTAGATCTCCCGTAGATAGGCGTAGGAGCCGCCCGCCTCCGGCATGGCTGCCGCCAGCTCGGCCCATACCAGGCCATCGCACAGCGCCAGTAGCGCGCCCAGCACCCAGCCCAGCATGGCCTGCGGGCCGCCCATGGCAGCGACGATAAGCGGCAGCGTGATGAACGGTCCCACGCCCACCATCTCCAGCATGTTGAGTGCGACTGCACTACCCTGGCCCAGCTCGCGCGGCAGGTGCGAATCGAGTTGGCCTTGCGGGCTGGCGGGATCGGCGCGGCGAATGGGCATCGGGCTGCTGGCAGTGTAACTGGCTCTCGCAGATGGTGTAGCCCGCTGTTGCGAATGCCATGGCGGGACGCTACGCAAGGGCAGGAGTGACGGTACACTCGAACTTCATGCTTCGACTGCGCGCGCACTTCTCAGACATGGCCATGCTGACGGCCATCCTGCTCACCGCCATCCTGCTCGCAGCCACACTGCCGGCGACTGCTGTGCGCGCCCAATCCAAGCTGGCATCCTCCACTGGTCCCTTGCCTGACGCCGCGCCCAGCATTGAAGCGGTGCCCCTGCCAGAGAATCGCGGAGCAGCAGCGCTCTACGAGAGCCTGAAGCGGCTGGACACCACCGCCAGCCTGATGATGATCACCGCGCATCCGGACGATGAAGATGGCGGCATGCTGACCTATGAAAGCCGCGCACTGGGCGTGCGGACAGCGCTGTTCACGCTGACTCGCGGGGAGGGCGGCCAGAATGCCATGTCTGCCGCCTATGACGACGCTCTTGGACTGATCCGCACTAACGAGTTGCTGCGCGCCGGCGAATACTACGGACTCGATCAGCAGTACTGGGGCACAGTGGCCGACTATGGCTTCTCGAAGACCATCGAGGAGGCGCTCGAGCAGTGGGGGCACGACCGTGTGCTCTATGACGCAGTGCGCGCTGTGCGGCTCTACCGTCCCATGGTGGTGTGCTCCGTCTTCGTGGGCGGCGTCACCGATGGCCACGGCCATCACCAGGTTGCCGGCATGCTGGCGCAGGAGGTCTACAACGCCGCGGGCGATCCTAAGGTCTTCCCCGATCAGATTGCCGCAGGGCTCGAGCCCTGGACGCCGCTGAAGGTCTATGCCCGGGTGCCCGGCTTCTCTCTCTCTCCCAAGGGCATGTACGACTACGCCACCGGCAAGTACGCTCCGGTGCGCTTCCACGACTACGTCAACAACACGGACATCAACGGCATTCCAGCTACCAATCTCACCATCGAGGAGGGCCAGTGGGACCCACTGCTGGGCCAGTCTTACTTCCAGATCGCGCGACGCGGCCTGGGTGAGCAGCGATCGCAGCATGAGGGGCCCAACGTTCCGCTGGCCGGGGAGGCGTCGAGCCCTTATCACCGTTATGGCTCGCGTGTTCCGGTTGAACCAGCCGAGCAGAACTTCTTCGACGGCATCGACACTTCCCTCTCCGGCCTGGCCACGCTGGCCGGGCCGCAAGGCGCATTCCTGAAGGAGCCATTGGGCCAGCTGCACGAGCTGGTCTCGCGAGCATTAGCTACCTACGCTCCGGAGCACCCGGCGGCGACAGCGCCTCTGCTTGCGGAGGTCTCCAGGCGCATAGCGAAGCTGCTGGAGCAGGTGCGGGCCAGCACTCTGGGTGCGGCGCCGAAGGCCTCGGTCACGCGCGAGCTTCAGATCAAATTCCAGCAGGTGAACCAGGCACTGGCAGAGGCGCTGGGTTTGCAGTTGACAGCCCTGGTGACTCCGGGCGGACACTCGCGCGGCATCGATCCCTTTGCCAACGCCAACGCAGCGCTGCCTCTGACGCCGGAAGAGACGCCAGCACAGGTGACGCCCGGCGCGGAGTTTCCGGTGCGCGTTCATATTGCGGTGCCGGCCGGGGTGTCTGTGAGCAAGGTCTCGGCCGAGGGGCCAGAGAAGGAACACTGGCGGGTGGAACGCGTCAATCAAGCAGCCTTCGACGGCCACACCGCCAGCAGCGGCGATGTACTCTTCCGCGTGACTGTGACCCCCGGCGCTGCGCCCACGGCGCCCTACTTCACTCGGCCTTCGGTCGAGCAGCCCTACTACGATCTGACCGGCCCTGCTTACCGCAACCAGTCGTTCACTCCCTATCCGCTGACCAGCGTCGTGGAGTTCAGCTATGACGGGGTGCCGGTACGTCTTGCCCAGGCAGTACAGACCATGCATCGCGAGGTCGGCGCAGGCGCGGTGTTCGCTCCGCTGGTCGTCACCCCGGAGCTCTCCGTCTCCCTGGGCCAGCAGACCCTGGTTGAGCCTTTGGGCACCGCGCATGATCTGACCGTGCCCGCGCGGCTGCATGCCACCCACGACGTTGCAGGAACGCTGCGCCTGGCACTACCGGCCGGCTGGCAGGCGACGCCGCCCTCCGCCGAGTTTCACCTGCGCGCCGGCGAGGATACCAGCCTTCCCTTCCACATCCACGCTCCGGCGCTCGAAGCGAAGACCTATCCCATCACCGCCATCGCGGTGAGTGGAGACCGCCTCTTCACCACCGGCTATGAGACAGCAGGCTATGGCACGCTTATCCCTTCCAACCTTTATCGCCCGGCGTATACGGAACTGCGCGGAATCGATGTGAAGGTAGAAGCCGGCCGGCACATCGGCTACGTGATGGGCACCGGCGATACGCTGCCCTGCGCGATCGAGCAGCTTGGTCTGCATGCGGATGAGCTCTCCGCGGCGGACCTCACCACGGGTGACCTTAGCCGCTACCAGACCATCGTGCTGGGCATCCGCGCCTACTCCGCACGCCCGGAGCTGCCACTGGTGAACGGCCGATTGCTGGGCTGGGTACATGCCGGCGGCGCCTTAGTCGTGATGTATCAGGGCGAAGAGTTCGACCATGGCTTTGCGCCCTTTGCCATGCACTTGAACCAGAGCGGCATCCCGGAGCGGGTGGTCGACGAACGGGCACCCGTGCAGTTGCTCCACCCCGAGGACCCACTGCTGAGCGCTCCGAACCGGATCACGCCAGCGGATTTCGAGGGCTGGGTGGAAGAGCGCGGCCACTCCTTCATGAGTGACTGGGCGCCGGAGTACGCTGCTCCTACAGAGACTCATGACCCAGGCCAGGATCCGCAGCGGGGTGGTCTGCTGCATGCCGCCTACGGAAAGGGGGAGTACATCTACGTGGCCTTCGCCCTGCACCGGCAGACGCCGGAGGGTGTCCCGGGAGCCTACCGCCTGCTGGCCAACCTGCTGAGTGCTGGTTCCAGATGAGGCCATTGCTTCAGTTGACTGGACACATCGAGGACTGAGCCTTATGAAGTATGGGTAGTGGATTCCTCATCTATTCAACCTTCATTCTTCAAATCTTCACAAACAACTGGCACGCTCATAGGCGTCAGAGGTGTGCCTGAGCAGGAAGCGGGACCAACCTTTGTTTCCCGGTTCACGCGATTCTGCAACTGACCAATTTCTGGAGAGAGGCCTAATGAAAAACCATTTGAAGGCGGTTGCGACGTGCGTGCTGATAACCGCCATGGCAACCGCGCACGGCCAAACCACGCAGCCGAGCACGACTACCGGCAAAAAGACGGTCCGGCACAAGACTGCTCGCAAGCCTGCCCGCCCGTCCGTCGAGTCCCAGATCGAACAGCTCCGGCAGGACATGGAGACGCAGATCAACCAGCTGAAGCAGCAGCTGACGGACAGCAATGCGCAACTGCAGGCAGCCCAGCAGCAGGCGACAGCCGCGAACGCTGCTGCCGCCCAGGCACAACAGCAGGCGCAGCAGGAGGCACAGCAGACCGCCGATACCAGCGCCGCTGTGACCAACCTGCAGGGCGCAGTCACCGATTTGAAGACCAACAGCACCTCGCTGGCATCGTCGATCCAGGAGACGCAGACCAATTTCCAGAAGAAGGTCGACAATCCGGACGCGATTCACTTCAAGGGCATCACGTTGGCGCCGACCGGCTCCTTCATCGCGGCCGAAACGGTGAACCGCTCGAAGGGTGTGGGCGCGGACGTCAATACTCCATTCACCGCCCTGCCGCTCAACAGCCAGGAGAATGCAAAGCTGAGCGAGTTCTACGGCAGTGGCCGTCAATCGCGCATCGCGCTCTTTGCCGAAGGAAAGCTGGCGAGCGCAACCCTGCGCGGCTACTACGAGGCTGACTTTCTCAGCGCCGGTACGACGTCGAACAGCAACCAAAGCAACAGCTACTCCCTGCGCCAGCGACAGGTGTGGGCGCAGGCAGCACTCAGCAATGGCTTGACCTTCACCGGCGGCCAGCAGTGGAGCCTGGTTACGGAGACCAAGAAGGGCCTGGACAATCGCACCGAGGCGCTGCCGCAGACCATCGATGCGCAGTACATTCCCGGCTTCAACTGGGAACGGCAGTATGGCTTCCGCATCACCAAGAACTTCCACGACAAGTTCTGGGTGGGCGTATCGGCAGAAAATCCAGAGACTCTGAACGTGGGCGGTCGCGGCTTGCCGAACAACTACATCATCGGACAGGCAGGCACGGGTGGTGGTCTTTACAATCCGACTGCCAACTACTCCTACAACCTGGCGCCGGATCTAATCGCAAAGATTGCCGTAGAGCCGGGCTGGGGACACTATGAAGTCTGGGGTGTGTCGCGCTTCTTCCGCAACCGCATTTTCCCGAACCTGGTAACCACCACCGTCAATGGCGTCGCCACCACCAGCGGCTCATCGGTTGGTGCCTTCAACGATTCAACCGTGGGCGGAGCAGTCGGGGGCGCGCTACGGGTGCCGACCTTCCACAAGCACCTCGATCTGGGCGTCAAGGGCGCGTGGGGTGATGGAGCCAACCGCTACAACAACTCCGGCTTCTCTGACCTCACCATTCGCCCCAACGGTCAGCTCGCTCTGATCCACGGCTACTCCGGCCTGGGAACAGTTGAGCTGCACGCCACGCCGCGGCTCGACGTCTATGTCAACTACGGCATCGACGGCGTGTTGCGCCGCTACTTCGTCAACGGCACCCGGCAGTCCGGCTACGGCGCCTACACCAACAACCAGGCAGGCTGCGCAACCGAAGGGATTCCGGCCGCGGGTGGAAACGGCTTTGTGCCGGCAGGGCTTGCCTCTACCTGCCAGGTGGAAAACCGCGACGTGCAGGAGTTTGTGGCTGGCTACTGGTATGACTTCTACAAGGGACCGAAGGGTCGCTTCCGCCAGGGCATCCAGTACTCCTATAACCAGCGCCAGGTGTTCTCTGGGGTCGGCGCAACGGAGCCACACGGCACCGACAATATGGTCTTCACCTCTGTTCGCTACTACCTGCCGTAGGCTTAAGGCAGCCTTGCACCGACAAGGAGCGCCCTGCGGGGCGCTCCTTGATTTCTCCATGGCTGTCTGCAATGGCCCGCTGGTCTGGTGGCCGCTTCGTCGGGCACGAGTCGCCTCAAGCCGGAAGCCCTGTGATACCGTGGAACTGCAGTACAGCGGTCCTGTGAGCTCGTAGCTCAGTTGGTAGAGCAACGCACTTTTAATGCGTGGGTCCTGGGTTCGATTCCCAGCGAGCTCACCA
>JBBRLT010000061.1:0-20875 GCA_038231235.1 Terriglobales bacterium
ATCTGGTGGACGAACTTACCCGCGTGCCCGGCATCGCCCGGGCCCAGGTCTTCGGCGGACAGTACGCCATGCGCGTATGGGTGAAGCCGGACCAGCTGGCGAAGCTGGGCGTCACCGTTCCGCAGATCATCAGCGCCATGCAGGTGCAGAACAACGTGAACCCTGCAGGCCAGATTGGTGGCGAGCCCGTGCCCGGCGGCCAGGAATTCACCTACACGGTTCGCTCTCAGGGCCGGCTGGTCACCCCGCAGGACTTTGAGAGCATCGTCATCCGCGCCAACCCGGACGGCTCTACACTGCGGCTCAAGGACGTCGCGCGCGTGGAGCTGGGAGCGCAGCAGTATGGCCTGATCGCCAACTTCAACCGCAAGCCCGCTGCCGTGATGGCGCTCTACCAGCTGCCTGGTTCCAACGCCGTAGCAGCGGCAGCGGCTGTCTACAAGCGGCTCGACCAGTTGAAGCAGAAGTTTCCGCAGGATCTGGTCGTCAGTGTGCCGCTGGACACCACCAAGGCCGTCACCGCCGGACTGAAAGACATCTTGCGGACGCTGGTCATCGCGCTGGTGCTGGTCATCCTAGTGGTCTACCTCTTCCTCCAGGGATGGCGCGCTACACTCATCCCCCTGCTGGCAGTGCCGGTCTCGCTCATCGGCACCTTCATTATCTTTCCCGCGCTCGGCTTCTCCATCAACACGCTCTCGCTGCTGGGGCTGGTGCTGGCCATCGGCCTGGTGGTCGACGACGCGATCGTGGTGGTCGAGGCGGTCGAGAGACATATTGAAGAGGGCATGTCTCCCAAGGAAGCCTCCGTCGCTGCGATGGAGCAGGTATCGAGCCCGGTCATTGCCATCGCGCTCATCCTGGCCGCCGTCTTCATCCCCACCGCGGCTGTGCCCGGCATCACGGGGCGTCTGTATCAGCAGTTCGCTGTCACTATCGCGGTCTCCGTGCTTTTTTCGGCCTTCAATGCGCTCACGCTCAGCCCGGCGCTGTGCGCGCTGCTGCTGCGGCCTAAGAAGGAGTCGCGCGGACCGCTGGCCAGATTCTTCCGCTGGTTCAACCGCAGCTTCGAGAGCGCCACGAACGGCTACGTGCGCACCTCCGGCTTCCTCATTCGCAAGTCCGGCTTTGCGCTCATCTTTCTCCTGCTGGTGAGTGCCGTCGCATTCTTCCTCGCGCGTGACATCCCCAAGGCCTTCCTTCCCGAGGAGGACCAGGGCTATCTGTTCGTCGGCATGGTGCTGCCCAACTCGGCTTCGCTGCAGCGAACCGAGGAGGCCTCAAAGAAAGTGGAAGACGTTGTGCTCGGCATCCCTGGGGTGCAGTCCATCATCTCCGTCAACGGCTTCAGCCTGCTCAGCTTTACGCAATCCACCTACAACGCGTTCTACTTCGTCTCGCTCAAGCCATGGGAGTCGCGCAAGTCCGCGGACCAGCGGATCGCGGCCATCCAGAAGAATCTTGCGCAGCGGCTGGGCGGCATACAGGAAGGCATTGCCTTCTCCTTCCCGCCGCCGTCCATTCCGGGTGTCGGCGCCTCTGGCGGCGTCAGCGCGGTGGTGGAAGACCGCTCCGGCAGCGATCCGCAATTCCTCACGGACAACTTGAATAAGTTCTTAGCCGAGGTACACAAGCGCCCCGAGATTGCCGGCGTCATCACCACCTACCTGCCCAACGTTCCGCAGATCTACGTCGACGTCGACCGCGTGAAAGCAACCCAGGAGGGCGTGAATCTGGCCGATGTCTACCAGACCATGCAGACCTTCATGGGCGGCTACCTGGTGAACTACTTCAACCGCTTTGGACGGCAGTGGCAGACCTATGTGGAGGCCGAGGGCAGCTCCCGCACGAACATCGACAATATTGGCCAGTTCTACGTACAGAACGCTGCTGGCGCATCGATCCCGCTGAGCTCGCTCACCACGGTGAAGCGCATCACTGGTCCTGAGTTCACGCTGCGCTACAACGAGTACTCCGCCGCACAGATCATTGCCAGCGCTGCGCCCGGCTACAGCTCCGCCCAGGCCAACGCCGCTATCGAGGCAGCCTTCAAGGAGACGATGCCGCCGCAGATGGCGCTCGACTACCAGGGCCTCTCCTTCCAGGAACAGAAAGCGGCACAGGGTGTCTCGTCCTCCACCATCTTCGCTATCTCGCTGGTCTTCGTCTTCCTCATCCTGGCGGCACAGTATGAGAGCTGGTCGCTGCCCTTCAGCGTGCTCCTGTGCACACCCATCGCGGTGTTCGGCGCATTTCTCGCGCTCTCCCTGCGCGGCATAGAGAACGACATCTTCGCGCAGATTGGTCTGGTGATGCTGATCGGTCTGGCCGCGAAGAACGCTATCCTCATCGTCGAATACGCGCGTAGCGAATACGAAGGCGGCAAGACAATCTACGATGCGGCACTGGGCGCGGCACGTCTTCGGCTGCGGCCCATCCTGATGACAGCGTTTGCCTTCATCCTGGGCTGCATTCCGTTGTGGACCGCGAGCGGCGCTGGTGGAGTCTCTCGCCGGGTCCTCGGCACTGTCGTCATTGGCGGCATGCTTACCTCTTCGCTGATCGCCATCTTCATCATCCCGGTCACCTTCGCCGTGGTGGAGCGTATCTCGCACCGCTTCCGTGTCCGCTCCACGCGCAAGGAGAGCCGTGCTGTGGAACCGGCGCATCCCGGAGGATCGCGATGAGCGTCACCCTTACGTTCCGTCCTCTTGCCGCGGTATTCGGCTGCGCCACGCTGCTGCTGGCAGGCTGCAACGTAGGCCCGCGCTACCACAAGCCGGCCGTCGATACCCCCGCTGTCTTCCGTGGGGCCGAAGCCAACGGGGCAACGCAGACCAGTGGGGTACCGCGTGACCTGGACGGTACGCCGCTGCCGCCGGATCGCAACACGACCGCCGAGACGGCGCTCTCGGTGGGTGACGAGAAGTGGTGGCAGGTCTTCGGCGACCCACAACTGCAGGAGCTGATCCGCACCGCAATCAAGCAGAATTACGATGTGCGCATTGCGGCTGAGCGCGTGCTGGAGTCGCAGGCACAGCTGGGCATCACGCGGTCACAGCAGTTTCCGCAGCTCAATGGCGGTGCCGGCTACCAAGTGCAGCGCTTTCCGTCTGCGCAGTTTGGCGGCCTGGGCTCTTTCGTCTCCCACCTGGGGGAGCTCACCACCTCTGCCTCCTACAACTTCGACTTCTGGGGTCAGTATCGAAACGCCACCAAGGCAGCCCGTGCGCAATTGCTGGCCAGCCAGTGGGCGCAGCGCCAAGTGCTAGATACGGTCATCCTGAACGTGGCCGAGGGATACTTCCAGCTGCGCACACTGGACCAGCAACTCGAAATCGCGCAGCGCACGCTCGCTTCGCGGCGCGAGTCACTCAAGCTGACCCAGACACTGGAATCGGGCGGCAGCATCAGCCTGCTGGATGTGCGTCAGGCAGAGGAACTGGTCAACACTGCTGCCGCGCAGATGCCTGACCTGGAACGGCAGATCGCGCAGGAAGAAAACGCGCTGCAGACGCTGCTGGGCCAGAATCCTGGATCGATCACGCGTGGCCTTCCCATCGAACAGCAGCCACGCATGCCAGTTGTCCCCGCCGGCCTGCCTTCGACCCTACTAGAGCGCCGCCCGGACATTCGTCAGGCCGAACAAACACTGATCGCTGCCAATGCGCAGATCGGCGTTGCCAAGGCAGCCTTCTTCCCGCAGATATCGCTCACCGGCCAGGTGGGAACCGGCAGCAACGCGCTCAACGGGCTGTTCACGCCGCGGTCATTTCTCTACAGCTACGGGCCTACGGGCACGGTGCCGATCTTCGACGCCGGCCGCATTCGCAGCAATGTGCGACTCACGGAAGCGCAGCAGCGTGAGGCCGTCCTGACTTACAGGAAGACCATCGCGCAGGCGTTCCAGGATGTGTCGAGCGCGCTGGTCGCGTACCAAAAGTATCGCGAGTTTCGTGAGCAGGAAGAGCGGCTGGTCACCTCGTCACGCGATGCCGTCAACCTCTCCAACATGCGCTACCAGGGCGGCTACTCGAGCTATCTCGATGTGCTGACCAACCAGACAACGCTCTTCTCCGGCGAGCTGACACTGGCCGCGGCGCGGGAGCAGGAGATGCTCTCCCTGGTCCGGCTCTACAACGCCCTGGGCGGTGGCTGGCAGCAGTAGAGCAATTTTCCTGCTGCCGTGCACCGCGCAGAGTATCTCGACGCGGCCTTTCCTTAAGAAAGGCCACAATAGCGACCGCTGGCCCGTCTACACCTACAGGAAAACTGCTCTAGCCCCTCCGTATCGTGAACATCTAGTGCGCGCGGCGCATCTCCACATAAGACCGCCCGGCGTAGAGGCGGTAGGTATCCGGTTCAGCGCCAGCAATCACTTGCAGCGGGGTGGCGCGATGCAGTTCCGCGTCGCGATGGCTCATCACGTGGAGCAGCTCGTGATCGCCAACATCCATCACGACAAAGCGATCTCCTTCGATGAAGCCAACGCCATAGGCGCCCGGCGCCAGCTTCTGATCTCCAAGGGTGAGCGGCACCTCGGTGATCAGGTAAGCCTGGTAGCGCTCCTGCACGCCAGTGGAATAGCCAGAAGTGTCCACCAGCGCGGTTAGCACCAGCATGCCATCGGCAAATCGAACACCACCACTATTACGTATCTGCACGGTTGCGCTCTGGCCGCGATAGAACACCTTTCCCGGCATCAGCTCGGCCATCTCTGCCGGCTTCAGCACCCCGGCGGGCCTGGTTGCTGGCGCGGCCGCTGCGGGCGGCGTCTGCTCCGCTGGAGCAGAAGGAAGCAGAGCTGCCAGGCTGAACGCGATGGCGCCGCACAGCATCCACCGCCTGGTTACCAACATGTCTTTCGTCATCCGGATCGATTCATCCTTTCCTTATTTGTCGGCCGCGGCGGCCGTCTCGTCTGCGGTGTGCAGGTGCCAGCCCACGCTCTCGCCAGAGAGCTCCGGGTGGTTGCGAAGGTAGCCGAGCGTTGCTGTGCTTGCCATTGGATCGTCCTTCTCATCGGCAAACGTCGCCGCCTGTGCTGCGGCCTTCACCTTGTCGCCCTCGCGGCGGTAGATGATCGCAAGATTGTAGTGCGCGGATAGATCGTCCGGCTCTATTGCCTGCACAGTTTCATATTCGACACGCGCCGGGTCGTATTTGTGCTGCTGATAGTAGCTGAAGCCCAGTTCGCGGTGCGCGTCCGGGGAGCGTGGGAACCGCTCGATCACCTTCCGTAGATCAGCAACCGCGGCGTCCACATCTCCCTGGTTCCGCTCCACCAGCGCCTGGTAATAAAGCGCGCGCGGATCGTTCGGCATTATAGTGAGCGCCTTCTTCAGGCTGGCTGCGGCCTCGTCATACTTCTCCCACTGGAAGTAAACCAGGCCCAGGTTAGTGTAGACGTCGCCGTAATCCGGACGCAGCGCAATCACCTGGCTGAATGCATCCCGTGCCTCGGAGTACTGCGCCTGGTCCAGCAGCGCAATGCCAAAGTTGTTCCAGCGCATCCAGGCCGGATTGTCGTTTGCCGCAGCAGGCGCGGGCGCATTGTCTCCCACGGTCAGCAAGCGGGAGCGGACCGCCATCTCCGCCACTGGATAGGCCGCGTGCTTGTCTGCCAAGGCGAAGCGAGTGAAGTCCTCGTTGAAGTGGCGATAGTTCACCTTCGCCGTCAGCGTGTACGGACCACTTGCACCTGCAGGGATGTGGAAGCCATAGCGCACCAGTGTGGAGCGGCCCGGACGAATGGTCGCGTCGGTCGCGGTCGTGCGTCGCAGCCAGATTTCATGCTTGGTCAGCAGGTGGCCATCGCCATCCAGCAGCCGGGTGATGAAGCTGTGCGCCTGCGGGTCCACCCGCCCCTCGGGCGTCAGGCGTCCACTCGCATGCAGCACCTTGCCGTGGGCGTCGGTCAACTCGAACTCCGCCCACGCCTCGTACATGTCGCGCTGCTCCGGAATCAGTGTGTGGCCCACGCCTTTGTTTTGGATCACCACCATCGCCTGCAACTCGTCGCCCGGCTTCAACTGGAAGCTCTTCGTTCCGAGCGGGGCAATCATGTCCTTGCCCTCGGGACTGGCCAGCGCGAACAGATCCACGTTCAACTTGTCGGCCTTCAGATAGTCGAGTGTCTTCTTCAACTGCTCGTCGTATCCATACAGGAACGGCACCGCCGTGTTGCCGCCGATCCAGCGATGCGACACGATGCTTCCCTGCTTCGCCGCGACGTCCGCCTGCATGGCCTGCTCGCGTGGCATGTGGCAGGTCTGGCAAGTCTGGTAGTCCTTCTTGTAAAACGGCAGCGGCGACTGCTTGGCGTAGGAAGACTGCTGCCACTCGTCATACAGCCCGATGGCGCGCAGCCACTTGTAATCGTTCAGCGTCTCCGGAATGTTTGCCTTGTGGCAGGCCGCGCAGTACTCCGGACTGCGGTAGAAATCTTTCATCACCGCAGCTTTGTGCCGGTCGACGTGCGCCGTAATTTCGGAGTAGCTCACCTCTCCCGGTACTGGCTTGCCCTGTGCATCCACCATCACCGCCGGTATGCCCATCACATAGGAGCCCAGCCCATAGGTAGGCTGCAGCTTCTGGATGGAGTGGCAGACTGAACAGGTAACTCCATCCTGATCGAATTCGCGATCCTTCGAGAGGGGGTTTGGGGTCACGGCGCCGGACAGCAGGCCGACCGGATTGTGGCAGCCCTCGCAATGGCGGGAGAACTCCACTCCCTTGGTGTTCTGCAACAGCCCAACGTTCTTGGTATAGAAGGGCGTGCGAAACGAATTGGAGTGCAAAGACTGCCGCCACTGGTGATACGTCGCCTCATGGCAGTGCCGGCAATACTGCGCCGTAGGAAACGCACCAGCCTCGATGAAGGCATCGCCTTCGATTTTTGCATTGCTGGGCAGGAAGGGCTCTCCCTTGCCGAAGCGGTAGCTGTAGGTCTGGGCCACCTGATCGGAGTACTTCTGCCGGTCCTCATCGATGCGCTCGCCCGCGTGCATCGTCTTGATGCCGCCCAGGCAGGCCATGGCCAGTCCTGCTGCGCACAACGCGACGCGGCCGGCGCGCAGCAGTTGCGCACGTCGATCGTCCCGGGATGTTCTATCTACCTGCACAAGGGGTTCGAGTCGAACTATAGCGACCCAATGCATCCCTCAGCAAGCGCCAACCAGCGCTTGCAGCCGCATCAATATTGGCGATTCCCGATGGACGCCAAATCTCCACCTTTCGATGGAGGAGCGTATCGAACCGAAGATTGGAGAGCCGGTCCAATCGCGCATCCAATTACCAAATCCGGCGCGGCCGCTCCACAAACACCGGCCCAGCCCGAGAGAACGCGCACCTGCGCGACCCACGGAGAAATGGCATGAACAACACCCAAACACAGACCGACGCTACCGCCAAGATCTGGGAACTGATCCGCAACATCCATGTCGCCATGCTCACCACGACCGACCCGGACGGCGCACTGTACAGCAGGCCAATGGCCACCCAGCAGGACTCATTCAAGGGCGAGCTTTCCTTCCTGACGCAGCAACACTCGGGCAAGGTGGAAGAGGTGCGCGACAACGCGCAGGTGAACCTTACCTATGCCGACACGCATAACAGCACCTTCGTCTCGCTCTCTGGCACCGCCACACTCAGCCGCGACCCGGCACGCATCCATGCGCTGTGGCATCCCACATTCACCGCCTGGTTTCCCGGTGGCGAAGGTGATCCGGAGATCACCGTGCTGACTGTGCGCGTCGAACAAGCCGAGTACTGGGACGCACCCTCCAGCAGCCTGGTGCGCAACTTCCAGATCCTGAAGCGCGCCGTCACCGGCGGCAAAGGCAGTGTGGGGGACCACGAACGGCTCGCCGTCACCCCGCGCGCCTCCTGACAACGCTCTTTGGGCCGGAGCAGCAGACCGTCTGGACGTGAGGGTCGCTGTTTCTTCGGTCCGAGGTCGCCGAAAGCTGCTCCGGGCCTCACCGCATAATGGGAAGTGGCTTAGCATTCATAACAAAGCAAGGAGAGCCTTTGCCCATTCGACAATCCGGAAAAAACATGCGGCGCGAGGAGGACTCCGGCTCCCAGGTACAACAGGACCTTGAGCGGCCCACCGCGCAGCAGATCTATGCGCAGGTTGCCAAGAACGCCCGGCAGGAGTTGAAGCGCCCCGTCAAGAGCCTGGCCGTCTCCGGCTTCGCCGGCGGTATCACCATGGGGCTTACCGCACTGGGCGCCTCCATCGTGCGCGCCGACCTGGGAACCAGCGGCCCGGCGCAGGTGGTGACGCACCTGATCTATCCGGTCGGCTTTATCGCAGTCATCCTGGGCCGTGCGCAGCTCTTCACGGAGAACACGCTGTACCCGGTGGCGCTCATCCTCGCCGAGCGCCGCCACTACCTCAAGACGCTCCGGCTGTGGATCGTTGTGCTGATCAGCAACTGCCTGGGCGCGCTCACCTTCGCGGCACTTGCGGTGAAGACAGGAGCCTTGCAGCCCCAATACGCGCAGGCCATGTCAGACATTGGTCTCGAAGCAGTGCATCATCCGCTGCTCACCATCTTCTGGAGTGCGGTCATGGGCGGCTGGATCATCGCGCTGGTCGCGTGGCTGGTCAGCGCGAGTCATTCCATCAGTGGCAGCGTGCTGCTTATCTGGCTGCTCGCCTTCGTTGTGGGCATCGGTCACTTTGCCCACTCCATCGCGACCAGCGGAGAGATTCTGGCCGCCGTGCTCATGCATCGCCTGCCGGCAGGGGGTTACTTCAACTGGCTCTGGGTTGCGGTGCTGGGCAACGTTTGCGGAGGCGTGGGTCTGGTCACCCTGCTGGAGTACGGACAGACGCAGGCCGAGTAAGCCAGGCGCGGACCTTTGTCATCCTGAGCAGAGCGAAGGACCTGCATCTCTTCAGAGACGGAAGACCGAGACTGCTACTTTGTGACTTCCGCATGCCTGCGCTTGTCTTCCAATGCCTTTGCCTGCAGTGTGCGGTACCGCTCCGGCGGTTGTTCCAGCAGCGCGTCCCGGAGTGCGCGCTTATAGCCACCCGTCCAGATGGTGTACATCACTGCCAGTGCGCAGCCCACGCCCAGCGCGAAGCCGAAGAAGTACCCGATCATGATGTTCAGCAAGCCGTCCATCGGCGCACCTTCCATGAGAAAAGCCCCGCCGCAATGGACGGGGCTCATCACGGCGAATGGCTCTAAAGCTGGTTCATCTTCTGCAGAAACTCCGCGTTGTTGCGCGTCTTGAACTGGCGGTCCACCAACAGCTCCATTGCCTCCACGGGCGAGAGCGGGTTGAGTACCTTGCGCAGAATCCAGATGCGCTGCAGGTCTTCCTTCGGAATCAGCAGTTCTTCCTTGCGCGTCCCGGAGCGCTGGATGTCGATCGCCGGAAACACCCGCTTGTCCACCAGCTTGCGGTCCAGAATGACTTCCATGTTGCCGGTACCCTTGAACTCTTCAAAGATGACTTCGTCCATGCGCGAGCCGGTATCGACCAGTGCGGTTGCAATGATGGTCAGCGAGCCACCCTCTTCGATATTGCGCGCCGCGCCGAAGAAGCGCTTCGGCCGCTGCAGCGCATTTGAGTCCACGCCGCCGGAGAGCACCTTGCCCGACGGCGGCACTATGGTGTTGTACGCGCGCGCCAGGCGCGTGATCGAATCCAGCAGGATCACTACGTCGCGCTTGTGCTCGACCAGGCGCTTCGCCTTTTCGATCACCATCTCCGCTACTTGCACGTGGCGCGCCGCAGGCTCGTCGAAGGTGGAGCTGATGACTTCACCCTTCACCGAGCGCTGCATGTCTGTGACCTCTTCCGGACGCTCGTCGATCAGCAGCACAATCAACGCAACCTCGGGATGATTGGTCGTGATGGAGTTGGCGATCGACTGCAGCAGCATGGTCTTGCCGGTACGCGGCGGCGCTACGATCAGCCCGCGCTGTCCCTTGCCCACCGGGGTCAGCAGATCCATCACGCGTCCGCTGGTATTCTCATGCACCGTCTCCATACGGATGCGCTCTTCTGGATACAGCGGCGTCAGAGTGTCGAACAGGATCTTGTTGCGCGTCTCTTCAGGCGACTCGAAGTTGATTGCCTCGATCTTCACCAGCGCGAAATACTTCTCGCCCTCGTGCGGCGGCCGCACGTTGCCGCTGATGGTGTCGCCGGTCTTCAGGTCGAACTTGCGGATCTGCGAGGGAGAGACGTAGATATCGTCGGGTCCCGGCAGATAGTTGTAATCCGGCGAGCGCAGAAAGCCGTAGCCATCGGGCAGGATCTCAAGCACACCTTCGGCGAAGATGTGGCCTTCTTTTTCGCTCTGTGCCTGGAGAATCTTAAAGATCAAGTCTTGCTTGCGGAGCCCGCTGGCTCCGGGAATTTCGAGCGTGCGCGCAATGCGGCTCAGCTCGGTAATGTTTTTTTCTTTCAGTTCTGCGATAGTCACAATTCACCTGCGGTGGGAAGTTGGGAAGGGAGGCTGCTGGGATGGAAGGGAGGCGTTCAGGAGGGATAGTGCTGTTTCTATTTTACTGTACCGCAGCGGGAGTCATGCGGGGAGTACGCCGCAGCAAGCGGGCGCGCTCAAAGCAATTTTCCTGGTGCTATAGGGTGCCGCGAGAATCTCGGCGTGGCCTTTCCTCTAAGAAAGGCCGCCATAACGGTCGCCGGTCCCTATACACCTGCAGGAAAATTGCGTTAGGCTGCGCGGCGCTGCTGGGGTATGGTCTGCCCGGTCATCGTGCTCATTTGCGGGCCCGATGCCATCGGACTGGCGTCTTGGAACCGTTCCAGTACTTCGTTGGTCGTGTCCTGCAGGCGGGTGTTGGGCTTATGCAGCTTACGGGTGGCCTTGGAAGCCAGCTGGCACAGCTCATAGCGGTTCTTGATATGGGTCAAAGCCCCATAAATCAGATCGGAACGCATTCAATCTCCTTCTCATCTGCGACAGTCCTGGTGCAGTTACCCTCGGTATGTCCCATTGGATACAGCAACGGCCATCTGTGTTGTTCTGACTATTTAAAAGACGCAGCTTATATTGAAAAGATGCAGAAGCTCGCCTCTGATTACAGCTCCCCGTACAATGTTGTGAAAAAAATCGCAAAGCACTGCGGGAACACGTGCGCCTGAGAAAAATGAGGACGCCTAAAACCTCGCTGCATCCTCAGGCCGAACCGCCCGCGCGTTAGGGCAAGAACGGCCCTTACGTCGTCGGCAAGAAAGACGATAACTCTTCCTATTCAGCAGGTCAACCCTTTAATCATAGGAGGTGGGCGTATATATCCTGATTCTGGGAGCACTGCTAAGTGTTTTAGGATGAGCTTCTTGAGCCGAGGCTAGCATCGCTTCGCGAGCCCGGCGTCCATTCATTCTTCGAGCGCATGGAAGCGGACTCCGTAAAACCATACCTGGTAATCCGCGCTGAGACGCTGGTGGGGGCAAAGCAAGCAGGAACCGCGGCATGGATGCCATGCCTCTGTCGAGGAGGGTCGACCTGTTGGGTCTAGGGGGATGCAATCGGGTCCGCAGGCCACACCCACAGCTTTATCGACTCGCTTTAGCTCCAGTAGTTTCTGTCCAGCGTCCGGTACTGGATCGCCTCGGCCAGGTGTGCCACGGTCAGTGCAGCAGTGCCCTCTAGGTCAGCAATGGTCCTCGCCACCTTTAATATGCGGTCGTGGGCGCGGGCGCTGAGCCCTTGCTGTTGCATCGCCCGCTCCAGCAGCCGCTCTGCCTCGGGCGGCAACTCGCAGTATTGCCGGATCTGCCGGGTGGTCATCTGCGCGTTGGCAAAGATCGCCTCATCCTTGAAACGCTCATGCTGCCGGGCCCGCGCCGCCAACACCCGCGCCCGTATCTCTGCTGATCCCTCATTCGCCTGGCCGCCGCGCAGCTCGCGATATTGCACTGCTGGCACCTCTATATGGATATCGATGCGGTCGAGCAACGGCCCGGAGACACGCGAGACATAACGCTGCATCATGGGCGGGGTGCATTGGCACTCCCGGCTCTTGTCGTTGAAGTAGCCGCACGGACAAGGATTCATGGCCGCTGCCAGCATGAAGCGCGCAGGAAAGGTCAGCGACATGGAGGCGCGGGCGATGGTTACCGTGCCATCCTCCAGCGGCTGCCGCATTACCTCCAGTACGTTGCGGGGAAACTCTGGCAGCTCATCCAGGAACAGCACCCCGTTATGGGCCAGTGAGACCTCGCCCGGCCGCGGCACCGCCCCACCCCCGATCAACCCTGCGTCCGAGATGGTATGGTGCGGCGAACGGAACGGCCGCTGCGTCACCAGTCCCGCGTCGGCGTCCAGCACCCCCGCAACGGAGTGGATCTTGGTCGTCTCCAGCGCCTCGGCAAAGCGCAACGGCGCCAGGATCGAGGGCAGCCGCTTGGCCAGCATGGTCTTGCCCGAACCGGGCGGCCCAATCATCAGGATGTTGTGTCCGCCCGCTGCAGCAATCTCGAGCGCACGTTTGGCCATGGTTTGCCCGCGTACATCCTTGAAGTCAAAGGGGAAGTGCTGCAGCGCTTCCAGCATCTCGCTGGAGCGCACGCGGTAGGGCTCGGTGTGGATGCCGCCATTCGCCGCCGCATTCAGCAACTCGCGCGTCTCCGGCAGCGACGATACCGGATACACGTTGATTCCTTCCACCACCGCTGCCTCGGCTGCGTTCTCTGCCGGCACAATCAGATTGGCGATGCCACGCGCCTTCGCTGCCACGGCAATCGGCAGCATGCCCGGAACGCCGCGCACACTGCCGTCCAGCCCCAGCTCTCCCACCATCAGGAACTGGCTGATGTCCTTGCTCTGCAATGCGCCGTAAGCGCCCAGAATGCCGACTGCAATGGGCAGGTCGAAGCCCGAGCCTTCCTTCTTCAGGTCGGCTGGCGCCAGATTGATGGTGATGTGGGTGGGCGGTAGCGAAAAGCCGGAGTTGCGAATCGCCGCGCGCACGCGATCACGACTCTCCCGCACAGCGGCATCGGGCAACCCTACGGTGGAGAAGCGCTCCTCCTGCACCTGAATGCCAGAAAAGTCCACCTCCACGTCAATAATGTGCGCATCGATGCCGTAAACCGCCGCACTCAGCGCCTTGAAGAGCATCCAGAGCCACCCGTCGTGATAGAGAGCATGAGTGTAACCAGCGCAGCACTCTGTAGCGAGACCACGAAGGTTGCAGAGCGGTGGCGGCGAAGAAGCGGTTAGCTGGTGCAGCGGTCAGCAAGAGAGCGGTTGGCGGGCGGCCCGTCAGCCGATGGTGTCATCCTGAGCGCAGCGAAGGACCTGCATTCCTGCGCCGCCACCACAAAATGCTCTGTCCTTCCGCTGCAGGCGCGGACAGCCGAAGAGAAAGCAGATCCCTCCACTCCGCTACGCTACGGTCAGGATGACAGGCTTTTGTGGGAACGCCACCACACTGGGTGCCCCATCCTACGCAAAGCGTAGGGTGGATACCGCTGAAGGAAGCAGTGCCGCATCCAGCGCTCGCTGACTCGCTGGGGCCGAAAGTCCCGCTGACTTGCTACCATAGCCAGTCGTGAAAACCTCCCTCTTCGATCTCTACAAAGTCGGTATCGGTCCATCAAGCTCGCACACCATGGGGCCCATGCGCGCCGCGCGCACCTTTCTGCTGGCGCTGGATGCGCAGGGGCTTCTTGCTGCCACCGCTGAGTTGCGCGCCGACCTATACGGATCGCTCGCGCTTACCGGCGCGGGCCACGGCACGGATCGCGCTGTGATGCTGGGGCTGCTGGGCGAGGAGGCGAGCACGCTCGATCCCAACACCGTCGATGTCAAGCTCCAGGCAGTACGCGAATCGGGCCAGCTTGCGCTGCTCGGCCGCCACATCGTAGCTTTCCGCGCACAGCAACACATCCTCTTTCATCGCGACCAGATGATGCCGCCCGGCGCACAGACGCAACACCCCAACGGGATCCGCTTCACGGCGCTCGACAGTGTAGGAGCGCCTATCTTCACCGGCACCTCTTTCTCCATTGGCGGCGGGTTCATTGTCGAAGACGGCGCAGACGTAAACGCGGTGCCGATGATGACCACCTCCACGCTACCCTACCCCTTCCGCAGCGCGGCCGATTTGCTCGATATGGGTCACCGCGACGGTCTGCGCATCGACCAGATTATGCTGCGCAACGAGTGCGCACGCCTGGACGATGCTCCGGATGCAGCGGAGACCGTGCGCAAAGGCATCCTGCACCTCTGGCAGGTGATGCAGGACTGTGTGGCGCGTGGCCTTGCGACGGACGGGATTCTGCCTGGCGGCCTCAACGTGCGCCGTCGCGCCAAGCGTCTTGCTGCGCGCCTGGAACAACAGGCCACTGGCGGCAAAGGCACAGGCGATCCGCTGGCCCCGCTCGACTGGGTCACCATCTACGCCATGGCGGTGAATGAGGAGAACGCTGCGGGCAGCCGCGTCGTCACCGCGCCGACGAATGGCGCCGCGGGCGTGGTGCCCGCTGTCGCGCACTACTACCGCAACTACATTGCTGGCGCGGACGAGGCCGGAATCCTGCGCTACTTCCTGGCCTCGGCCGCCATCGGCATTCTGTACAAGGAGAACGCATCGATCTCTGGCGCGGAGGTGGGCTGTCAGGGTGAGGTGGGCGTGGCCTGTTCCATGGCCGCGGGCGGGCTCGCCGCCGCGATGGGCGGCAGCAACCCGCAGGTGGAGCACGCCGCCGAGATCGGCATGGAGCACAACCTGGGCATGACCTGCGACCCCATCGGCGGCCTGGTGCAAATCCCCTGCATCGAGCGCAACGCCATGGGCGCAGTGAAGGCCATCCACGCCTGCCGCATGGCGCTGGCCGAAGAAGACGAGCACAAGGTCTCACTCGACCAGGTCATCCGCACCATGTACGAGACGGGCCTGGATATGCAGTCGCGCTACAAGGAGACGTCGCTGGCCGGGCTTGCGCTGAATGTTATCGAGTGCTGAAGAAGAACTCTGGACTGCACGTGGAGCGTGTCCGATGTACGAACGATATACCGAGTCGGCACGCCTGGTGATTTACTACGCCAGGGACGAGGCCCTGATCCGCGGAGCGGACGCGATCGAGCCGGGCGACATCGTGCTGGCACTAGCCCATCTTGCGCCCCACCCTGGCTCGCTGTTCGAAATACTCCAAAGGAATGCTGCCGAGCTGCGAACAATCCTCGGCTCCGGTCCGGCCATCTATGGTCCGCCTGCAAGACGGGAGATTCCGCTCTCGAATATTGCCAAGCGTGCGCTTGCGTTTGCAGCCATCGAAGGCAGACGTGATCATCGCTACGCCATCGACCGTGAGCATCTGTTGCGTGGTGTTTTACGCGCCGATGGCGTAACCGCGTCGAAATTAGCCCGCAGCGGCTACACTCTTTCCGCCATGCGGAGAGCCTCCAGGAAAGCGCATCAACTTACGCCCGACAGTGTTGCCCCGCCGGGCTGGAAGCCACGATCCATTTCCAGATGGTGGGGTTTGTTGAGTGCTGCGATCCTGCTTCTTACCTAGACTGTTTCCCACCTAAATTCGCGCGAAGAGGCCTTCGATTCCAAGCAGCCGAGTGGTTCGCCTCGCATCCTTCACCTTCACCAGGTTCAGCCAGCGCGCCCAGCGCAGTCTCTCTATCAGGTCATCCGCACCATGTACGAGACGGGTCTGGACATGCCGCTATAAGCTGACGTCACTCGCCGGGCTCGCGCTGAATGTTATCGAGTGCTGAGCGCGAAGGAGACGAAGATAGGACCTGCCAGTCCTTCTCTCACTTATGTTACCTTTTCGTGCGAATGACAAAAGACAATGAGCAGTATGCCTACTTCACCGTGACGGGCGACTTTGATCCGCACATAATAACATCTCGCCTAAAGCTTGATCCGAGTGAGTCTTGGGTGAAAGGAAGTCGAAATGAGCGGACTCATTACGAGCGGAAATTAAGCAGATGGTGCCTAAACTCGCGTCTGGATCGCTCTACACCCCTCGAGGACCATGTCCGTGATGTCTTAGAGCAGACACGAGCTCGCGCCGACGAGATACGTCGACTCAGTGATGAGTACACGGCATCCATACAACTCGTAGGTTGGTTTTACAACGACTTTCCCGGTTTCGGAATGGAGAAGGAGATGATTGCAAATCTCGCACTCCTCCACGTGGGCTTCGACTGCGACTTCTACTATTTGTATTCACATGAGCGAGAGGATTCCTAAAGCTGAAGCGTCTGTTCAGCTATCTATGCTGCCGAATGGTTCGCCTCTTCCCTCTCGAACGCTTCGCCATTCGCCTCCCCGCCATCCTTCACCTTCAGCAGGTTCAGCATGGGCGCGGTCAACATGGTGGTCACCAGCGCCATCACCACCAGCATGGTGAACAGCGTGGGCGAGAACACTCCCGCGTTGTAGGCGATATTCAGCACGATCAACTCCACCAGTCCGCGCGTGTTCAGCAGCGCGCCCAGTGCTCCCGCCTCACGCCAGGAGTGTCCGCTCCACCGCGCTGCCAGCACCGCCCCGCCCACCTTGCCGATTACGGCAGCCAGCAGCACGATGCCTGCCCACAGCCACATATTGGAATCGTTCAACAGATCCAGGCGGGTGCGCATCCCGGTGAGTGCGAAGAACAGCGGCAGCAGCAGAACGGAGACCAGCATGTCCAGCTTGCCGCGAATCTCTTCCTGCCAGCGCGGAATGCGGGGGAAGCACACGCCCGCCAGGAACGCGCCGAACAGCGGATGGATGCCCAGCACATTGGTCGCCGCGGCAGACAGCAGGACGCTGGCAACTATCACGCCGAGCAATTCGAGCGACAGCCCGGTAGCCTTGACCCGCTTCACCGCGAAGTTCGCCACTGGCCGCACCACGCCCAGCATGAACAACAGATAACCGGCAAGCCCCGCCATGCGCACCCACAAAGGCGCGGCGCCGCCGTCCTTGCCAATCAATGCCAGTGCGAAGGCCAGTAGCAACCACGCCACCACATCATCCACCGCCGCACACAGGATGGCGGTAGTGCCGAGCGAAGTCCCCTGCAGCCGGCGCTCTTCGAGAATGCGCGCCAGCACCGGGAACGCCGTGATGCTCATCGCGATGCCCAGGAAGAGAACAAAGGGCATAGCGCCGATGCCATGCGGAGCGAACCGTATTCTGAGCGAGTGCGCCAGCAGGGCAGCCATGGCAAAGGGAAACAGGATGCTCATGCCGCTGGCCACAACGGCCGTGCTGCGATGCCGGTAGAGCTGCGCGTAGTCCAGCTCCATCCCGATCAAAAATAGAAACAGGATCAGCCCGATGGTGCTCAGGTTTTCAAAGTTGGCGAAGGAGTGTGGCGTGAACACATGCGCTACGCTGGGAGCCATCCGTCCCATCACCGAGGGGCCCAGCAGAATGCCACCCACGATCTCGCCAATCACGCGCGGCTGTCCCAGCTTGCGGGCGATCCAGCCACAGGCCAGCGTCACCAGCAGTACGATTGCCATCTGCAGCAGCAGCAGCGTCATCGGATGTGTGGTCCCTTCCGTGCGATGTTCCAGAGGCAGTATTGAGAGTGTGATCAGACGTTGCGGTGAAAGGTCGAGCGCAGGGGGATCGAGTTGGTCCCGTCCGTGCGCCAGTTGCTTGCCAGCGTTCGCGAAGAATCTGCGCCAAGCGGGGCGGCAGAAATGACCACCCCACCTACTTTCAGCAGCGGCAAATCTATTGTAGCCGGGACCCCGGTCTTCGGTTGTCTCAGGTGTAAGAGGGCGACTCTTCCTTCGTTAGCCACCACTGTTGCCCTACAGCCGCTCCACTGCCATGGCTACCGAGTTGCCTCCGCCCAGACACAGCGCCGCCACACCGCGCCGCTTGTTACGGTGGATCATGGCGTAGATCAGCGTCGTCAGCACGCGAGCGCCACTCCCTCCAATGGGATGGCCGATCGCGACAGAGCCGCCGTTCACATTCACGCGCTGCGCAAGCTCCGGCGTATCCAACCCCAATTCCTTCATCACGCCCAGCGCCTGCACAGCGAACGCCTCGTTCAGCTCGTACAGGTCGACGTCTTCCTTCTTCCATCCCGCCTTGGCCAGCACGCGCTGCACCCCGACGACCGGGGCGAGCATGACCCACTTCGGATCGACGCCGCTGGTGGCCTGGGCCACGATGCGCACCATCGGCTGCAGCTTCAGCTCCGCAGCGCGCCGTGCCGACATCACCACCAGAGCGCCTGCGCCATCATTCACACCTGGCGCATTGCCCGCCGTCACCGTGCCGTCCTTGCGAAAGGCGGGCTTCAGCGCGCGCAGTGCTTCTATCGAAGCATCGGCGCGCACGCTCTCGTCGCGGGTCAGCATGCCCGGCGCTTCGCCCTTCCTCGCCGGGATCTCCACCGGCAATATCTCGTCCTTGAAGGCGCCAGCCTTCTCCGCCGCGGTCGCCTTCTGGTGTGAGCCAAGCGCGTATGCGTCCTGCTGCTCGCGCGTGATGGAGTGCTTCTCCGCCACGTTCTCGCCGGTCACGCCCATGTGGTAGTCGTTGAATACATCCCACAGCCCGTCCCAGATCATGGAGTCCACGACCTTCGCATCGCCCATGCGAAACCCGTTGCGTCCCTGCGGCAGCAGGTAGGGCGCATTGGACATGCACTCCATGCCCCCAGCGACCACGATCTCCGCATTGCCGGTCTGGATCGCCTGCGCTGCGAGCCCGACCGCCTTCAATCCAGATCCGCACACTTTGTTGATGGTCATCGCGCTGACCTCGGGCGGCAGGCCGCCGCCGAGCGCTGCCTGCCGCGCGGGATTCTGTCCCAGGCCGGCGGAGACCACGTTGCCCATGATGCACTCATCCACCAACTCCGGCGCTACGCCCGCACGCCGCACTGCCTCGCGTACTGCGAGCGATCCCAGCTGGGTCGCCGTATAACTGGACAGCGAGCCCTGGAACCTGCCCACAGGCGTCCGCGCTGCAGAAACGATCACAACATCTTCCATCTTGATACCCCAGCTTCCCGCAGCCCCCTTGTCGTCGATCGAGCACCAGGGCCAACTTTTGAAGATAGCAGGGTACGATTGCACGTCGCAAAAGGCGGCTGCAGCTGGTCACGCAGAAGCACTGAGGATGGAGAGCGACCGCTACGCTTCCGATGAATGACAACCTTCCCATCCGCGAATCACAGGCAGAGCAGGCGACGCGGCCCATCATGGCGACGGATGCCGAGAGCCTTCTGCCGTCAGCGGCGCTTCCTCCTCGGCCAGTTGCGCCGCCCTGGCACACCATCGTGCTGGTGCTGGTGCTCCTGGCGGTGTCGCTCGCCAATTCCCAACTGCTTTCCCGCTTCGCTCACGCGTCTGCTCCCGGCATTGCTGGCCGGCACGGATCGCACCTGCTGACCTATGGAGTCACGCTGTTGTGGGAGTGGCTTCTGCTCGCCTTCGCCATCTGGGGATTGCGCATGCGCCACACGCCACTGCGCCAGCTGCTCGGCGTGCGCCGTCCGGGCGCGATGGCGTGGTGGACGGACATCGCCATCGCCTCCGGATTCTGGTTTGCGTCCGCGATGACGCTGGCTGCCTGCAGCGTATTGCTGCGCGTGGCGCATATCGATCCCGGCACTATCCAGACCGCCGTACTGCGCGTGGCGCCCGCATCCGCCGTAGAACTGGCAGTGTGGATCGCGCTCAGCATCACTGCCGGCATCTGCGAAGAGCTGATCTTCCGCGGCTATCTGCAGCAGCAGTTCGCCGTACTCACGCGCAGCGCGTGGACCGGCGCTGCTCTCTCGGCCATCCTCTTCGGACTCGCGCACGGCTACCAGGGCATCAGCGGCGTGTTGCTCATCACGCTTTACGGCGCGTTCTTCAGCATCCTCGCGCATCAGCGGCGCAGTCTGCGCGCCGGCATCTTCGCGCATGCGTGGCAGGACGCATCGAGCGGTATCTTCCTTTTCGTGCTGGTCCATCTGCTGCATCGCCTCCCACACTAGTTGCAGAGATTGCAGAAGCGACCACATCGATGTGAAAGAAGCATGCGAAAAATTGATTTTTTTCTTGACACTGTTTTTCGCTCACTCTATACATTCCGTATCTGCAACAACCGCGTTGCAGCAAAAAGGGAGAATAGAAACCATGGCAACGAAGAAGGCAGCCAAGAAGACGGCCACCAAGAAGGCGGCCAAGAAGGCAACCAAAAAGAAGTAGTTCAACCTAACCAGCAGCACCTCTCGGGGGACGCAGGCAAGCGTCCCCCGAGTCTTTTTTGCGCACACCTTATCGACTGCGCCGCGCGGTACATTCATCTGCATGACACGCCGCCGCTGGATCGCTGACAGCTGGACCGACGCAACCGCAACACTGGACGGAGATCAGGCACAGCATCTCGCTCGCGTCCTTCGCGCACAGCCCGGGATGGAGTTCGACGTAGTCGCGGGCGGCTTCGTCTGGCACGCCCGCATCGACACCGTGGCGGAAGACACAGTTCGCTTCACACTGCTCGAAGAACTGCAGACGGTCGCTCTCCTGCCGCTCACGCTGGGACTCAGCATCTTCAAGTTCGACCGCATGGAGTGGGCCATTGAAAAGGCAGTCGAGCTCGGCTGCACCCGCATCGTCCCGCTACTCGCGCAGCGCACGGAGAAGCACCTGGCACTGGCTGCACTGAAGCGGACCGAGCGCTGGCGCCGGATCGCCCGCGAGGCTGCCCAGCAATGCCGGCGCGCCGATCTGCCGGAGATCGCCGATCCGGCCAAATTGGCCGGCTGGGTCGAAAGCACCAGCGCAGCGGCAGGGTCCACGCGCATTCTGCTGGCAGAGACCGAGGAGGATCAATCGCTGTTACAGATATTGAGTGCCGGTCCCAGCAAGGGCAGCGGAACGGCCCCGGAGATGGCGCTCGCCATC
>JBBRLT010000062.1:0-20805 GCA_038231235.1 Terriglobales bacterium
ATTCGGTCAGCGGTGGCAGGGGGCCGAGAATATGGAACGCACCGACTAACCCTTCGCTGCCAATCACACCTACTTCGGCGGTGCCGCCGTCATCCAGGCTGGCCACAATGGACGCGATTCCAGTGGTGAGGAAGTAGCCGTACTGCGGCATCTCCTCCGGCAAGTAAAGCTGGGTACGGACCGGCAGGTCCACGTCCCTTGAAGCAGCAACGAGTGCCTCGTGGCAGCCATGGGAAAGCGAATCGAGAAGTCGATTATGGCGGAGCGTCTGCATATTGGTCCTGTGCCGCGATTCGCAGAGGACCAGCGCAAACCTGTACTTACGTTGCGCCCCTGAGGTGAGGCCGGCAGAGTCGATTGGCCGTATACCAACACGCTATGCCGTTGCTGTGTCGCTTCTCTGCCCGAAAGCGGGCAGACAGCGTAGGTTGACTTGTGTAATAGGTATTTAGCTTTCGTCGAAAATCAGGATTAGTTTTCTACCGGACAGACGTTGAATGGCGGGCTGCGGATACTCACATTTATTTGTTCCTGCTTCAGGAGCAATCTTGCAAACATCCATGCTGACCGCGGCCCGCGCCGTGCTGGATGGAGAGCAGAAAACTCGCCGAAGCAGAAGCTCGCCCAAACCTTCTGATCCACTCAGCCCTGCAATGCGAATCGGCCCCGCGAGCTGAAGCGCCGCGGGGCCGTTTCTTACTCCAGATCATTCGTTACACGTTTACTTCTTCTGCGCAGCGGCGAAGCGCTCGTTCACCTTGTCCCAGTTCACAGTGTTCCACCAGGCCTTCAGGTAATCCGGGCGCTTGTTCTGGTATTTCAGGTAGTAGGCGTGCTCCCACACGTCATTCCCTAGCACCGGATATTTGCCGTCGGTGACGGGATTGTCCTGGTTCGGCGTGGTCACGATGGCCAGCTTCGCCTTGTCCCATACCAGCCAGCCCCAGCCGGCGCCGAACTGCGCCGCGGTCTTTTCTTCAAACTGCGTCTTGAAATCGTTGAAAGAGCCGAAGTCCTTCTTGATCTGGTCGGCGATGGGGCCGGCAGGATCGCCGCCGCCTTTGGGCTTCATGATCTCCCAGAACATAGAGTGGTTCAGGTGTCCGCCGCCGTTGTTACGGATGACGGTGCGAACATCTTCAGGCAGTGTGGAGAGGTTCTTGATCAGTTCTTCAGGCGTGTGCTTGCCCAGTTCAGGATGCTTCTCGATGGCGCCATTCAGCTTTGCTACATAGGCCGCGTGATGCTTGTCGTGGTGCAGCTTCATGGTCGCTTCGTCGATATGCGGTTCGAGCGCGGCGTAGTCGTAGGGAAGTGCTGGAACTTCGTAAGCCAAAGTCTTCCTCCTCGGTTGGGGCTGGAGTGTGCAGCCGTTATGGGCTGCGCGTGCAGCCAGAAAGGGTTGCCCTTGCCAACGTCATTTCGCAGAGCACGAGCCGACGGGCATACAGGCAACTTCCTCTATGGATGCACAGAGACGGTGGAGCGGCGCAAGTTCTGGCGGAGGCGATCAGACCGCAATTTCGTGCGGTCAGACGCTTTCAGCCATGTCGCCCACGGGGCTGGCGAGCGATGGGCGCTGCAACCAACCGGCATCCGTGCGAGTCTAGAGAAGACAAGACTCCGGAACCCATCCCCGTTTGGCACGATCACGCATAACACGACGTCAAATGCTTCGCGAGGCCGGCGCAGCCGGCATGCTTGCCCTGAGCACGCCCGCCGCTATGGCGCTGCAGAACGAGCAGAAAGCGCCGCAGGCCAATACTGCCATGCGGCCGCAGGAGCAGGCTGCCGCGCAGTATCGCCACCCCCCCGGAGTGTTCATCAACCGGCCGCTGACCCAGGTACCCAAGGCGACCGAGGCGCTGCTGGACGATATGGAGGGGCGCAACTGCGACTTTTTCTTCAATGAGGCGCATCCCAAGACAGGGCTGATTCGCGACCGGGCGCCCTCGCAGGGCCGCTCGCTCAGCCGCGCCGCCTCCATCGCCTCCACCGGCTTCGGACTCAGCGCCATGTGCATCGCGCACAAGCGCCACTACCTGCGCCCCCTGGAGTGCGAGCAGCGGGTGGAGAAGACACTTGCGTACCTGCTCAACGAGTGCCCGCACGAGCACGGCTTCCTCTACCACTTCATCGACATGGAGAGCGGCAAGCGGCTGTTCAACAGTGAACTCTCCTCCATCGATACGGCCTTGCTGCTATGTGGCATCCTGCACTGCCGCACCTACTTCGAGGGCAACAGCCGCATCACCAACCTGGCCACCACGCTCTACCGGCGGGTGGACTGGCAGTGGATGATGAACGGCGGAGACACGCTCTCCATGGGCTGGCTGCCAGAGCAGGGATTTCTCAAGCATCGCTGGGATATCTACTCCGAACTGACCACCATGTATCTGATGGCGATCGGCTCGCCCACCCATCCTCTGGCGCCGACGAGCTGGGATGCACTGCAGCGGCCCATCGTGCCCTACGGCGGCATCGACTACATCACCGGCGTCGCGCCGCTGTTCATTCACCAGTATCCCCAGGCCTGGTGCGACTACCGGGACGTGCGCGACAAGCACGCCAATTACTTCAGCAACTCCATTGCCGCCACGCGCGCCCACCAGTTGTGGTGCCTGGTGCAGGGACAGAAGTTCCCCTGGATCGACCAGGACATGTGGGGCATCAGCGCCTCAGACTCGCGGCAGGGCTACAGGGTGTGGGGCGGACCGCCTTCCATGGGCAGTGTCGATGGCTCCCTGGTGCCGTGCGCCGCCGCCGGTTCGGTGGTCTTCCTGCCGGCGGAGTGCTCCCATGTACTGCAGACGATGCGGGAGCGCTTCGGAGACCGCGTCTACCAGCGGTACGGGTTCGTGGATGCCTTCCAGCCCAAGGCGGGATGGTTCGCCGAGGATGTGATCGGCATCGACGTGGGTATCGGGTTGTTGATGGCCGAAAACCTGCGGACCGGGTCAGTGTGGGAGTACTTCATGAAGAATCGCGAAATTCAGCGAGCCATGCACGATTGCGGTTTCCATGCGGATCCCGAGGCGAACTCACAGATTTTGTGACCGCACGCCGATCTGTGAGTCTCATCAGCGGCTACTACCGGAATCAAGTCCAATTGCGATGACGCCAAAGATTCATAGAGTAGCGGTGGATCGAAGTCACCACGGCGTATAAGTTCGGCCGTGCCAGGAGCCTGAGTGTGAGCGTAAGCGAAAGTGAAAGTCAACTGGTCTACCGCTGGATCGATGGGCATGGAGAAGCTCCCGGCGCGCCGGGCCTGGAGCCGCGCTGGACCTCGAGCGAAAAGGATGTAGTCGGCACCGCGTACTCCACCTCCAGCCGGCTGTGGTGGACCGTCTCCCATGGCACGGTCAACGAGCTCTATCATCCGTCGATCGACCGGCCCCAGGTGCGCGACCTGGAACTGCTGATCACCGATGGCGAAACCTTCGTCCATGAAGAGAAGCGCGACCTGGACCACACCTTCGAATATCTGGTACCCGACGCGCCCGCGGTGCGCATTGTGAATCGTGATCCGGAAGGCCGTTACACCATTACCAAGCGCATCATCAGCGATCCCCATGCGCCGGTGCTGCTGATGCATGTGCGGATTGCCGGCGACGCGGCCTTGCTGCGCCGGTTGAAAGCTTATGCACTACTGGCTCCGCACCTTGAAGTCGGAGGAGCAGACAATAGCGGACGCGTGCTGGACCTGGCCGGCAAGCGGCTGTTGCTGGCCTGGAAGGGGCGCAGCGCGCTGGCCATGTCCGCAGACTGCGGGTTCAGCCGCGCCAGTTGCGGCTTTGTCGGTGCAAGCGATGGCTACCAGGACGTGACTCGCCACTACGGTATGCGCTGGACCTATGGCTCGGCGTTGAATGGGAACATCGCGCTGACCGGCGAGATCGATGTCGCCGAGCATCCGGAGTTCGTACTCGCCGTCGGCATGGGTGCCGGAGCGCACTCCGCGCTCACGCGGACCATGGTCTCGCTCAGCACGCCGTTCGATCGTCATCTGACGCGCTTCATCGAGCAATGGGAGCGGGTCAAGCCGGTCGAAACTCTAGCGGTTGCCGCCCAGGATGGCGGCAAGCTGCTGAAATCCAGTTATGGCGTTTTGCTGACGCACGAAGACAAGACCTTCGCCGGAGCGTTTATCGCTTCCGCTTCCATTCCCTGGGGGCAGTCGCGCAGCGACTCCGACCTGGGCGGCTATCACCTGGTATGGACGCGCGATATGGTGCAGACGGCGACCGCGCTGCTGGCGTGCGGACGGATCGAGACAGCGCGGCGCGCGCTGATCTACCTGTCCTGCACGCAGAAGGCGGATGGCGGCTTCTCGCAGAACTTCTGGGTGGATGGCACGCCTTACTGGGGCGGCATGCAACTGGATGAGACGGCCTTCCCTATCGTGCTGGCATGGCGGCTGTGGAAGCTCGATGCGCTGGGCAGCTTTGACGTCTTTCCCTTTGTCGAGCGTGCAGCCGGCAACCTGGTGCGCCACGCGCCGGTGACGCAGCAGGAGCGTTGGGAGGAGGCTGCCGGCTACTCGCCCTCCACATTGGCGATCGTCATCACGGCACTGGTGTGCGCTGCAGAGATGGCCTGCACCCGTCGGGAGCCAGAGCTGGCGAACTTTCTGGAAAACCAGGCTGACTGGCTGGAGTCGCACCTGGAAGACTGGACCGCGACCAATGACGGCGTGCTGGTGCCGGGTGTTCGTGAGCACTACATGCGCATCCGCCCGGCAGAGCAGGGCGCCGAGCCCTACACCAGCCAGGGAGCCGGAACGGAGACCTTTCGCGTAGCCAACCGCAGCCCGCAGGAGCAGGTGGTCTTTGAAGCGCGCGAGATCGTAGACGCCGGCTTTCTGGAACTGGTTCGCTATGGAGTGCGCCGCGCCGATGATCCCATCGTGGTGGCTTCGGTCAAAGTAGTGGATACAATCCTGCGCCGCGAGCTGCCCCAGGGGCCGGGCTTCCGCCGCTACAACCACGACGGCTATGGGCAGCGCGCGGATGGCGGAGCCTTCGAGTTCTGGGGCCAGGGCGGCTGCTGGCCGCTGTTGACCGGCGAGCGCGCCCACTATGAGCTGGCCGCGGGCCGCGATGTGCGCCCCCTGATACGAACGCTCGAAGGCTTTGGCTCCGCCGGCAACATGCTGCCTGAGCAGGTGTGGGACAAGGATGACCTGCCGGCTCATGGCATGTTGCGCGGCAAGCCTTCCGGCTCCGCCATGCCGCTGGTATGGGCGCATACCGAGTACGTGAAGCTGCTGCGCTCGGCCACGGACAAGCGCGTCTTCGACAAGATAGACCTGGTTGCCGAGCGCTACGCCAAACCTCGCTCGCGCGCCCGGGTCGAGGTATGGCGGCAGCAGCGCGCAGTCACCCGCATGCGTGCAGGACGCAAGTTGCGGGTAGAGGCCGAGGAGATCTTCGAATTGCGCTGGAGCAGCGACGGATGGAAGACCGTACACGACGTGGCCTCGACTGCGGTGGGCCATGCCGGCTTCTATGCCGACGCCGACCCCGGGTCTGGCAATCGCATAGAGTTCACCCTCTATTGGGCAGCGCGCGGCCAATGGGAAGGCCGCAACTACACTGTCGAGGTGGAGAGCTGAGCCGCCATGCCACTGCACAACCATCTGGGCATACCGGCAAGGGCACAGAGGCGTCGCTGCCGGGAGCATGTAGAGTGGTGGTGTTGCGCCCCGTGTGCCTGTATGCACACCGTTCGGCTGCACACCGGCATCTGTAAATCCGATTCGATCTGCGCGGGGAATACAAGTCTCCCCGGCGCGGGCCAGCGCATATGAGAGGCGAGCCAGCACATGACTGAGATTCAGCAAACCGCGATCAACGCACTGCGCTTCCTGGCAGTGGATACGGTAGAGAAGGCCAAGAGCGGCCATCCGGGAGCGCCGCTGGGCGATGCCCCAATGGCCTACCTGCTCTTTCACAAATATATGCAGCACAACCCCAAGAACGCGAAGTGGGCGAACCGCGACCGCTTCGTTCTGTCGAACGGCCACGCCTCGGCGTTGCTGTATGGTGTGCTGCACCTCACGGGATACGACGTCACCATCAACGATCTTGAAAACTTTCGTCAATGGCACTCGCGCACGCCCGGACACCCGGAGTATGGCGATACGGATGGCGTCGAGGTGACCACCGGACCACTGGGGCAGGGCCTTGCCATGGGCATCGGCATGGCTGCTGCGGAGCGTCATCTAGCAGCGGTTTACAACAAACCAAGCTTCGACGTGGTGAACCATTACACCTACATCATGTGCGGCGATGGCGATCTGATGGAAGGCGTCTCGCACGAAGCCGCATCGCTGGCCGGCACGCTCGCTCTGGGCAAGACCATCGTGCTCTACGATGACAACCTGATCTCGCTCGATGGGCCGACCGAGCTGTCCTTCACAGAGGATGTACTGAAGCGCTTCGAGGCCTACCACTGGCATGTGCAGATGGTCGAAGACGGCAACGATCTGGAGGCCATCGGCAAAGCCATCGAGGCCGCCAAGGCCGTAACGGACAAGCCGTCCATGATCGCGGTGCGTACCGTGATCGGCTACGGCAGTCCGAAGGCCGGCACCAACAAGGCGCATGGCGAGCCGCTGGGCGCAGAAGATGTCAAGAAGACCAAGGAGAAGCTGAACTGGCCGGCGGACAAGACTTTCTATGTGCCGGAAGATGCAGCCAAACACTGGCTCGAAGCCGTCGACAAGGGCGCGAAAGAAGAGCAGAGCTGGAACGAGATGTTCGCGAAGTATGCGGCCGCCAACCCGGAGTTGGCCGCACAGTTCAAGCGTACCCACTACGAGCAGAAGCTGGCCACTGGCTGGGAGAAGTCTCTGCCGGTATTCGAGGCAGGCGGCAAGCCAATGGCGACCCGCAGCGCGGGCAACACGGTAATGAATGCCTTCGCCAAGATGGTACCGGAGGTCTTTGGTGGGGCCGCCGATCTGACTACCTCGACCAAGACCATCTTCAAGGACGGCGGTAACTTCCACGTCGATCCTGCTGGGCGTAACTTGTTCTTCGGCGTGCGCGAGTTCGCCATGTGCGCCATGGTGAACGGCATGGCAGTCCATGGCGGCGTCATCCCCTACGGATCGACATTCTTCAACTTCGTGGACTATGCCAAGCCGGCCCTGCGCATTGCCGCCATCATGAAGTCGCACTCGATCTTTGTGTTCACGCATGACTCGATCGGCCTGGGCGAGGATGGACCCACGCACCAGCCGATCGAGCAGCTGATGATGCTGCGTGCGACGCCCAACCTGATCGACCTGCGTCCAGCCGACGCAAATGAGACGGCGGGTGCATGGAAGGTCGCGCTGGAAACCAAGGCACCGTCGTTCATGGCGCTCTCCCGGCAGGACCTGCCCATCCTCGATGCGGCCAAGCACAACGTGCTCGCCAATGTGGCCAAGGGCGCTTACATCGTGGAGCCAGGCGGCGATGCGCCGAAGCTGCTGATTGTCGGCACGGGCGCAGAGTTGTGGCCGGCGCTTGAAGCAGCGAAGAAACTGAATGCCGAAGGCACAGCAACGCGCGTGGTCTCGATGCCGAGCTGGCGGCTGTTTGAGCAGCAGGACGAGGCGTATAAGGCGTCGATCTTCCCTGATCACTTGCCCAAGCTGGCCGTCGAAGCGGGCTCGCCATTGGGCTGGTGGAAGTGGGTGGGGCGGCATGGCGATGTGATTGGCATGGATCGCTTCGGCGCTTCGGCGCCGGGCACCACTGTGCTCGAGAAGCTGGGCTTCAATGCAGAGGGGGTCTATTCTCGCGCCAAGAAGCTTCTTGAGCGTTACCAGAAGGAGACGACGGCATCTTCCAGCAAGGGAACGCCGGAGCCGGTCGGCTCGCGTTAAGACACCGAGTATTCGCATTGAGGGCTGCGTCCAAAGCAGCCCTTGCCACATCCATAGACAGAACAGTCAGCAGAGAAGAACCGGACCGCGAACGACATGCCCGCCGCCACTGCTTCCGTCACCTCATCCGCTAATCCATCAGTGACCCCGAAGATCACTGCTCTCTACTGGGACATCGGCGGCGTCCTGCTGACCAATGGCTGGGATCATCACGAGCGGGAACGGGTGTTCGCACAATTCTCCATCGATCGCGATGAGTATGAGGCACGCCACCCTGATGCCAATGAGCGCTGGGAAAAGGGTGAACTGAGCGACGAGGACTTCCTGGCGCGGACTGTCTTTTTCCAGGAGCGCAGCTTTACGCAGCAACAGTTTCTTGAGGCAGTGCGACAGCAGTCGCAGTGGCTGCCTGGCGGCGCGAAGCAGGTGGTCGAGGCCGCGCGAGCCCACAGTGGTCTGCGCATGGCGATGCTGAACAATGAGTCGGGCCCCCTGAACGATTACCGCATCGAGAGCTTTGGGCTCGCTGCCTACTTCGACGGATTCTATAGCTCCGCCTATCTGGGCATGCGCAAACCGGAGCCAAAGATTTATCAGACTGGCTTATCACTGCTGCATCAGCGGGCGGAGCAGAGCGTCTTCATCGACGATCGCGAGAAGAACTGCGCCGCTGCGGCTGCGGTAGGCATGCATGCCATTCAGTACAAAGACGAGCAGCAGTTGGCAGAAGCCTTGCGCGCGCTGGGCGTGCGACTGGACTGAGCCTAAGTTTTATAACGCATAACAGAAGGTCGAGGAGAGACGTGATGGAAATAGGACTGATTGGTCTGGGGAAGATGGGCTACAACATGGCGACGCGGTTGCGCGAGGGCGGCCATACCGTCGTCGGCTTCGACCACAACGCAGATGTGGTCAAGAAGCTGAGCAGCGAAGGGGCGAAGGGGGTCACCTCGCTGGAAGATCTGGTGAAGGGACTGAAGACGCCGCGCGCCATCTGGCTGATGGTGCCTGCCGGCGATCCTGTCGACGAGACGATTGCCAAGCTCGAGCCGGACATGGAAAAGGGGGACATCTTCATCGATGGCGGCAACTCGAACTTCAAGGATACGCAGCGTCGCGCCAAAGAACGCGAGGCGAAGGGCATGCACTTCGTGGATTGCGGTACCTCCGGTGGCATATGGGGATTGAAGGAGGGGTACAGCATGATGGTGGGCGGCAGCGATGAAGCCGTGAACCATCTGCGGCCCATCTTCGAGACGCTGGCGCCGGCCAAGGATCAGGGTTGGGGTCATGTGGGCCCGGCGGGCTCTGGCCACTACACCAAGATGGTGCACAACGCCATTGAGTACGGCATGATGCAGGCCTACGCCGAGGGCTTCTCCATCCTGAAGCACAAGGAGGAGTTCAAGCTGGATCTGGCGCAGATTGGCGAGATCTGGCGCTACGGCTCCGTCATTCGCTCCTGGCTGCTCGACCTCACTGTAGACGCGCTGCACAAGAACCCGGAGCTGGATGGGCTGGAGGCATACGTGGTCGACTCGGGCGAGGGCCGGTGGACGGTGATGGAAGCGATCGACCTCAATGTCTCCGCGCCAGTCATCACGGAGGCGCTGATCCGCCGCATTCGCTCGCGCGAAGACAACAACTTCTCCGACCGTATGCTCTCCATCATGCGCAATGCGTTCGGTGGCCACGCGGTGAAGAAGTCGAGCTAGCGAAAGCGGTCAGGCGCAGGGCGCGCCGGAGGAGGATGAGATGGCAGCAGTGACTCAGGCGCAGGTGGCCGCCACGACTCTCGCCACCAACCGGCCGAAGGAGCGGACGCCGGAACCCACCGTCGTCGTCATCTTCGGCGCCTCGGGCGACCTGACCAAGCGCAAGCTGCTGCCCGCCCTGTTTCACCTGGAGCAGGGCGGGCTACTGCCTAAGGAGTTTGCCGTGGTGGGCGTGGCGCGCCGCCCACTGGCGGACAGCTTCGTCAAGGATATGCGCGCTGGCATCACCGAGTTTGGCAGCGTGCAAGACAGTGATGCCAAGCTGAACGACTTTATGAAGCGGGTCAGCTACCACCAGATGAACTTCGACGACCAGCAGGGCTATGTTGCGTTGAAGCAGGAGCTGGAAAAGATTGACCAGGAGCACGGCACCAGGGGAAACCGGCTGTTCTATCTCGCAGTCGCGCCAGAGTACTTCGCCGACATCATGAGGGAGCTTGGCCGGCACGAGATGGCCCAGCCGAAGACTGGCATTGTCCACTGCATCATCGAGAAGCCCTTCGGCCACGATCTCGAATCGGCGCGCAAGCTGAATGACGATGTCAACGCGGTCTTCCGCGAGGAGCAGGTCTTCCGCATCGACCACTATCTAGGCAAGGAGACGGTGCAGAATATCCTCGTCTTCCGCTTCGCTAACGGCATCTTCGAGCCCATCTGGAACCGCAACTACATCGATCATGTGCAGATCACGGCAGCCGAGGAGATCGGCATTGAAGGCCGCGGCCCCTTTTACGAAGGCGCCGGTGCGCTGCGCGATGTGATCCAGAACCACGTCATGGAGCTGCTTTCGTTCGTCTGTATGGAGCCACCCATCTCTTTCGAAGCGGAGGCGCTGCGCCGCGAGAAGGTGAAGGTGTGGCGCGCCATCCAGCCCATCCGGGCAGAGGACACAGTGCGCGGCCAGTACGGTCCGGGCGAGGTCAACGGCAAGACGGCGAAGGGTTATCGTGAGGAAGACCGTGTCAGCCCGCAATCGAACACAGAGACCTACGCCGCGCTGAAGCTTGAAATTGAGAGCTGGCGCTGGGCCGGGGTGCCGTTCTATATCCGTGCGGGCAAGCGGCTGGCCAAGCGCTCGACTGAGATCTCGATCCAGTTCAAGCAACCACCCCAGTTACTTTTCAAGGAGATTGGCGGTAAGTGCAGCGAGATTGAGCCCAACGTCATCACCATGCGCATCCAGCCGGATGAGGGGATCTCGCTGCGCTTCGGCGCCAAGGTGCCCAGCCCGAACATGGAAGTCTGCCCGGTAATCATGGACTTCAATTACTCGGAGGCGTTCGGCAAGAACTCGGCCAACGGCTACGAACGGCTGCTGCTGGATGCGATGCTGGGCGATGGCACGCTGTTCGCCCATCGCGAAGGGGTGGAGGCGACATGGTCGCTGCTGACGCCGCTGCTGAGCCAGTGGGCGGGCCAGAAGGCGAGCGACTTCCCGAACTATGAAGCGGGCAGCTGGGGCCCCCGGGCAGCGCACGATCTGCTGGGTCGCGATGGCCGCGCCTGGCGCAAGGAGTAGCAACGTTGGCGCGAGCAGTGACAGTTACGTATCATGTATTTGCTGCAGGCGACGCCTTCGTGGAGGGTGCAGCCAGCTACTACGCCAGCCAGCTGGCTGCGGCAGGGGCCAGTAGTGCCTGGGTACGGGTCGCGTTCTCTGGCGGCACGACGCCGAGACAAGTATTCGAGCTGTTGGCCGATGCAAGCCGCCCTTACCGCGCACTGGTGCCGTGGGAGAAGCTGGAATTCTTCTTTGTGGATGAGCGCAGCGTGCCTCCCACGGACAAGGACAGCAATTACGGCATGGCCAAAGCAGCGCTGCTGGACCACGTCCCGCTGGAGTCATCGCAGGTTTACCGCTATCAGGGCGAGTTGGAACCGGATGTGGCCGCGGCAAAGTATGAGTCTGCCGTCCGCGAAGCCTTTCGCCTGGAGGGTGCGGAGATGCCGCGCTTCCAGCTCATCTCGCTCGGCATGGGCGACGATGGCCACACTGCTTCCTTGTTTCCCCACACCGGCGCACTGCATGAATTGGGACGCATCGCGGTCGCCAACCAGGTGCCGCAGAAGGATACCTGGCGGCTGACCCTCACCTGGCCGGTGATCAACAACGCACAGGACGTCTCGTTCCTGCTAAAGGGGAAAGAAAAAGCCGAGACCTTGCGCCGGGTATTCCTGGGCGGGTACGATCCCGAAGCGCTGCCGTCGCAGCTGATCCGCCCGGCATCGGGCAGGGTGACGCTGTTGCTGGATTCGGATGCCGCGGCTCTGCTGCCGCCTCCGAATGCAGAGGGCACAGGAGTGCTGGAGGTTTCTCATTGATTCTGGCCGGTGATGTAGGCGGCACCAAGGTAGCGTTGGCGCTCTTCGATTTTCAGGACGGCAGCGTGAACCATCGCGCGGAGAAGCGATACGCGGCGAAGGACTACCCCGGGCTCGAAGCCATTGTGAGCGAGTTTCTGGACGAGAACAATCAGAAGGGAAACGTATCTGCTGCATGCTTCGGGGTTCCCGGGCCGGTGCGGCACGGGATTCTGAAGCTGACGAATCTGCCGTGGACACTCGACAGCCGCAAGCTCTCGCTCGATCTCGGCATCGATCACCTCTTCCTCATCAACGACCTGGAAGCCAATGGCTACGGCATCCCTGAGTTGAAGCCGGAACAGATTTTTACCCTCAGCCCAGGGGACCCCAGCGCAACTGGCAATCGCGCGCTGATCTCTGCTGGTACCGGCCTTGGCGAGGCTTTTCTGGTGTGGAATGGCAAACGGCACATCCCCATGGCGTCCGAGGGTGGCCATGCAGACTTCGCGCCGCGCAACGATGACGATATCGACCTCTTCCGTCACCTGAGGCAGCGACTCAATGGCCGCGTCAGCTATGAGCGCGTGATTGCCGGGGTCGGTATCAAGAGTGTTTACGACTTCCTGCGCGATGTGCGGAAGATGGAAGAGCCTGCCTGGTTGAAGGAACGGATGGCGAACGACGATCCGAACGCAGTGATTGGCGAGCTGGGCGAAGCCGGCACCAGCGAGATCTGCGCCAAGACACTGGATATGGTCGTCGCCGCCTACGGCGCGGAAGCAGGAAACCTTACGCTGAAGGTGCTGGCGACCGGCGGCATCTATATGGGCGGTGGCATTGCGCCAAAGATCCTCAAGAAGCTGCAGGATGGAACTTTCATGAAAGCCTTTACGGATAAGGGACGGCTGAGCGATCTGCTGGTGCAGACCCCCGTGCGCGTCATCCTGGAAAGCCGAGCAGCATTGATTGGCGCGGCAGCCTTTGCGGAGGCGCGAGCCGCGGAAGTAAGCGGCCATTCCGAACGTGCGGCGTCGCATCAATAAGGAAGAGGCGGCCAGGCCGCAGGGAAGCATCCATTCATTGCTAGCCGCACTGATAAAATGAAGAGTTGCGTCCTCGGGTTCACGGCCCGCCGTGGGCGCGCATCTTGTTCCAATTTCTCTGAGGTTCGATGTTCCCTATGTGTTTTGCCCTCCCCCGTCACTCCGCGCAGCGCGTCTTTGCGCCATTTGCAGCTTTCGCCGCCGCCCTTGTCTTGATGTCCGCTCCCAGCCTGCAGGCGCAGCGTCTTCCGGACAATGCGCGGCCAGAGCACTACTCCTTGAAGCTGACTCCGGATATCGGCAAGGCCACTTTTGCTGGCCAGGAGACTATCGATGTGGTTCTGACGCAGCCAGCCAATTCCATCACGCTGAACGCGGCAGAGATTCAGTTTCAGTCTGTGACCGCCGAGACCAGCAATGGCGCCTTGGAGGCGAAGGTCACGCTGGACGATACAAAGCAGCAAGCGGCTTTCGTCTTTCCCAGTACGCTGCCCGCTGGCCCGGTATCGCTCAATATCGCCTATACCGGAATTCTGAATGACAAGCTCCGCGGCTTCTATCTCTCCAAGGCAGCCGGGCATCAGTATGCTGTCACGCAGTTTGAGCCCACCGATGCGCGGCGTGCCTTCCCATCCTTTGACGAGCCGGCCTACAAGGCCACCTTCGACATAGCCGTGGTCGCGCCCAAGGCCGACTCCGTGATTTCCAACACGAACATCATTGCCGACAGTCCTGGTCCGATCGATGGCACGCATACGGTGCAATTCGCGCGCACACCCAAGATGTCCACGTACCTGGTTGCGTTCCTCGTAGGTGATTTCCAGTGTGTCGCCGGATCGAGCGATGGCGTGCCAATCCGTGCCTGCGCTACGCCGGAGCGTGTGCAGTATGCGCACTTTGCATTGGAGTCGGCAGAGTACATCCTGCATTACTACAACACCTACTTCGGCATCAAGTATCCAATGCCCAAGCTGGACATGATCGGTATCCCAGACTTCGAAGCCGGGGCGATGGAGAACTTTGGAGCCATCACCTATCGCGAGAGCGACATGCTGGTGGATGAGAAGACGGCGCCGGTTGAAGCGCGCCAACGCGTCGGCCTGGTGGTGGCCCATGAGATGGCCCACCAGTGGTTCGGCGACATGGTGACCATGAAGTGGTGGAACAACGTGTGGCTGAATGAGGGCTTCGCCACCTGGATGGAGAATAAACCGCTGGAGGCGTGGAAGCCCGAGTGGCATATAGAGGAACAGGTCGCCAGCGGGCTAAACGGCGCCATGAATCTGGACGCGCAGCGCGTTACCCGCGCCATCCGTGCCGAAGCAAACAGCCCGGATGAGATCAACGAGATGTTCGATGGCATTACCTATGAGAAGGGCGGCGCCATCCTGCACATGGTCGAAAGCTATCTGGGCGAAGAGACATTCCGCCAAGGCGTTCACAACTACCTACAAGCGCATATCTTTAGCAACGCCACGGCCGAAGACTTCTGGAGCGCGCAGACGGCCAACAGCCACAAGCCGGTTGACCAGATCATGGCCAGCTTCATCAGCACACCTGGGGTGCCACTTCTGGCTTTCTCGAAGGCTCACGATGGCCAGGTCGAGGTAAGCCAGGCGCGCTTCTTTCTAAATCCCAAGGCAGCGTCTTCTCAGGGCGTCTCCCAGGAGTGGATGGTCCCAGTCTGTTTCAAGGCTGCCGGAAGCGGCCGCCAATGCGAGTTGCTCACCGGGGCCGAAGCCAGCTTGAAGGTCCCCGCAGGTCCTGCCTTCTTCGCGGATGCCGGTGCCGCTGGCTACTATCGCTCCGCATATACGGCGCCGGATTTCAATGCATTGCTGACGCACGCGAAAACTTCACTGAGTGCGGCGGAACGCATTCTAGTAGTCGGCGATGAAATGGCATTGATGCGCGCGGGAAGGGCGAAGGCAGGCGACTTCCTCGACCTGGCCGCCATGTTGAAAAACGATGACAGCGCGGGCGTGATGGACGGCATCGAGAGCGGCGTCTCGACAGTGTGGGCGCGTGTGGCTCAGACTGACGCAGAGCGCAAGGAACTCTCCACCTGGGTGGACCGCACCTTCGCTCCGCGGCTGGCCAGCCTGGGCGAGCCGAAACCAACCGACGCGCCGGAGCTGCGAGTCTTGCGAGCCAACCTGCTGGAGATGGTTGGTGGTATCGGCGAGGACGCAGCAGTGATCGCCCAGAGCCGGAAGATTGCGGAGCAGTATTTGTCGTCGCCGGAGAAGATCGACACCACACTCGGCGAGGCCGCACTCTCCGTTGCTGCGGCGCACGGCGATGTGGCGTTCTTCGATCAGGTGCAGAAGACGGCCGAAACATCCAGCAACCCAAACATCGCGGAGACCGCTCTGTACCAGCTGACGCGTTTCCGCGATCCCGCGCTGCTTCGTCGCGCTCTCGATTACGCGGCCTCAGGCAAGGTGCGCAATCAGGATTCAATCCACCTGTTCTCCGGTGCCCTGATCAACGTGCGGACGCAGGAACCTGCATGGCAATACATCGAGCAGAACTGGCCGAAGGTGAAGGCGCAGTTCACAACCGCATCTGGCGGCTCACTGGTCGGGTCAACCGGCGCGTTCTGCAGCACGGAGAGACGCGATGAGGTAAAACAGTTCTTCGCCAACCATCCGGTCTCTGCTTCTGCGAGTGCCCTGAAGCGCTCTCAAAATGCCATCAGCGATTGCGTCGACCTGCGCACCGAGCAGAGCGTTAACCTGCAACAATGGCTTTCTGCCAGTGGCGCGGGTCAGGCCAGCGGGCGATAGCTTTACGCGGGTACTGTGGGTTGTCATTTCTGCTCTTTCTGAGGATGCAGCCGCGTGCGCCAGAAATCCTCCTGGGTGCGTGCTCGCTCGGCTGCAAATAGCTCGTCGAGATGCTGGTGTGCCAGTCGTGTCGGCATCTCTTCCACGCTCACAACCTCGATCTGCCTCACCTGGTGCCATGGGTAAACGAAGCGGCCGCGCATCAGAAAGCCGGAATCTGCCCAGCTCTTTAGCAGCGCGTCAACTTCACTCTTTACATCGCTCTCGTGCTGGATCGGCAACAGATCGAATCCCTCGCCATCCAGCAGATGCGCACGCAGCCGCGCAATCAGCAGGCTCGCCGGCGCATCGGGATGGTTGTTCTCTTGCTCATCTGCCACAGTGGAACCTCCACGAACTGTAATGTTTTGCACTCACTAGGATGTCGCTTGGTGGGCAGGCGACTCTCGATCACTCAATCGCCACCGCTCCATTACATAGGCGGTGAACCGACAGGGCCGGGCCGTGCGGCGAATTGCGCGGCACACCCACGGCACAATCCAAGGGCAGGCTGTCTCGGTTCACATCGGCGCCAGTCGTCTCATTGACCGGTTTTTCCCGTATACGCAAGAGCGCCACTCCAAAGTCGAACCAGTGTCCGGCATGGGCTACACCGGGCAGATCGGATTTATTGCGCCGGTCATTGTCTGACCGGCTGAAGTCTGCCTGCGGCGCGTGGCTGTCCGCGGGAAAATAGGTGATGCCGCTGGTATTGTTGTAGGTCTTCTGGGTGTGGGCTTCAGCGACGGCGAGTGGACACCGCGTAGCGCCATCCACCATGAAGAAACAGCACCAGCGGGCGCTGAGGCTCAGTGGCGTGCGTCCCTTCGTGCTCTACTCACTCCGCCATACGTTTTTGACACGCTTAGGGGAGGCGGGCTGCGATGCGTCGACGCTGGCGCGAATCGCAGGCCATTCGTCTATTGCCATCTCCGCCCGCTACGTCCATCCCAGCGAAAGCCGCAGTGATGAACGTTTTCTCGCGGATGCTCCCGCCGAAAGAACTGCCGGCAAGCGGCAAAACCACTTTGCAATAGATGGCCAAGTGCAGGGGAAAAGACAGCCACCAGCTACAGTATCCGTTACAGTGCCTTTCTGCTGAGAAGCGGGAGCGAGCTAAGTGTCTGACTCCATGGTCGGGGCGGAGGGATTCGAACCCCCGGCCCTCTGCTCCCAAAGCAGATGCGCTACCAGGCTGCGCTACGCCCCGATCCAGACCCTGATTGTATCAAGCGTGCGCAGTGCAGCCTGCTCTACAGTCTTGCGCCGAGCGCCAGATGCAGCAGCCACGCCAAGCCCACCAGCGGCAGAAGAAGGATAGCCGCGATGATGACCGCGAGCGACAACAGGAAGAGCCAGTCGCTCCATCGGTGGGTGCGCGGCTCTTCGATATGGTGCATCAGCAGCGCGTAGTTGCGGCGGTTGGCTCTCCACGCAATGTCAAATGCATCGCCGAGGACAGGGATCGCGCCGATGATGACCTCGAGTGCCAGATTCACCAGCATGCGTGCGATGGTGACGTAGGGTGCACCGCGCACCCATGCGGCGAAGATGATGATAGTCGACGCGAGCCCGCCCAGGATGTCACCAATGCCGGGAACCAGGCCGAGAATCCCGTCGATGCCGAAGCGAATCGATGTGCCGGGAATGCGGAACCAGGTGTCCAGTACGCGGCTTAGCAGGTCGAGATTTTCGTCGCGAAACAGGCTGCTGCCTGTCCGCATCCTGGCAGAGGACTCAGGTGTCAACGGCGGCAGAATCTCGGGTTGTCGCGGCGCGCTCATAGTGTGCGATTGGATGCAGTCTGCGCTGTTGAGTGGTCCGGCACGTTGGCATTTCGAGCCGCGCTGAATGCTACAATCGCTGAGTTGTACGGCGGCTATAGTTCAGTGGCAGAACACCGGTCTGTGGCACCGGGTGTCGTGGGTTCGATCCCCACTAGCCGCCCCAGCAAAACTTCCTTCCGCACCCTATTTCCATCATGACCAGCGCCCCGCACACCGTCTTTGCCGGCACCTCGGGTTGGGCGTACGCAAGCTGGAAGCCGGGATTCTATCCCGCGAAGACGCCGGCGGCGCGGATGCTGGCATACTACGCAACCCAGCTGAACTCAGTTGAAGTGAACTACACCTTCCGCCAGCTGCCAACGGCAAAGCAGATCGACGCCTGGCTCGCGGCCGTTCCCAGCGGCTTTCGCTTCTCCTTCAAGGCGTCGCAAGGCATCACGCATCTGAAGCGGCTGCGCGATTGCGCCGTGCCGCTCGCACTCCTCGCCGATGCGCTCAAGCCGGTTGAGCAGGCTGGCCGCCTAGGCGTGATCCTCTTCCAGCTACCGCCGAACTTCCGGGCGGACATCGACCGGCTGAAGTCTTTTCTCATAGAGACGGCGCGGCTCCGCATGCGTGCGGCATTTGAATTCCGTCATGAGTCCTGGTTTACCGAAGAGACCTATGCCGCGCTAGAACACGCCGGGGCTGCGCTGTGTGTGGCGGAGAGTGACGCGCTCACCACTCCGCTCCGCCGGACTGCGGAGTTCACCTGCTATCGCCTGCGACGCAGTACATACACAGAGGCTGCCCTCAAGAAGCTGGCCGCGCAGTTCGCCGATGAGGCGCAACACGGCGATGTCTACGCCTACTTCATGCATGAAGAGGAGCCGGATGGACCATTGCGCGCGCGGGCCGTGCTGGAGGCGATTGCGCGATGACCTCGCAGGCGGAGCAGGCGATCGCCGTCGCCAAGGCGGAATGGGAGAGCCTGTTTGCCCCGCGGCGTGGTCTACGCAATGCGCATCTGCAAACGCTGGTGGGGAATTTTCTGCCTCGTCGCACCGTGTTGCCAGCTTCTGAGGATGCGCTGATCGAAGTTGCGCCGGCGCAGGGTTCGCTGCCAGCCAGCCGCGTGTTGTGCCAGAGCCACTGGCAGCCAGGCGTAGCGCGTGGCACCGCGCTGCTGGTGCATGGGCTGGAGGGCTCTTCGCAATCGCAGTACGTGCGTGGCAATGCAGTCCGGCTGTTTGGCGCTGGATGGAATGTGGTGCGCATGAACATGCGCAACTGTGGCGGCACGGATAACGAATCACCCACGCTCTATCACTCCGGTCTATCGAACGACGTGCTTCGCGTCATGGAGCACTACCGGGCAGAGCGCAGCGCCGACGCATGGTCGCTGGTGGGGTATTCCATGGGCGGCAACCTGGTTCTGAAGCTGGCGGGTGAGCTGGGCGAGCATGCCGCTCCGTTGCTGCGTTCGGTGGTGGGCGTCTCCCCGGCCATGGACTTGGCGGCCTCGGCGGATGCACTGCATGAGCCGGCGAATCGCGTCTATGAGTGGAAGTTTTTGCGCGGGCTGACGCAGCGCTATGCGCGCAAGTGCCGGCTCTTTCCGCAGAGCTATGATCCCGCTCGTACCCGTGGCATCCATTCCCTGCGCGAGTTCGATCACCGCACCACCGCGTACTATTCAGGATTTGCTGGTGCCGACGACTACTACTATCGAGCCGCCAGCGCGCGCGTCGCCGGAGAAATCGCTGTACCTGCGCTGGTGCTGCACGCGCTCGACGATCCCTTTGTGCGCATGTTGCCGGCCACGCGAGAAGCGCTGCTGGCGAATTCGCACGTGCATCTGATCGAAACTCCAAATGGCGGACACTGCGCCTTCCTCGCGCCAGCGCGGGGCTACGACGGCTACTGGGCAGAACGGCTGCTGTTCGACTTCCTCTCTGCACATGCGGAGACGGCATGATGGAAACAGATTGGGGCGTCGCTGCAGCGGCGGAGGATCCACTGATTGATCTGCCGTGGCTGGACTCCGCGACTGGTATTCGATTCCAGGATCTCCGCTTCGGTAAAGAGGAGCAACTGGCGCGCATCAAGGCGCTCTCAGAAGTAGCCGGAGCACCTGCGCTGGCGACCGCGCTACTGCAGCTCAATGACGTCAACGGGGTGCTGGCCACCAGCAAATGCGATCGCTGGACGATGGACGAGACAGAGTTGGCCGAGCTTGCCCTCGTGCTGGACGCCACAGTCGAGCAGCATGGCTGCGCGTCCTACATCGATGTGCTGCTTACCCATCCCTTGCCCATGGCCGACTTCCTGCTGCATGAGGAGTGGGCACGCACGACAGCAATTCGGTGTGCGGCGCTTGCGCATCCTGCGGCGCGGCTGGACCTGGTCATCCGCCCAGCGCGCATGCACGGCGCCTGGGGGTATGGACTGTCCATGTACATCTACGCTGCCGCATCAGAGCAGCAGCAGGCAGCAACGGCGTGGGCGGACGCTCTGGAGGATTGCATTCCCATCTTGCGCGCCGCGGCGGAGGGCACCATGGCAGCGCCGGAAGCAGTGAGTCCACGCTAGCTGCGCAGGTCGTTACGGCTACAATGTGGGCATGGCTGCAGAAGTCGCAAGGGCGAGTAGCTCAATTGGATAGAGCATCAGCCTTCTAAGCTGAGGGTTGTGGGTTCGATCCCCGCCTCGCCCACCAATAGAATGAACTAGTTACAGTTCGTGACTCGAAACATATGTGTCATGCCTGTGAGGAATTTTGTGGGTACAAAACTCACTCATTCGTAGCCACCCGCAACCCTCGTCAGGAACTGTCCAGGGCCAATCGCCCGATCTCGCCTGAGGTGAATTGAGAGGTTTGCAAGATGGAAGCGAAGGACGTGATAGCGATAGCGGGTATTGGTGTAACTTTCCTAGTCAGCTCGGCAACCCTCATATATACCTTGTGGAATAACCAGAAGACGTTATTCGTCAACACGGTCACCACATCGCGACTGAAATGGATTGACTCTTTGCGCGATAAAGTGTCTGAGTTCATGGCGGTCACTGTTAAAGCGATAGCAATGTTAATGTAATGTACCGAGTCGAAGCCTGAACCAAGCCTGAGCGTCTTCGGCGGTGATGGATGGGAGCAGATCGGAGATAGCTTGATCGAGTGCCCCCTGGGTGCGCGCCTTGGTGGAGCGCAGC
>JBBRLT010000063.1:0-20611 GCA_038231235.1 Terriglobales bacterium
TCCCCTGGCGCCAGAAGAGTTGAGCGGTAGTGACAGGTTGTTGATCCGAGTGAAGGCGGCGCGCAGGTCGATCAGCAGGTTCGGGGAGAAGATGTGGGTGAACCCGAAGCCGTACTGTTGGGCGGTATCGGTAGCCGGGCCGTCGAAATCAAACTGGCCGCCGCTGATCTGGAGCCCGGTCGCTGCATTAGTCCCGAGACCAGGAGGGGTAAATGTATCGACCTTGTTGTAATCGTAACGGCCGAAGAAGTTATTGTTCGCATTGAAGCGGTGATCGACGCGAACATCGAAGCTGTTCGACTTCTGCGTCCGGTTCGGGCTGGTGACGTAATTATTGTTCAGTGCACCGGGTGCGCCGGCGTTAGGAGCCGGATACAACTGGAGATAGGCCAAAGCGATTGGATCGACCGGAAGACCCTGGGTTCCGTTGCCGGTATTGAGAAGTAGCTGTGGCGATCCCCCATTGACGCTGTTGACGTCGTTGAACTGCTCCTGGGTCAGCGTGGTCTTGGTGTAGGTGAGGCCATTTACCTGCCGAAAGCCCTCGTAGTCGCCGAAGAAGAAGGTGCGGTCCTTGAAGATGGGCCCGCCGACGCTTCCGCCGAACTGGTTCTGGCGCAGCTCCGGCCTTTTCCCGCTGGTCTGCAGCACATTGCGCGCATCGAAGATGTCATTGCGAAAGTATTCGTACGCGCTGCCGTGGAATTGATTGGTGCCGGCGCGGGTAACGATACTGACCACACCACCCGCGGTACGGCCTGCCTCCGCAGTGTAGTTATTGGTCTGGACAGTGATCTCCTGGATAGCTTCGACGATGGGGCGCACGCCAATCGAGCCGATGATGCGCTCGTTGTCGTCGATGCCGTCGATGGTGTAGTTGTTCAGTGTGTCGTCCTGGCCATTGACCGAGAAACTAGCAGTCTGACGGCGATCGTCCGGGCGGCCGCCGCTGGTGAGTCCGTTGCCTGGACCCTCATTCGCGCCGGGCACAATCTGCACCAGTTGCACGAAGTTGCGGCCATTCAGCGGCAGGTCCTGCACGGCCTGCGCCGTAACAGTGGAGCTTACCGTCGCGCTGTCTGCCTGCAGCAGCGGAGTGCTCGCAGTGACTTCGATGGTCGTAGACTCCGACCCGGTCTGAAGGTGGACATCGTTGCGGGCACGGTCGCCGGCCTCCACCGAAAGATCCTTGGTAATCGCTGCCTGGAAGCCAGTGGCTTTGACAGAGATGGAGTAGTGCCCGACGGGGAGAAGTGTGAAGTTGTAGTCGCCGGAAGCATTCGTCGTCCCGGTGCGCTTCTCATTGGTGCCGGTGTTGGTAATGACGACGGTGGCGTTTGGAACGACGGCCCCACTGCTGTCGGTGACCGTTCCCAGAATGTCAGATGTAGTGAGCTGCGCGATTGCCTGGGGCAACATGGTTGCGGCCATCGCGAGGCCGAGCAGCGATGCGGAAAGGAAGGATCGAATGCGCCGACGGGCGGATTCATCCCTCTGACGAATTTCGAAGGCATGCTTCACTGGATTGTCCTCCACCAAAAGGTTGACGTGAGCTATTTCGGTAATTCGTTTGTCTACGGACGCACTCGATTACCGTGGTGGCCATTTTGACATTCTTTGGCCTATCGCTGTCAAGTGTCGAACGGACACCGCCCCCAGAGGCAAAACGATTGTTATTGCATCGCGCAGATTTCCATCGAAGGGTGGATGACATTCCGCAGGTACATGCGTCTATGCCGTTTACATCTCGGCTGGTACAGAAGGGTGTGCTGCTGGGCGATGTCAGCGAACCTGCCCGGGTGGGGCCAACAGGCGCTTCTGCATTCTGATCACCGGCAGTTGTTCTCCGCCCAGCAGGTCCACCAAAATATCTTCCACACAAACGTATCCGTAACGTGCATAGAGCGGAACGCCGCTCAGCGTGGCGCCCATCTCGCACCGGCGAAAGCCTGCGCTCCACGCTTCCTGTTCGCAGGCAATAAGTAGGCGCGTACCGAGGCCACGCCGCGCCCACGCCGGGTGAACAAAGAAGGCGCGGATGCGGGCCGCATCGCTGGCCGGGTCGAGCCGTTCGGCGTCGCGTGAGGCGCCGTGGTGGTCTCCGCCATAGAGCGTGCGGCGCCAGCTCCAGCCACCGCACGCGGCCAGGCTGCCATCCAGCCCGGCGAACACCAGATACGTCTGGTCTGCGATCAGTTGCGAGTCCGGCGTAAACACAGAGGCCAGCGCTGCTTCGCGCTGGCCTTCGCTGTATTCAAGTTGGAGTCCGCGGACGGAGGCGGCGATCAGCACCCGGATGGCGGGGATATCGGCATTTGTCGCCACGCGGAGAACCAGCTCATCCAGCTCGTTCAAGCTGCGGTCGCTCACAGGGAAGGGCTAGGACTGCACGGTGACCTGGGCAGCCTGAACGCGGGGTGCTGCCGGTTGCGGTGCGCCTTCCGCTACGGGGGGCTTGGGAGCCTTGGGCGGACGTTGCACCTCCGCCTTCTTCCCTGGCGCAAGGATGGCGTGCAGCGTGGTGCCTTCCATGCGAGGCATGAACTCGACGATGCCGGTATCACCCATGTCCTGGATCAGCCGGTTGATGATGGCATAGCCAAGCTCGCGGTGGGCCATCTGCCGGCCCTTGAAGCGCAGAGACGCCTTTACCTTGTCGCCTTCGGTGAGGAAGCGAACAGCCTGGTTCTTCTTGGTCTGGTAGTCATGCTCATCGACGGTGACGGAGAACTTGACCTCCTTGACCACGATGATCTTCTGCTTCTTGCGCGCGGCGCGATCACTCTTGTCCTTCTCGTAAAGGAACTTGCCGTAGTCCTGGATACGGCACACGGGCGGCACGGCGTTGGGGGAGACTTCTACCAGGTCCAGGCCGCGTTCGCGCGCAATCTTCAGGGCCTCGAATGGCTGCATGATGCCGAGCTGTTCTCCCTGGTCGTCAATCACGCGAACCTCGCGTGCGCGGATGCGTTCGTTAGTGCGGATAAAGGACTTGGCCGAGCGTTTATCGAGTGCTATGGGATTCCTCCAGAGTTTTGCGAGGACATACCCTCGCAGGCCGAGTATACCATCCGGGCCTATGCCGGGATGAGGCGGGCAGCGAGTCCGATGCCACTCGTCTGCTGGTTCTCTACGCGCACCCAGCGCATCTGGTTCGCGGCCATTGTGACTTCCAGTTCGATGGGCAGGAAGGTATCGCTTAGGGCCGGGGTCACTCCGCGGGCGCGCTGCGCGGGCGATGCCTTCAGCGTAACGACCGCGAGCCGTCGTCCCCACAGGCTGGCACGATGGGCAGCCTGCTTTCCCTCCATCAGCGCGCGCAGCCGCCCCATGCGCTGCCGGATTGCCTGCCCAGGGACCGGCTGACGCTGTGCCAGTGCCCACGCCGGCGTGCTCGGCCGGGCGGAGAAGGGGAAGAGATGCAGGTAGGTAAAGGGCTGCGCCGCAATGAAGCGATAGCTCTCCTCAAACAGGGCATCCGTCTCGCCCGGGAAGCCGACCATCACGTCCGCGCCGATGGCCGCGTCGGGCACAGCTTCGCGGATGGCGGCAAGCTTTTCCGCATAGTGCCAAGGCCGATAGCGCCGGTGCATGGCGCGCAGCACCGCGTCTGCTCCGGATTGCAGCGGCAGATGCGCATGCCGCGCCAGCCGCGGGCCAGTGGGCGCCGCATCCTCGCGTCCATAGGCGCGGAACAGCGCGATGAGCTCCGCGCTCCAGTCCATCGGCTCGACGGAGCTGATGCGCAGCCGGGGCAGGGTCGTCTGCTCCAGGATCGCAGCGACCAGTTGCTCCAGGCGAGACACAGGCGTCAGGTCACGCCCCCAGCGGCCCAGGTTGATGCCGGAGAGCACCAACTCCTTTCCGCCCCCCGCTACGAAGGCGTGGACACGTTCCAGAACGGTGGCCAGCGGCACAGACCGGCTGCCGCCGCGCGTCGTTGGAATGATGCAGAAGCTGCAGCGGTTGCCGCAGCCGTCCTGCACCTTGAGATTGGGCCGCGTGTCGCCGGAGGCGGACAGATCGCCAGCCGCCAGGTTGGCATGGGCGAAGCGATCGTCGGCAAAGACCAGCGCTCCGCCCGCGCCTGCGATGTCACCCACTGCAAGGAAGGCGTCTCCGCGCAAGACGAGTTCGCGAGCGGTCAGCAGCGCATCTTCAGGCGCGGCGGACACTGTTTTCTGCTTACGGGCGGCAAGACCCAGGGCGATCTCCGCCACCAGCGCCTTGTGGCTGTTGCCTACGACTGCATCCACCCCGGCGATACAAGCCAACTCTGCCGGGGCACGCTGCGCATAACAGCCCGTGACCATGATGCGCGCGGCCGGGTTCTGCTGTCGCACACGGCGCAGGTAGGCCCGCGCAGTCCGCTCCGCCTGGGCGGTGACCGCACAGGTATTCAGCACTACCACGGTTGCATGTGCTGCGGCTGCCGGTTGGGCGCCCGTCGCACCCAGCGCAGCGCCGATGGCGTCGCCGTCTGCGGAACTTGCGCGGCAGCCGAAGTTTTCTACGTGGTATCCTGCCACGTTCTCCAGTTTAGAGCGGTTTTCTGCAGGTGTCGTGGATCAGCGGAAGCTGGTGTCGCCTTTCGACGGGAAAGGTCGCACCGCAACTCTCTTCGCGCTCCATAACGTCAGGAAAGTCTCTCCTGCGCTGCTGTTCCCCGCAAGACCTCCCCGGCAGCAGTTGCCGTGCTGCTGGTATGTTGTTCTGAGGATGTTACCGATGAAACGACGCATTCTGCTGGTGGATGATGAGCTCGCAATCCTGCTGACGCTGAAAGCGGTTTTGGAGCTTCAGGGTTTCGAGGTGGAGACGGCCGCTTCGGCAAAAGAGGCGAAGTCCAAGATTCGCAGCCACACCTACCACATGGTGATTACGGATATGCGGATGGAGAACGAGCGTGCGGGCCTCGAAGTCGTGCGGGCTGCGCGCCTGGCCGAGTATGCACCTGCCGTCGCCATGCTGACTGCGTTCCCGCTGCCCGGCGAAGAGTGGCAGAGCGAAGGCGCCGACCAGATGCTGGTGAAGCCGATGAATACGCGGGATCTACTGTTACAGATCGAAGCGTTGCTGGTCGCGCATGAGGACAAGAAGCACAAGGCTGAGCAGGTGCGGGCCGCCATCGCTGTGACAGATGCAGCGGGAACAAAGACCGGCAGCACGGCAGGCAAGACTACCGCCGGCAGTTAAGCCAGCAGCGGTTCGCGCCGCTCCGCCATGCGATCTTGTATTTCTGCAACGCCGGCCTACTTGGCCTCCTGCTGAGCCTGCGCAGGCATTGACCCCGGCTGGCCTGTCATGGGTGCGGCGACAGCGGCGGGTACCTGGTTGTTGATCGATGCGCGTCGATTCTGCTCGAAACAGGAGCGGCACAGGACGGGACGGCCCTGCGTGGGACGGAACGGCACTGTCGTCTCCTGGCCGCAGCCAGAGCAGTTCGTCCGCGTCTCCGCCCGCACCGTCGAACCGCCGCCGCGCTTCAGCTTGCAGCCCTTGCAGCGTTTGGGATTGTTATGGAACTGCTTGTCGTGAAAAAACAGCTGCTCGCCCGCTGTGAAAACAAATTCCTTCCCACAGTCCGTGCACTTGAGAACCTTGTCTTGAAATTCCATTTGCCCCGGTTCATCTTCGCGGCCCTTGCAGGCCAAAGAAGACTCCCGCCTCCTCAGAGAAAGAGAGAAACACCAGCGTGGCCCGGCCATACAAACGGCTTTGCAGCAACTGCAAACAACCTACGGGGGAGTTGGTGAAACGGAGGGGGAAAACCTGTGCTGCCAATGCTCGGCGCTGGGGAGCTGCCGTAGTTGCCGGGCCCGCATCGTTGTACGGACCCAGCCCTGATTGCGTTAGTCCTGCTCTTTGCGTGCCTTCTTGCGATTTCGCTTGCGGGCAAGCGCCTCTTTGACGCGCTTGCGTTCACCTGGCTTCAGATAAAAGGAGTGACGCTTGACTTCCTTGATGATGTCCTCCTGCTGAACCTTCCGCTTGAAGCGACGCAGAGCATTTTCGAGCGGCTCACCTTCCTGCACTCGAACTTCTGCCAATTGACCGACACCTCCAAACTTCCCAATGGGGTCAACCAGTAGAATACGGCATTGTTCCCGTCCGCGGTCAAGGATTTTTCCGGTCAGAAGGCTGGTCCATTCTCGTTCGCACATCGCCTGGAGCTTCATGGCCGCTTAAGCTGACCGGGCAGAGACTGTTTCCATGACACACTCACTTTTCCCCTACCTCGCCGCTGCCACCCTGTTGGCCGCTGGCAGCCTTCATGCCTCCGCCGAGAGCAAGGTTCCCTGCAACACCCTGCCCCCTTTAGTGCTCGAACACGCCAAAACGGAAGCACCTAACGCAACCATCCGGGGCTGCGTCAAAGATAGAGTGCACGGCAAAGTGCAGTACGAAGTCGAGACGGATGACGCCGGCAGGGGCAAAGATATGACCTTTGACTCTGCCGGAACCATCATCGAAGTAGAGCAGGAGATCGATCTTGGCGCGCTTCCAGCAGCCGTATCGGGCGCTCTTGAAAAGGCCGCAAACGGCGGCGAGATCGGTAAAGTGGAATCGGTCACCAGGGGCGACGCCATTCAGAGCTACGAGACAGTGGTTACCCGCCAGGGTAAGAAGCATGAGGTGGCCTTTCGGCCGGATGGCGCATCGGTGAAGCCGGATTGACATCCCTTTCCTCTGTCCGGTCTCGGCCATCCAGCAGAACCATGTTCCGCCACGGCCTGTGGCTGGCTCTCCTGCTGCTGTTTTGTACGCTGGCTGCCTCGGCACATGCGCCAGCCACTGCTGCAGAGCACACAGTTGCACCCGTGCAGAACAGCGCGACGCCCCTCGACATCGTGAAGACAATGGTGCAGAACGAGGCGGCCGCACGGAGAGATCGTGTCTGCTTCAGCTTTACTTCCTTTGAGCGCTCCACCCGGACTGGCGGACATCTGTGGCAGGAAAAGGTGGTCGAAACTCCGGACGGCCTGATGCGTCGGCTGGTCGCCGAGGACGGCAAGCCTCTTCCTCCCGACCGGGCCATGGCGGAAGATCGGCGGATTGCTTACATGGCCGCCAGCCCGGAGGCCTTTCGTGCCGCCAATGCCGACCGCCGCGCCGACGAGCAGCGGCTGGCCCGGGTGCTGCAGATCCTTCCCCGCGCCTTTCTCTTCGCCGCGAACGGAGAGCAGGATGGCGCTCTGCATATTGGCTATCGACCGAATCCGAGCTTCATCCCGTCCACCTATGAAGAGCGGATCCTGCACCAGATGGCCGGTACCCTCATGATCCAGATGCCCACCATACGGCTCGCAGCCATCGATGGACACCTGATCGACCGCGTCAGCTTTGGCTACGGCCTGCTGGGTCACGTTGAGAAGGGGAGCGGCTTCACCATGCGCCGGACTGAGGTGACCCCGGCGGATTGGAAGACGACGCACGTCAGCGTTCACATGGACGGAAAGATTCTGCTCCTGAAGAGCATCTCGCGCGACCAGGAGTCCGTCCATAACGATGTGCATGCCATGCCCACCAACGTATCGCTGGCGCAGGTAGCCGCTCTTACGCGGCCATGATGCCCCCTGTCTTCGCGAAGCGGTTCGAAGTGTGTGCGCCCGGCGCCGCGCGCTGCGGAAGCCTCACGCTGGCTCATTTGCTGACGCTCCTACTGCTGGGCGGGGCTTTCCCTGTACTTGCGCAGGACACGGCATTGGTCGTTCCCAGCCATACGCCACTGCGGGTGCAGGTCACCCGCACTGTCGCGCTGAAGATTGGCGAGCCGTTCGAGGGAAAGCTGCTCGAGCCGGTCTACGGCCCGGACCGGTTGCTGCTGCCTGCGGGGCTAGTCGCGCGCGGTGTGGTGGACGCCACGCCTTCCATCGATCACTCCACTCGCATCAAGGCGCGGCTCGATGGCGACTTCACTCCATTGCGCGAACCCGTCATCCGCGTCACGCAACTGGTATTGCCCTCGGGGGCCATAATAGCGATCTCCGCAGCCGGGGGCATGCGCAACGCCGCATCCATTTCGCTGGCGCGGCATGCGGAAAAGACATCCCTGGCCGGCCAGCTGAAACAGAGTATCCGCAGCCAGGTGAAGCAGGCGCATGACACCGTGCATGACACCATCCATGGCACGACGAAGCAGGATCGCCTGCGCAAGCTGCTCTATGCACAACTCCCCTATCACCCGCAAGAGATGTGGGCTGGCTCCGCCTTCGACGCGGTGCTGACGCAGCCTTTGAGCGTTCCGATCGCTGCCGCATCGCAGCCCAGTCCACCTGCACCCAGCGTGGACCTGGCCTCCGGCACGCTGCACGCGCGGCTGACCGGCGCAGTCAGCTCCGAGGCAGCCAGCAAGGGCGATGCCGTGACTGCCGTCTTGACTGAGCCATTTCTGGACGTGAGGGGCCGGATGATGCTGCCCACCGGCACTTCGCTGAACGGAGTGGTAGTGCAGGCGCAATCTGCGCGCTGGTTCGGGCGCAGCGGCAAGCTGCGCTTCTCTTTCCGCTCCATCGCAGAGCCCACAACTCCCACGTCCGCGGCCCTAGCGTCCGATGCGACGCAGGCGGTTCACGAAGCTCCGAACTCCAGCGGCGTGGCGGCTCCTGCTATTCCTGCGCCCGCGACGCCGGTTCGCAAGACAACGCCACCTATCCTGGCTACCCGGAGTGAGGCTGCGGTAACACCGATCGACGGCCATCTGCATTCGATCGATGCCGTGGATGGACAGAATGTGGCGCTGGACCCGGAGGGCGGCGCGCGAGCGCAGCCAGACAAGGGCCGCTTCCTGGCGCCATTGACGCTCGCGCTGCTCGGCGCCGCTTCGCATGACGAGGACGGCGGCAGCAGCTTCGTCCGTCAAGGCGTCACCAGCAACGGCTTCGGCCTGCCGGCGCGCATCCTCGCTATTGCGACGACCAGCCAGAATGTCTCCACCGGCTTTGCCGCGTATGCCTTTTCGAAGTCCGTCTACCAGCGATGGATTGCGCGCGGACATGAGGTGACTTTCCCCACGCATACCGAACTCTCCATCGACCTGGGCCGCCGCTAGCAGCGATGCAGTCCTGGCGATTTCGCTAAACTGAAAGCGATGATCCGTACCTATCTCGGCCACACTCCGGTTATCCCTGCCTCCTGCTACGTGGACCTCTCGGCCCAACTGTTGGGCGACGTGGCCCTCGGCGAACACTCGAGCGTCTGGATGAATGCCGTGCTGCGCGGCGACGTGCATTCCATTCGCATCGGCGCCAATTCCAATGTGCAGGACTGCGCCGTGCTGCACGGCATGCGCTACAAGTGGCCGGTGATCGTGGGCGACTGGGTCACCATCGGCCATAACGCCACCGTGCATGGCTGCGTGGTCGAAGACACCTGCCTTATCGGCATGGGAGCGGTCATCCTGAACGGCGCGCGCATCGGCGAGGGCTCCATCATCGCTGCCGGAGCCCTGGTGCCGGAAGGCACGATCGTGCCGCCGCGTACGCTCTGGGCGGGACTCCCAGCGAAGCAGCGCCGCGCCCTGGATGACAAGGATCGCGAAGCGATCCTGATGTACGCGCGCAACTATCTGGACTATACCGCCACCTATCTGCAGGAGCATAAGCAATGGCAGGAGCAGGGACGACTGTTGGACGTCCAGGAGCAATAGGCCGGAAATAGGTGTCATCCTGAGCAAGGCCAAGCCTGCATTGGGGCGCGGGTCACAGCAGAACAGAGATGATTGCGCGCATCTCAAATCAAGAGACAGCAAGGAGACCCACCATGGCGCGATGCACCCATCTGGATCAGATCAAAGATGTCGAGCCGCACACCCGCGGATGCGAGGAGTGCCTGAAGACCGGCGACCGCTGGGTGCATCTGCGGATGTGTCTGGAGTGCGGCCACGTTGGCTGCTGCGATTCTTCAAAGAACAAGCATGCGACCAAGCACTATCACCACACTCAACACCCCATCATGCGCTCAGCCGAACCGGGCGAGAGCTGGGGCTGGTGCTATGTGGATGAGTTGGAGCTGGACTTCGCCTGAGGTGGCGTTTTAACTGGCAGGCGCGCTGCGCCGGCGGCGGCCGCTCATCAGATAGATCGCGGCGCGCAACTCCAGCAGCGGGTCTGCTGAGGGCTCGATGCCGTCGACGCGCGGTATCGGATCGAAGATGATCTGCCTCTGCTCCTCTGCGTCTTCGGGCACGGGCACGTTCAGCTCCAGCCGGCCCAGCTCGAAGAGCGTACGCGCCTCCGGCCAGTGCTTCGTCACGTCGTCTACCGGATCGCCTTCCTCTGCCAGCTGTACGAGCACGCGGAAGTGAACATGTCCTCCCTGCAGACGCTCTCTCAATTCATTGAAGAGGAAGTCCGGCGGCTGAGTGGCAGCCATCGCCGGATCAAGATGTTCTGTGCCTGCCTCTGGAACGATGCGGTAGCGCCCGTATCGGCTGGCGCCCCCTGCGTTGATGAAGCGCATGGCAGTCAGGCCGAAGAATGCCTCGCGGGCAAAGCTGGCGGGAGCGGGTTTGGGTGTCTGCACGAAAGCGAGTGCAGCAGGATGGCTGCCCAGAAATACCTCGACCGGAGACGGCGATGGGCCGCCCGGAGCACTGGCTACCACTGCGCGCAAAAACTCCAGAAACTCCTCTCCGGTGCGCGCCGGAAAACCGTTGGTCGAATGGCTGACGATATCCGTGTGCACATGCTCGCCCAGATGAAACCGTATCGCCATGCCCCGCGGATCCGCGTTGGGATCGTTGTCTGGAACCAGGGGAATGCCGGTAGAGTTCGAAAACCGTACGGTGATCGGCGTGGCGCTGCTCTGCAGATGGGGCGCGCGGGAGAGTGACTTCGCATTCGCTGCCGGCTGGAAGCTGCCGGTGACCAGGATGCCCTTTGCATGTGCCGGTCGAAAGCCGGGATGCAAACCGAACAAAGTGTCGAACTGCTGCAACAGATCCCGGCTGGTCGCGAGAATGGCTTCATCCGTAGTCAAGGGCATCGGCTTCACCTCCACTGCCAACATACCTCTTTCCAGTTGCCCTTCGAAACATAACCGCATGGCCGGGACGCTTCTGCTGCAAAACGGATGCAACCGGCAAACACGCAACGCCGGCCGTCCCCTCACTTCCCCGGAGAATTCATCTTCCTCTTACATTTCCACGGCACCTTTGCTACCGTCTCTGCGTACACAAAGAGAGCGGATGCGCGCACGCCGCGCCATAGGAGGCATGGGATGAGCGGGATACGGTTGCTGGTGGGTACGCGCAAGGGCGCGTTCGTGATGACATCTGATGGTGCGCGGAAGAACTGGGATATCAGCGGGCCGCACTTCGCCGGCTGGGAGATCTATCACGTCAACGGATCGCCGGTGAATCCGGATCGTATCTACGCATCGCAGTCATCGGGCTGGTTCGGGCAGTTGATCCAGCGATCCGACGACGGTGGCAAGACCTGGGCGCCGGTGGACAATCACTTTGTCTACGACGGCGTTCCCGGCACGCACCAATGGTACGACGGTACGGCGCACCCGTGGGAGTTCAAGCGGGTGTGGCACCTGGAGCCCTGCCTCCGCGATCCGGAGACGGTGTATGCCGGCGTTGAGGACGCTGCACTGTTTCGCTCACGCGACGGTGGCCACTCCTGGCAGGAGCTTTCCGGGCTGCGCAAGCATGGCTCCGGCCCTCACTGGGCGCCGGGCGCGGGCGGCATGTGCCTGCATACCATCGTTCCGGATGCCAGCAATCCGCAGCGCATGTTCATTGCCATCTCCGCTGCCGGAGCCTTCCGTACCGACGATGGAGGCGAGACCTGGCAACCCATAAACCATGGCCTGAACTCGCTGCACATCCCCGACCCGACGGCTGAAGTGGGTCACTGCGTGCACTCGGTGGCCATGCATCCCGCGTGCCCCGGCGTGCTGTTCATGCAGAAGCACTGGGACGTGATGCGCTCCGACGATGCCGGCGACAACTGGCATGAGGTCAGCGGCAATCTGCCCACCGACTTCGGCTTCGCGATCGATGTGCATGCGCATGAGCCGGAGACCATCTACGTCGTGCCCATCAAGAGCGACGGCGAGCACTATCCGCCCGAGGGCAAGCTGCGTGTGTATCGCAGCCGCAGCGGTGGCAATGAGTGGGAGCCGCTGACCAAGGGACTGCCGCAGAGCAATTGCTATGTGAATGTGTTGCGCGATGCCATGGCGGTCGACCGGCTGGATCAATGTGGCGTCTACTTCGGCACCACCGGCGGGCAGGTGTACTGCTCGGCGGATGCGGGCGACAACTGGATGCCGATTGTGCGCGATCTGCCAGCAGTATTGTCAGTCGAAGTGCAGACGCTGGCATGAGTCCGTCTCCGGACATCCCCGCATCGGATGGCGCGCGCGCCATCCGGATTGCCATTCCTGCGCATCTGCGAACGCTGGCGCGTGTACCGGGAGAGGTGCGTGTCGAGATCACGGGCGAGCCGACGATCTGCGCCGCACTGAATGCACTGGAGAGCAGCTACCCCATGCTGCGCGGCACCATTCGCGACCGTTCCACACTGGAGCGGCGCGCCTTCATCCGCTACTTCGCCTGCGCAGAGGACATGTCGCACCTGCCCACGGACTCTCCTCTGCCCGACGCGGTCGTCGCGGGTACGGAACCGCTGCTGATCATTGGCGCCATCGCGGGCGGCGTCTGAATACGATTTGGCTATGCAGCCGACACCTTCACGCGCTTCTGCGGCGATGTGTGGCCAGTCAACATCTCCAGATTGCGCCTGGGCAAGCTGAGAAACGCTGCCAGCACTGCCAGCACCTCTTCGTTTGCTCTTCCCTTTTCCGGAGCCGCGGTGACCTTTACCTTCAGCGCGCCATTCGCCATCACATCGCTCACTGCTGCCGTGCGAGCGCGGGGAACAGTCTTAACCTCAAGCACAAATGTGCCCTCACGCAGTAGCCTGCGCCGCAACTCTTCTGCATGCGCGGTCAGGTTGTCGGCAGAATCGCTCATCGGCAGTGCATATCATCAGTAATTACCGCTGCGACGAATATCACTTGAGTGGCGATAACTGGATGTTGCGGAAGTAGACCTCGGCGCCCTCGGATTGAAACAGAATCTTGCCTTCCTTGGGGAACGGCTCGGTGCCCTCATTCGCCAGCTTGCCGTTCACGTACTGCCGCACGGTATTGCCTTGCGTCACCAGTTCCAGCAGGTTCCACTCGCCATGCGGACGCTCTACCTCGCCCACGGGATCGCGGAAGCCAACCACATTTTGCGATGGGCCCTTGCCGATGCGATCGATCTTCTTTGCGCTGCCCGCTGGCCCGGTCACGCGCACTCCGTCAAGCCCGGTCAGCACTGCGCCGTCCGTCATCCAGAAGTCGCCAGTGCCGCCCTCCAGTATTTGAAACTCCACCGACTGCGGCCACACCTTGGCCTCGCCCTGGATGTTGTACAGGATGCCGCTATCCCGCGCCTGCCCCTTGCGCTCCGCATACGTACCCTCGCCCCACTTGAACTCAGCTCGCAGGTAGTAGTCGTGGAAGGACTGATGCGTGACGATGTAACCAAACTCCTTGCCGGAGGCGTGGATTACACCATGCTCCACGGTGAAGACATGCTCCGGATCGGCATTGAAGGGCCGGCCTTTGAGGACAATGTCGAAGGCCTTCAGATCGTGCCCGTTGAAGAGCACAATGGGCGCAGCGTGCGGCGGTATGGGCGGCTTGTCTGCTGCCCGCACCATTGGCAAAGCTACAGCCAGGACAGCGAAAGCTGTCATCCCTCGCGTGATGCTGCTACGGAATCTGCTACGAGATCCTGGCATGCGGCTCTCCTTTTGTTGTGCGGGTGATATTCAGGGCGTGGGACCGTCTTCCTGCTCCACCTCTTTGCCTTCGCCCGGGAAGGGCCAGTTCCGATTCATCGGTTGCGTCTCCTCGCGGGCGGCCTTCGAGGCATTGTTGACCTTCAGATTCTCCAGCACGTGCACGCCGAGCTTGCCTGCAGTGGCAAAATCCATGTCCCCATCGTGGTCAAAGTCCGCCGCGACAAACTGCGTTCCAGCGCTTGCCGTCCCATTCTCGGAGATCGTCGTGCGGGTAAAGACTGGCTCACCCTTTCCCGATGCGAACTGATCCTTGCCCGGCAATTTATATGCGTAGAGAACAATCGGATCGTACGACCCAGGATCGGCGCCGGCGTGGCCGCGATACCGCTTGCCGGTGATGAGCTCCGGCGTGCCGTCGCCATCGATGTCGAGCAGTATAAGCGCGTGGGATTGCGAGAACGACTCGTCGATGGTGTGGCGTGTCCACTTGGGCTGCGCTGCGGTGCCGGCCTGCTCCAGCCAGTAAAGGCCGTAGCCGTGGCCCTGACCATAGATCAGGTCCATCTTGCCGTCGTGATTGACGTCATAGCCGAGGATGGGGAAGCCTGCATCGCCAGTATCCCAGTCGCCGTGCCATTGCCACTTGTCGTTATCCGCATCCACCTGTTCGAACCAGCCATGCGGGGTAAGTATGTCCGGCTTGCCATCCCCATTGATGTCGGCGATGCCGATGCCGTGCCCGTCCTGCTCCTTGCCGCCGATGTGGTGCACGCGCGGCTTCTCTTTGCTGAAGTCCACCCACATGACTCCAGCGCGGTTGTAATGGGCGAGGGCCAGGTCGGGCTTGCCATCGCCATTGATATCGGCGAAGGCGCCCCCTTCGGTATCGTAACTGTCGGAAATCTTTTCCCGCTGCCACATGGTGCCGGCGGCGGTAGCCTTCGCGCCGGGGTTGCGATACCACCACAGACCATTCTCGATCCAGCCCGTGGTTACCAGGTCCGGCAGGCCATCATGATCGACGTCAACAATCCACTCACCGCAATCGGAGATGAACTCATTGTGCGTGCCCACAGTGCGGAACTGGTGCTGCTTCCAGGCCCCCCCTTGCGCTCCGGGATTCTCGTACCAGTAGGCGCCGCTCAGCAGATCAACGAAGCCGTCCCCGTTCATGTCGAGCATCGAGATGCCTTCGGAATGATCTGTCCCGAGCCGATGCGCGAGAAATGTATTGCGCGGTGCGCCACCCGGGCCCTCGCCCGGATGCTGCAAGCGAAACTCCGTCGCGTGGGCTGGATCCTGCGCCAGCGCGCAGGCGCCTGCCAACAGCGGCAGCACGATCAGTGGTGCCAGGATCTTCAAAGCCATCTTCATGCGTGCGCTCCCTTCGGCTCGGCCAGCTTCATGGTCTCGGGATCCCAGTGCACCACGCTACCGCGGTCCGCGCTCAGGTTCGAGAGCAAGGCAGCCCCGGCGGCGCGGAAGCCGAAAGTCGCGTCCTCGACCGGCTGTTTGCGGCTGCGCACCGAATCAAAGAAATTGTGGAAGTGGTCGTAGTTATCCGCATAGCCCATGGGCGCCGCGAACTTCTGCACCTCCGCCGGGGGTGGACCACTGAAGTGCTGCACTGGATACTTCTTCAGGTATTCCTCCAGATACTGCTTCTGCATGGCCTCGGCAAAGGTGGTGACGGTGTGGCCGGGTTCCTTTTCCGGCGCAGTGCGCCGCACGGTCACGGTGTTGCCGGCAATCTCCATGGTGCCCTCCGAGCCGGTAAACAGGAAGCCCTCGCTCTCCTCGCCGCCATCGACGAAGTTGACCTGCAGGCTGAGATTGAAGCCTTCGGGATAGTCGAACAGCGCGAGCAGCACGTCGTTGACATCGCGGCCATCCTTCCAGTAGCGCAGCCCGACAGTGGCCATGGCGCGGGTGGGCCCATGCGCGCCAGTGATGAAGTGCGTGCCGCTGAATAGGTGGACAAACAGATCGCCGGCCACGCCGGAGCCATAGTCCTTCCATTTGCGCCACTGGAAGAAGCGCTCTGCGGAGAAGGGTATCTTCGGCGCCGAGCCGAGGAATTGCGGCCAGTCACAGGTCTGCGTCGAGGCGTCCAGCGGAATCGAATAGTTCCACGCGCCGGTGGATGAGTTGCGGTCCCAGTGGGCACTCACCATATTCAGCTTGCCGATGGCGCCAGAGGCCAGCAGTTCCTTAGCCTTGGCATACACCACAGAGCTGACGCGCTGGCTGCCTACCTGCAGGATGCGGTTGGTAGAGCGCGCGGCATCGATGATCTCCGGCCCGTCCGGATAGATATGGATCATCGGCTTCTCCAGATACACGTCCTTGCCCGCACGCATGGCATCGACCGCTGCCGTCTTGTGCCAGTGATCCGGCGTCGCGATCAGGACAGCGTCCACGTCCTTGCGAGCCAGAATCTCGCGATAGTCGCGCGTGGTGAACACGTCTGCGCCCCACAACTCCTTGGCGTGGGCTAGGCGGCCGTCATAGCAGTCGGCAACCGCCACCAGCTTGACGCCGGGAACCTGCAAGGCAAACTTTGTATCGGTCTGGCCTTGAATTCCCGCGCCGATCAGCGCCAGCTGAATAGTGTCATTCGCGGAGCGGGGCGCCGGTGTTGTCGATTGAGCGGCAAGCGGGTCGAGATGCGTGGCCACAGCAGCCAGGGCGGCGCCCTTCAGCGTGGACTGAATGAAGTTTCTACGATCAAGCATGATTGAGGAGGTCTCACTTTCGCGACGCGGACTGCCGAGCGGCTGCACTATTAGGGATTGCCGCCGGGAGATCAGCGGTGCCCTGAATGCAGTTCCAAACGGCCCGCTCATTCTATGCCCTGGGCCGCGCCGGTCAAAACCGGCCCGCCGTTGCCGCAGAAATCTGCGGCGCTCCCTGCTCATCGGTCTGCTTCATGCAAGAGAGCTGCCTGCGCCCTCCGTCCCGGCGGCACGCCAGTTGCTTAGTAAGAACGGCAGCAGGAGAGCCGAGGGAATGCGTCGGCTACTCGCGATTGGAACGTCAATTTCTTGCTTCAGTGCAATGCGGCCACTCCACTTTTGCTTTTGTCATTAATAGCAATGAGTAGCGGCACGTAACTCAATTCAAGCGAAATAAATTGCCCGCTTCGCATTACTGGCCCTTCTTGAAATGCTGCTGTACGCTCTTGTCACGCTCCCCCGCCATTGGAGCACTTGCGCCTTCCGGGGCTCCTCTTATCCACTGCTTCTTTACCTAAGGGGTCTGGTTATGTTCGCAGTGCTTCCACATGTCACACTTTTGTCTACTCTGCTTCTTGGTTCGGCTCTGGTTCCCGCAGCGTCCGCTCAACTCTCGTTTCAATCGCATCAGGTCGCACAGTATTCTGGCAGTTCGGACATTGCTGGCCATGGCGACTTCAACAATGATGGCCGCGAAGACTTACTGGTGGCAGAAAACGCAACCACTCCGTCAGGATTCGCACACAGCAATCTGCTTTACCTCTCCAACGGCGACGGGACCTATGACGCACCAAGAACGCTGTCTGCGGAGTTCGGTGCCGGTCTTACCGCGGTTGGAGACTTCAACCATGACGGAAAACTGGATTTTGCAAGTCAGGAAAGTGTGTTGAATATCTACCTGGGAAATGGAGATGGCACCTTTCAGCCAGCGAAGCCGGTCTCTGGAAGTACTGGCGCGAATTGGATGGTCGCCGCGGATATGAATCATGATGGCCGCACCGATCTGATTCAGCTCCTCCAGCAAAATGCCGGCGGTCAGTCCCTGCAGATCTGGATCAGCAATGGCGATGGAACTTTCGCTGCCGGGCAGCACATCGCTTCGCTCATGGGAACCAACCTTGCCGTGGGAGACTTTGATGGCGACGGAAAGACGGATGTCGCTGTGTTGTTTTCCGAAAAGGGCGCAACCACAGTGCAGGTCTGGTATGGGGATGGCGCTGGCCATGTGGGCTCGCCCTTCTCAATTACCGATCCCAGCGGATATGAGGAATTCTTCGGAATCGCTCCCACAGGTGACCTCAACAACGACGGCCGCAGCGATATCGTCGGATCTCGCTTTCATTATGGTTCGAGCGGAACCAGCCAGTTCTTTCCCCAGTTGGGCGCGTATGTGGGAAATGCCAACCGCACATTGACGTTCCAAGCGATAGCCACCAATGGGTGTCCCGCTGCCGGCATCGCGATCGCCGACTTCAACGGGAATGGCCTGAATGACCTGGCATTTGACGAGGGCTCCTGCAGTGGCGGAGGCGCTCAGACCTTTGTGGTGAAGCCAGGAACGGGATCCGGCGCGTTCGGCTCTGACCAGATCGTCTACCAGCACTCTTTCCCGGCTAACTTTGCCAGCGGCTCCGCGTTGCGCAGTACCAGGGGCACCAGGCCGGACCTGATCTTCTCCCAGCAGAACGCCGCCCTTAGTCAAACCGGCTCCACGCCCACTGCACTGGTGCTGCTTACCAACCAGAGCACCGGCTCGTTTCCACCCTGCGCGGCCCCCAATACGGCAGAGGGTGTAAGCATCTGCAGTCCTGGAGCTACCGCAGGTTCGCCGGCGAGCTTCTCCATCGCAACAGCAGGCCCCACCCCCATGCGCGGCGCCGAAGTGTGGGCCGACGGCAAGAAGGTGGCGCTGCAGTTGGCACATTCGTTCTCGAACTACTCGTTCCTGAACGCGTCTGTTCCACTCGCTGCGGGCAGCCATTCCATCGCGGTCTACGGCTTCGGAGTGGACGATACGCTGCAGCAGAGGAAGTTCACACTGCTGGTGGCTGGCGCTTCTTCCTGCGCGGCGCCGAGTACGGCGGGCATCCATATCTGCTCGCCGGTGAATGGCTCGAGCGTGTCGTCTCCCGTGAACGTATCCGCGGCAGGCACGGTTACTGGAACCTTCGCCCGCTTCGAGGTATGGGTGGACGGCGTGAAGAAGTTCACATCAACCACCACCGATGGCGCGAACTTCTCTCTGGCGGAGGCCAGCGGCAGCCATCGCTTTGCCTTCTACGCAGTAAACACTGCGGGCACCAAGTGGAGCAGCTCGTCCACCATTACCGTCCATTGATTGCTGGCCGTTCCAATAGAAAAGGCTCCCGCAACTTCGAGGAGCCTCTTCTATTTCATCTAAATCAGGTAGTTATTACGGTAGAACGATGACCTTGCCCTTCATCCCCAGGTTGTCATGCAGCCCGCAGATATACGGGTAGGTTCCCTCTTCCGTGAAGGTGACGCGGAAGCGTGTGTGATCCAGGGGATTCTCCGGCAGCAATCCAGGAACATCCTGCAGCGTGGCCGCGATGAATCCAGAGTTCACACTGTCTCCCACAGCATTGATCGTGGCATGCCGGACCCCATCCGCATCCATCGTTACATTTAAAGAGGGCAGGAAGAGATTCGCTGGCTCCGTTCCAAAGGTGATGGTGTGCGGCTCCTGCGGGTCCCGATTGCTCCACTCAACGGTATCGCCTTCGTGGATCTGGATGTTCCCTTTGAGAAACCGCACCAGCGACCCAACCTGCGTACCACCGGCAGTGGCCAATATCTCCCCCACTCCAGCAGTGACATTCTTGTTTCCGGCGTAGACGCGTACGGATTCCTCGTCGTGGGACATGTTCGGCTCGCTCTCAGCGAACAGCAGCTTCTTCTGCGCCTCGGCCTGGTCTTCATAGAAGTCCTGATCATGCGGCAGAGTCGCAGAGACGTCGAGAACGTGGATGGTGCCGGTCATGATGTTGTGGACCAGGCACTCCACCTTGTAGTTGCCGGCTTTCGGGAAGACCACGGAAAACGTCTGTCCCTTCGCCAGCGGCGGAGTGCTGACGCATGTTGACCCATCGAACGACGAGCCACTGGGTGAATAGCCCGGGCAGCCAGCCTGGAAAGACGGGACGATCTGTGCCGCAGTCAGAAAAGTTACGGTATGGATGTCGTCCGCCTGGGCTGTCCAGGTGATGGTGTCACCCGCATGAATCCAGAGCTCGTTGGGAAGAAAGGCCAGCGCCTGCTTCGACTTGTCGGCATTCTGCGCGCCTACGACGGCCTGCCAGTTCTGTTGAGCCTGCGCAGCCTGGGTTAGGGTGAGTACCGCCAAGGCAAGCATAGCCAGCAGTACATGGGTGATACGAATGGAACCGGTAATTTTCATAGTGCCTCCGGACGTGGTGAGCCTTTCCGCTTCTGGGCCTGGGAAGGCTACGGATTGTGCGAGGAACGGCTTTTTGGACGTGTACTGGGCCCCGTTTTAGCTGGCCTGGATGTGCGTGAAGCGTCGGTCCGCGCACGGCAGAAGGACGACCCTGCTATGGGTGCTCAGAAGGTCGCTCTGCATGGCGGAAAAAGCGTTGGGCGCTCTCCAATCGGAGCGGATTATGAGCCCGCGCACGGGCGCGCGTCAATGCAAAACTGCGAAGCGAGGGGAGGGGCCACGGTCAGAGCCGCCGCCCACACGACTGTGCACGTCGAGGAGCTCGCGTCCACTCGTTCGGTTCCAAATAGATGAAGTTGAAAAGATGGTAGGCACGACTGGATTCGAACCAGCGACCTCTACCGTGTCAATCTCTCCGGAACTAATGGATCATAGAGTTAGAGCAAAATTATAGATAGTGTAATGTAGAAGAGGCGAGACTCTGCGACGACGACGATATGGCGCGAGCCTACGAGGACGATTTGCGCCGGAAGATATTGTTGGCGCATGCGAAGGGTCATGGTAGCTTCCGCGAACTGGCGGCGGTGTTAGGTTTTAGCCTTGGTTATGTGGAGAAGATCTTCCGCAATAGGGCCCAGAGTGGGGTGATGGAA
>JBBRLT010000064.1:0-20531 GCA_038231235.1 Terriglobales bacterium
CCCACACCGCCCAACTGACGCAGCAGCAGATCAACCTGCTGGTCCAGCGCTACAACCACACCCCAAGAAAATGCCTCGGCTTCCAAACTCCTGCCGAACTCTTCTCATCCCATCTGTTGCACTTCAAATGTGAATCCACACCTTCGCTCCGCTCAGGATGACAGAGAGTTGTTGCGCTGCGCTGAGGATGACAGAAGTTGTGTCACCACTCTCATGTCCATGCGCGAAAGCAACTGTTGCAGTTGTCTGCAATCATCTGCTGTTGTCTGCCTTTATCTGCGGCTTTGCACAAACGGCAGCAGACACGCACCCAGGATTCCGGCATCCGCACCCAGCTCGGCACGGCGGACGAAGCTTTTGCCAGGTGTTGAGAGCGGCTCCTCGGGAGCGGCAGCGGTAAGGCGATAGACGTAGCTGCGCAGGCGCATCTCGGCGAACATAGCCGGGGCGAAGAGCGGCCAAGCATTCGAGAGTCCGCCGGCGACGACATAGAGCGGCAGGTTGAGGATGTTCGCGGTGCTGGCCATGGCCAGTCCAACTGCGCGGCCGACGCGCTCGAAGATCGCGATTGCAGCGGGGTCGCCAGCCTGCGCCAGATCGGCAATGGCGCGCGCGGTCCACTGCTCTGGCTCTGACGGCAATGCGGCGATCAGCGCGCGCGACTCCGACTCGGCGGCCATGCGCACCACGCCAGTCGCCGAGGCGTAGAGTTCGACGCAGCCCCGGCCGCCGCAGGGGCAAGCCGGGCCAGCGGGCTCAAAGGGAAGGTGGCCAGCCTCCCCTGCCATGCCATTGTTGCCGTGCCACACTTGGCCGTTGAGGATGATGCCATTGCCCACTCCGGTGCCCAGCGTCAGCATGCAGAGCGAATCGATGCCGGCAGCGCGCGCCGAGCCCAGCGTGTATTCCGCCAGCGCGGCGGCGTTGGCATCGCTGTCCAGCAGGATAGGCTCGCCCACTGCCTGCTCAATTGCCTCACGGATCTGAAAGCCATCCCATCCCGGCAGATTGGGCGGATTGCGGATGATGCCAGCGGGCAGTTCGAGCGGACCCGGCGTGCCCACCCCGATGCCGAGGTAACCGCGATGGCTGCGAAACTTCTCGCGCAGCGCCAGCACTGCTTCCTTCAGGTCGTGCACCACCCGTTCGCGGCCCTGCGAGAGCCTGGTGGGCATCGAGATAAGTTCAGCGACCTGGGTGCCGGTGCAATAGGCGGCCACCCGCAGGTTGGTTCCGCCCATATCCACGCCGATTGAAAAATGATCCTGCGCCAGTTCTTCAGACATTTCACTGATCATTCTGCCTCGAAACAACACATTGCCGCTCATCGCCCGTGCTTCTGTGTTGTAGGCTTGGCGCATTGTTTTTTCCGGGCGCGTGCCGTTTTCCGCCCTCGCCACCCGGAAAGCCTCAACTCTACACGGACGTGCCCATGCAAATCTCGCTTGCCGACTGGATTGTGATCGCGGCCTATTTCGCGCTCAATCTGGGCATTGGCCTCTACTACTATCGCCGCGCCAGCGGAAACATTGATGAGTTCTTCGTCGCGGGCAGCAGTGTGCCGTGGTGGCTGGCCGGGACCTCCATGGTCGCGACCACCTTCGCGGCGGACACGCCGCTGGTGGTTACCGGGCTGATCTACAAGCAAGGCATCGCGGGCAACTGGCTGTGGTGGTCGCTGGCCCTGAGCGGCATGCTGACAGTGTTCTTCTTTGCACCCATGTGGCGGCGCTCCGGTGTCATCACAGACATGGAGTTCATCGAACTTCGCTATGCGGGCAGGAGCGGCGCGTTCCTGCGCGGGTTCCGCGCGATCTACCTCGTCTTCCTGGTCAACACGCTCAGTATGGGCTGGGTGAACCTGGCCATGGCCAAGATACTCCACCTGACGCTGGGTCTGGACAAGCTGACTGCTGTGTTCCTGTGCCTGACGGTCACGCTGGTGTACACGGCGATCTCCGGACTGTGGGCGGTGCTGTGGACCGACATGGTGCAGTTCGTGCTGAAGATGACCATGGTGATCCTGCTGGCCTACTTCGCCGTGCACGCGGCCGGCGGCCTGGACGTGCTGCAGGCCAGGGTGCAGGCGGCAGATGTGGGACGCGGTTTCCGCATGATGGACTTCATCCCCACCCGCGGCACCCCGTTCTTCCTGCAATTCCTGGTGTTGATGAGCATTAACTGGTGGGCCAGCAGCTACCCTGGGGCGGAGCCGGGCGGCGGCGGCTACATCACGCAGCGCATCTTCTCTGCCAAGGACGAGAAGAATTCGCTTGGCGCGACGCTGTGGTTCAACGTGGCCCACTACGCCCTGCGGCCCTGGCCTTGGATCCTGACCGCGCTGGTGGCGGTGGTGGTGCTGCCCAATGCGGGCGATAAAGAGGGTGCGTTCGTCGTGATCATGAACCGCTATCTGCCCGCCAGCCTGCGCGGGTTGATGCTGGCCGGCTTCGCGGCCGCGTATATGTCCACCATCGGCACCCAGATGAACCTGGGCGCCAGCTACCTGGTGAACGACGTCTACAAGCGCTTCATGCAGCCGAACCGCGATGACCGCCACTATGTGAAGGCATCCCGCTGGGCCACGGTGATCGTAACACTGACTTCCGCGGTCGCGACCTTCTACATGACCTCGATCGGCGGCGCGTGGCGCTTTCTGCTGGCCATTGGCGCAGGCGCGGGGCTGGTCTTCATCCTGCGCTGGTTCTGGTGGCGCATCAATGCATGGACGGAGATCAGCGCGATGTGCGCGGCGGCCTTCTCCTCACTCTTCCTGGAATCGCGCTTCGCCAGCGGCATCACCCGGGTGCTGCAGCACATCGATCCGCAGCTTCCCGCGGGCGCAATGAATCCGGACGATCCACACGCCTTCTCCTGGATCCTCGGGCTGGCCACGTTGATAACCACGGTGACATGGCTGGCTGTGACATTGCTGACCAAGCCGGAGCCGGAAGAGAAGCTGCGCGCGTTCTATGCCAAGACGCATCCGGCGGGGCCGGGCTGGGGCAGGATCGCCGCGCTCGAGGGCGGCCCGCAGAAGGGCGTGCTGGGTCCGGCATTCTTTCACTGGGTGCTGGGACTGAGCATGGTGTACAGCGCGCTGTTCGGCACGGGCGATGTGTTGTTCGGCCGCCCCCTGCAGGGCCTCGCGCTGATAGTGTTCGCGAGCTGCTGCGCGGCCGTGTTGTTCTGGAATTTGAATCGCACCGGCTGGAGTGCGTTTCGCTGAGCTGCTCAGAAGCACGGCGCGAACAAACGAGCATGGCGACTCCGTTTGCGGAGCGCGGCATCCGCGTGCTTCGGGGGTCGAGACCAGGCGATATTGAAATGGAAGGTCGCAACAATGGGAGCGTACAAAATGCGGAGTTGTATTCAAGCAGTAGCGATCAGCGGCGTGATGGTTGCACTGCTCAATCATGGAGGCATGGTGCGGGCGCAAGCTGTGAACGAGCCCGTCAGTGATCGACAGGCCAGTATGCCGGCGCTGATGCCACTTCCCGCGCATATGCAGATGGGCGCGGGCGCCTACAAGATCGAGCCCGGCCTTACGGTGGGATACGCGCACTTCCATGACGCTCGCCTGGATGCCGGCGTGGCGCGGATGCTGAAGCGGTTGCAATTTGCCAGCGGCGTACCTTTGCCCCGCGCGGTTGCAGGGAACTCCGCCACGGGCGGCATCGCGGTCGATGTCGCTGGGCCGGGTGGTGCGGTGCAGTCGCTCGAAGAGGAGGAGGCGTACTCGCTGGCGGTAACGCAGCAGGGCGTGCGGTTAAAGGCGGCAACAGTCGTGGGCGCGCTGCACGGCATGGAGACGCTGCTGCAATTGGCGACGGTCAAGGATGGCGCGGCCGTGCTGCCGGAGGTGACGATTGACGATGCGCCGCGCTTCCACTGGCGTGGACTGATGATCGATGTGAGCCGCCACTTCGAGCCGGTGAGCCAGATCGAGCGCACGCTGGACGGCATGGCGGTGGTCAAGATGAATGTCTTCCACTGGCACCTGAGCGATGACACCGGCTTCCGCGCGGAGAGCCTGGCGTACCCCAAGCTGACCAGCATGGGCTCAAATGGCGACTACTACACCCAGGCGCAGATGCGCGAGGTGGTGGCGTATGCGCGGGCGCGCGGCATCCGCGTGGTGCCGGAGTTCGATATGCCGGGGCACATCGTGAGCTGGCTGGTGGGCTACCCCGAGCTGAGCAGCTCCCCCGGTCCCTTCCAGGTGCCGGAGACGGCGGGCATCCATGACGAGGCGCTGGACCCTACGCGCGAGAGTACGTATGCCTTCCTTGACAAATTAGTAGCCGAGATGGTGACGATCTTTCCCGATGCCTACTTCCACATTGGCGGCGACGAGTCGGAAGGAAAGGCCTGGCTGGCAAACCCGAAGATCGTTGCCTTCATGAAGCAGAAGGGCTACCAGAAGCCTGCCGAGTTGCAGGCCTATTTCAGCCAGCGGATGCAGCAGATCGTGGAGAAGCATGGCCGGAAGCCAATCGGCTGGGACGAGATTCTGGTGCCCGGCTTGCCCAAGAGCGTGGTGGTGCAGTCGTGGCGCGGCGCCGATTCGCTGGCGGCGGGCGCGAAGCAAGGCTATCGCGGGGTGCTGTCCGCGCCCTACTACCTGGACGCAATGAAGTCGAACGAGACGCACTACCTGGCCGACCCTATCCCCGCAGACACGACCATGACTGCGGAGGAGCAGAAGCTAATCCTGGGCGGCGAGGTGTGCATGTGGGCGGAGCACTTGAACGAGCGCACCATCGACGGGCGCATCTGGCCGCGCGCGGCAGTGATGGCGGAGCGCTTCTGGTCTCCGCAGAGCGACCGCGATGTAGCCTCGATGTATCGGCGGCTGCCCGCCATCTCGCTGGCACTGGAGCGGGTCGGGCTGACGCATCTCACCGGGCCTGCGGTGATGCGGCGCAGCATCAGCCGCAACGTCGATCCCGGAATGCTGAAGGTACTCACCGATGTGCTGCAGCCTGTGCCATTTGATGAGCGCGAAGAGAACCAACACACCGACAGCCGCACCCCGCTCGACCGGCTGATCGATACCGTGGTGCCGGATCCTCCATCGCGCTTTGAGATTGCGCGGGATGTGGATGCGGTGGTGAACAATACCGCCGACAGCAAAGAGGCTGAGGCGCGGCTGGTGGCTCGCTTTATCGAATGGCAGCACGTCTCCGGGCCACTGGCAGCGGAGATGCAGCAGAATCCGCTTATGAACGATGCAGCCGTGCGGGCGACGCAACTCGGCGCGTTGGGAGCTTTGGGACTCGAAGCACTGAAGGGCGGCGGCGCTGTGAAGCAGCAAGCTGCCCAGGTTGCCGACGCGGACAATCCGGCCGGGCTGGTGCGCTTTACCTTCCTGGACGCGATGAAGAAGCTGGTCGAGGCGGCGAAGTAGATGCGCCGCTACTCGGCCAGCACGGCCTTGGTCAGGTTGCGAGGGTTGTCCACATCGATGCCGCGCTGTATGGCGGCGTAGTAGGCAAGGCACTGCAGCGGGATAACCTCCGCGATGGGCAGCAGATGTTCTCGCGCCGGCGCGACGGGCACAAAGTGTGTGCACGCAGCGGCTACGTCCTGATCATCAGTATTGCCGAGGGCCACGACCGTCGCTCCCTGCTTGTGCAGGTCACGCAGCAGTTGCACGGACTTCTCATAGCGCACGATGGAGCCAGGCTCGTTGCGATCCACCGTGGCGATGGCGACGATGGCGGCGTTCGCGCCGACCAGCGCGTTGGGGCCGTGCTTGAGCTCGCCCGAGGGGTAGCCCTCTGCCTGCAGATAGGCGGACTCTTTCAGCTTGAGCGCGCCTTCGCGTGCAATCGCGTAATGGATGCCGCGGCCGAGATAGAGATAGGTGTCTACGGCGCGCAGCGCGGTAGCGATCTGCTCCATCTGCTGCTGCCAGGCCGCGAGCTGGCCTTGAATCAGCGCGGGGAGTGCCGCCACGTCGGCGAGATGGGCGGCGAGTTGCTCGGACGTCAGAGTCTGGAAGGCGACGCCAGACGCCAGCGCAATCAGGTTCAATACCAGCAACTGCGCGGTAAAACTTTTGGTGGCGGGGACGGCCCGCTCACGGCCGGCCCAGGTGGGCAGGCTGATCTCTGCCTCATGGGCCATGGTGGAGCCAGGAACATTTGTCACCGCGATGGTGTCATGACGGCGGCGCCGGGCTTCACGCAGCGCGCCCAGCGTGTCCGCTGTCTCCCCCGACTGCGAGATCACGATGATGCCCGGGTTGCTAAGCGTGTTGACCTCGCGATAGACGTACTCGCTGGCATATTCGACATCGACGGGTAGTCCGGTGATGTCTTCGAGCATGATCTCCCCCGCCAGCGAGGCGTGACGGCTGGAGCCGGAGGCGGAGAAGACGACCTGCTGATGCTCGCGGAACCACTGGTAGACGGGACTGAACGTCTCCGGGTCCAACGACCCGCCACGTGTGTAGTGCGCGAGCGTGGCCGTCAGCGACGCGGGCTGCTCGTCAATCTCACGCAGCATGTGGTGTGCGTACTGCCGGTCAGCGCTGGGCATCGAAGCGTTCATTCTCCGTGCATAGCTTAATGCCAGGCGATGCGGTACGTATAAGCGTACTGGCCGGCCGGTTGTGCGGGCACGTGGATGTGCAGGCCATCCGCCTGCTGGCTGAAGCTGAGCGCAGCCGGCGAGCCCAGCAGTTGCACCGTTTCGATCCTGCGCGTTCCTGGGGTGGCTGCCAGCGCGTGGACGATGGCCTCCCCGTCTTTCGGCCAGCCCAGCTCGATGGCATACAAGGTGTCGCCCTTGCTGGTGAAGCGGTAGTCCTGCGCGGTGTAAGGCTGGCCGGCGGTGTCGTGAAACTGGCCGGCCTCGAACTGCGTGGGCCCTTCACCGTACTGGCGCCAAGGCCGGGTGCCGTAGATGGCCTCGCCATTCACCTTGAGCCACGCGCCTACGCCAAGCAATGTCTGCGCTGCTTCGTCTGGAATGGTTCCATCCGGCCGCGGACCAACATTCATCAACAGATTGCCGTTCTTGCTGACCACATCGACCAGTTGATGGATCACCATCTGTGGTGTCTTGTAGGTGTCATGCTCGACATAACCCCACGAGCCGTTGGAGAGCGAAGTGTCTGTCTGCCACGGCAGAGGACGGATCTCACTCAACCCGCCGCGCTCCAGGTCGAGCGTGGCTGAGCCATCCTCCATGTCATCGAGTTTGTAAAACAGCACGACGGGCTTCTGCTGCGCCGCGGCCTGGTTGTAGTAGTAGGTGGCGAAGCGTTGCAGGTGGGAGCGGAAGTCCGGCTGACCCACCCACCAGTCAAAGTAGATGAGCTCGGGATGATAGCGCTCGACAATCTCTGCGGTCCGCGCGAGCCAGTCTTCCATGTACGCGTTCGAGACATAGGTGAAGTCCCGTGCCAGCTCTTCGCCAGTGTTCTGCCGCAGTTGCGCGGGACCGTAGAAGTCTGCGTAGCGAGGGTCGTTGACGTCGGATGCGAAGTGGCGTCCACCATCGAAAAACCAGTCATGCTCTGCGCGATGCGACGACGCGCCGAAGTGCATGCCCTGGGCACGAATTGCGGTTGCCAGCTCACCCAGCACATCGCGCTTCGGACCCATCTTCCCCGCGCACCAGTCTGTCAGGTTCGATTGATACATAGGGAAGCCGTCGTGATGCTCTGCGACTGGAATCACGTAACGCGCACCCGCGTCATGGAAAAGCCTGGCCCACACCGTCGGGTCGAAGTGCTCTGCTTTGAACTTCGGGATCAGATCTTTGTAGCCGGACCGCGCCTGCGGGCCAAAGGTGGCGAGATGGTGCGCAAAGTCTGGCATCGACTGCTGATACATATTGCGCGAGTACCACTCGCTGCCGTAGCCAGCGACGGAGTAGATGCCCCAGTGAATGAAGATGCCGAACTTGGCGTCGCGAAACCACTCTGGCGGCTGATAGGCGCGCAGGCTCTGCCAATCCTGGCGATACGGTCCCATGGCAGATGCCTTGGCCACATCGCTGAGCAGACGCTGCCGCTCGCCTTCGTACCTCTGTGTGGCTGCGACCCACTGTGCATCGATCTGCCCTGGCGTCAGCGTGGCAGCAGTCGCAGCGGTCGGGTCGGTCGCTGCCGTGCCTTGCGCCCAGACAACACTGAGCGAAAGCACGCCAGGCAGGATGGCAGTGGCGAGCAACACCTTCATCATGGCAACACCCTCCAGGCCACTCGCGGATACAAGACAGTGGCGGCCCGGTGTCCTGGCCATGCATCGCCGCCAAAGACCTCGCCGTGCGATTCTATCGTCCGCGGAGAGGAACTCCGCTACCTAAGCCGCAGCCATGGCAGATGGGAGACGATGCCAGTGGCCGGCGCGCTGCGTCTAAGCTGAAGGTATGAACGCTGGTGATAATAGGTTCGGGCGAACCGCATGCTTCGGTCTGATGGCGCCGCTGCTGTGCGCGATGTTGCTGTGTCCTGCGACGGCACCGGCACAGCAGCAGAGCGCGCCGCGGGTTTTCAATGATCCGGAGACGCCAGCAGCAGCGCAACAGCCGCACGCCAGCACCCCCGCGCCCGCGCCCGCGGACAATACAGCCGCGCCCGCGCCGCAGCAGCCAGCAACTGTACCGATCCCGGGCGCTGCGAACACCGGCGCTGCCAATACGGGCCCTGCGAAGACACCCGCTGGTCACGCGGCAGTGCAGGCCATTCCCTCGAGCCAGCCCAGCAGCGCGCGGCTGCTGGCACGCAAGGACAGCTACAGCGTGAAGGTGGGGGGCGCGGACTGGGGAGACACGCATCTGCTGGTGGCTCCGGGCGATACCGTCGCCATCACCGCCAAGGGCGAGGTAACGCTGGGCGACGGGCGCAAGGTGACGGCTGGCGGCGTGCCCAAGGGGTGGAAGGACCTGCTGCGGCAGTTCCCGGACAACAGCTCCCCCACTGGCGCATTGGTGGCGCGTATCGGCAGCGATCCCGCAGTGGTGCCCTTCGCCATCGGTGAGAACAAGACGCTCCAGGTAAGCACTAGCGGTGAGCTGTTCCTGCGCATCAATGCCAGCACCGACCTTACTCCGGAGGGCGAATACAACGTCTCGCTGAAGCTCTCCCGCGAGCCGGTGAAGGCAAAGGCGCAAGCAGCGGCGTCCGTGATATCCGCAAAGGCCCTCTCTCCCGCGCTGTTCGACGCCATCCCGCGCCGGGTGCGGGACCAGCAGGACAACCTGGGCGACATGGTGAACTTTGCCCTGATCGGTACCGAGGCGCAGGTGACGAAGGCGTTTGAGAACGCCGGCTGGGTGACGGTAGACACCAACACCCAGGATGCAGTGGTGCATGGAGTGCTGGCGACACTCGAGCACAAGCCTTACCTCGAGGTACCAGTTAGTACGCTGTACCTGTTCGACCGGCCGCAGGACCTCTCCTATGCGCGGGCTGATCCGATCACGGTGGCAGCGGAGCGCCATCATTTGCGGGTGTGGCGAACGACTGAAACGGTGGAAGGCCGTCCGCTATGGGTGGGCTCTTCGACCCATGATGTCGGCTTTGAGAAAGACCAGCGCAATGGCAGCGTGACGCACAAGATCGATCCCGAGATCGATAAGGAGCGCGACTTCATCCAGCAGAGCTTTGCCGCAGCAGGCGATCTGGAGTCGGCTGCATACGTGACGCCGGCCGACCCGGTGCGCACTGCAAAGACGGCGACTGGCGGCGAGTTCCATTCCGATGGGCGGATCGTGGTGCTGGAACTGAAGTAGTTCCTGCCAGAAAGATCGCTCTATCCGACCGTTGGGGCATCGAGATGTCCGCTCGTCGAGAGCACGAGCGGGGCGGCCACGACGGCGTCTGCCTGCGCGGCGACACGCTGGCGCAGGATGCGGCCCGTTTCCGCAGCGGACTGCGGCGGGGCAAAGAGGAATCCCTGTACCCGGTCGCAGTCCAGCTGCCATAGGCGCTGCAGTTGATCCTCGCGCTCCACGCCTTCGGCGACTACCTGCAGCCCAAGGCTGTGGGCCAGGACAATGATGGCCTGGACGATGGCGCTGGTTCCGTTGGGATCGTTGATGCGCTCGACGAAGGAGCGATCTACCTTCAGGCTCTGTACCGGCAGCTCATGCAGGTGAGCGAGCGAGGAGTAGCCGGTGCCGAAGTCGTCGACGGAGAAGTGGATGCCCAGGCGGGCAAGGGTACCAATCTGCCGCGCCACCTGGCCGATATTGCGCATGACTGCGGACTCGGTGACCTCGATCTCCAGCATGGTGGGAGAGAGCTGATAGACCCGCAGCCGTTCCAGCACATGGCTGGAGAAGTCATACCGTGTAAGCTGCAGCGGCGAGACGTTGAAGGCGATGCGGACGGGATCGAAGCCCTCCTGCTGCCAGAGGCGGCTCTGACGGCAGACCTCGTCCAGCACCCAGTTGCCCAGTGCCACGATCAGTCCGCACTCCTCGGCGATAGGGACGAAGCGGCCCGGTTCAATTATGCCGAGAACTGGATGATGCAGCCGTACCAGTGCCTCCAACCCGGCAAGCATGCCATCGCGCGTGTACTGCGGCTGGTAGAGCAGCTCGAAGCCGCCGTCTTTCAATGCGCGCCGCAGGTGCCGCTCCAGCTCGACTGCCTCCAGCGTGTTGGCAGAGATCTCCCGTGAGACATGCGTGTACTGGTTGCCGCCGGACTTCTTGGCGCGGTACATGGCGATGTCCGCATTGCGCCACAGCACGGCAGCGTCGCTTCCGTCTTCCGGATAGGTGGCGATGCCGATGCTGGCGGTGAGTTCGATATCGATTCCATGCAAGCGGTAGGGGGCTGCCAGCGCCTGCAGGATGCCGGCGGCGACGCGGGCTGCATCTTCCGATTCGTTGATCCGATGCAGCAGCAAGGTGAACTCTTCTCCACCCGTACGGGCTACTGTATCCACGGCGCGCACCCGGCCGGTTAGCCGGCGGGCCACCTCCTCCAGGCAGCGATCCCCGGCCTCATGGCCGTAGGTGTCGTTGATCTGTTTGAAGCGGTCCAGGTCCATGCAAAGCAGGGCTGCCTGGTGCCCGTAGCGGCTGGCATGCGCAATGGTCTGGCCGGTGCGGTCTTCCAGCAGCGCACGATTGGGCAGGCCGGTCAACGTGTCATGATTAGCCTGGTGCACCAGTTGTTCGTGCAGGCGCGCTCGCTCGGTGACGTCCTGCATCAGTGCAAAGCTGACCTTGCGGCCCTCCTGCTCGATCTGGTGCGAGGCGATGTCCACCAGCATGATTTGGCCGTCCTTGCGGCAATGACGCCACGGCCCATTCAGCGGGGTCTCGCAGCTGCTCTTCAGCTCGGCAACCAGCGTTGAGAATTGTTCCCCGGGACGGATGTCGGCCATGGTCATGTGGGCGAACTCTTCACGCGTATAGCCGTACTGGTGGGCCGCTGCGTCGTTGACGCGCAGAAAGGCCAGGGTATTCGTGTCGTAGATCCACATGGGCTGGGGATTGGACTCGAACAATACGCGGTAATGCTCGCCCGCCGCGGCCGCGGCGACAATCTCTTCTTCGAGCAGCGTAAGGATCATGCCCACAGCTACCAGATACTTGGGCAGGTTCCACAAGCTGGGCGGTATATGCAGCCACGGGCAGAAGTACGCGAGCGCAGCCGCTGCAGGCCACACTGCGGCCCAGCCATACAGGCCGAGCAGTACAGTCCGCACTCCCGCAGTGAAACGAACCACGTCCGCACCATAGAGCAGCGCCAGGAGCAAATAGACCTGGGTCAGCATGATCTGAACCGGCACATTCGCATGCCGCGACATGATGGCGTATGCGAGCCATACGCTGCAGCCAAGGACAGAGAGCATGAGACAACTCAGTAGTAGTTTGCGGGCATGCGCGGCGCGCACAGCGATTGCCAGGGTGGCCACCTCGCCAGCGATGGCCGCCAGGTAGAGCAGCCCATCCGCTGCCGGCAGGAAGGACGAGAGAGCGGTGGCAGTGAGCCAGGGCACGCTCAGCGAAACAGCCATCACTACCCAGCGCCCAGTGCCGGAACGTACAAATGAGGTGGATACGATGAAGGCGATGCCACCCAGCAGCAGCGTGGCCATGACAACGAAATTCTGAGCAGAGTGGCCGGAGGGCGACGTGGGCCGCAACAGCAGAGCAACGAAGTGCGCCAGGACCAGGCACCAGCCAATGAGCCAGTCGCGTACACGCAGCGAGGGGCGCTTGCGGTAGATAGAGGTGAACAGCAGGACCAGCAGCCCCAGTGTCAACAGGTCGAGGAGTTCGTTCATTGCACCCCGCCCCCGGGGCTACAGAGCTGCCAACCAAGCATACTTGGGACAGTAATCCCCTGGGATGACTCTCTCAATATCACAACAGCTGTCCTGCTGAGGCGATGGGCGATGTGTCCACGCTGTCGGCAAGTGGACGGCCCTGTCGTTCACTCGGGCCAAGGGATTCGTCAGGGCTCGCGCGAGACGCGGGGCGCCGATACCCCTATCAACGGCGGCCGCGACGCGGACTTACTGTTTCGGCGGGTGGGAGACTCCCTCACCTGCAGGCCCTTGGGGTGCCTTCCGCCGCTGGTTGACGTACTGCTGGCCGTGGATCTTGACCTTGCTCTCGTCAATGCGCCCTTCGGTGGGCTGGTCGAAGACAGCGCCCGGCGCCAGCAGGAAGGTCTGCACCTGGCGGCCCGGCGTGGTACTGGAGCGAACGTCTACCCGTGAGGGATCGATGCCCTTCTCATTGGCCAGGTAGGCACGGGTATTGATGGCGCGCTCGGCAGCGGTGATCTGTCCGTCAACTTCGACGTCGGAGTGTTCGCCCACCAGCACCAGGCGTGCATCCGGCTGATGCTCCATGGTAAGAGCGACATCGTCCAGGCAGGCGCGGCCTTCATTGTCCACGCGCGCGGGGCGCCGCTGGTCGCGGTTGAAGTAGACGGTGCACAGCGGCTGGGCCTTGGGTGCGGGCGGCAGCGCCGGCGAGGAGATGGTGACCTCCGTGGTGGCGACTGCGGTGCGGCCGAGATCGTCCTGCACGCGGCAGGTAACAGTGGCTGTGCCCGGGGGCAGCCCATCGGTGTGCAACTGGGTGGTGCTGTCCGTACCGCCGATCTGGCCCTCGGTCGTGCTGTAGCTGTAGGTAAGCTTGCGCTGCGCGATGCTGCCGGCGTAGGAGGTAATGGTGGAGATCTCACCCGGCACGACGGTGGAGGGATTGGGCGAACACTTGAGGCTGGGTGGCGGCGAGTCCTTGACCACGAAGTTGGTGGAGCACTGGGCGAACTGCTTGCCCTTCTCCTTGAGCGAGATGTGAGCAGTGGCGCGGTAGCTGCCGCTGGCCAGGCCAGTGGTGTCGACGAAGATGACCGGGCCGAAGCCGACCTGCTTGCCAGCACCCAACTCCCAGCGATACGCGAAGACCCGCTGCGTGCGGTAGTTGCGCAGATTCGCGGCCAGCGTTACCCGCTCTCCGGAGTACACCTCGGACGGCGTAGCGTCGCACGCCAGGCTCCGGCTGGGCACTGGATTCTGCTCGCCAAAGCGGAAGACCAGCCCAGCCGAAAGACGCAGAGCGGTGACGCTGTCCGTGCCGCCGGCCAGGTCGAACGGCTGCAGCGTGCCCTGGTTGGCGTGCATGTATTCGTAGTCCGCCTGCACGGCGCGGAAGGCGACGTGGCTGTGGGTGTGGGGCAGGATGAGATCGACCCCGCCGCCGCCGGTGAATCCGTAGCCCCAGGTGGGCGGCTGGAACTTGGGCCCGGCAACCCGGGCGCCGCCGCCGGTGGCATGTACGAAGGGCGAGACGTGCTGGCCCAGGAAGAAGCGGTACACCGGGCCGGCCTGCGCGGTATAGAAGTTGTCCGTGACCCCACCCAGCTGAACGAAGGGGGGCGCGGGTGAGGTGCCAGTGGTGCCCAGCGGATACTCGCTGTGCGAAAACTCTGCCTGCACGCCCAGGTGGGTGCCGAAGTAGTAGGTGCCGCTGGCGATGTAGCCGCGCGTGTTGTTGTCCGGGAATTTGTAGATGCCGATGCTGCCCGAGGGACGCAGATACGCGTACCCCGCGAAGATGTCGATACGCGACGCGGGTGGCGGCTCCGGCGCATTTACCTGACGAGCAGGCAGAGACGAATTGACCGTCGAGGCATCGGGAGCTTGCGTGCCGCTGTTCGAGTCAGGCGCGGCCGGCTGAGTATCTGGTTGGGATGTGGCTGGTGCCTGCTGCGGGGCGGCCGCTGCGGGCGCCTCGGCCGGTGTGGCAGCAGGAGGCGTGGCTTGGGCCGGTGTTGTGGCCTGAGCCGAGTCGTGGGCAGGGGCTGCTAGGGTCGGCTGGCTCTGCAGATCAGGCGCTGGGCCGGACGTGGGGCTCGCGGACGATTCGGCATTCGCAGCGGGGGCCGGCCCGTTGGCAGCGGATGGCTCGGCCTGGGCCGTCGCGGGGGTCGCCGTAGCGGGTGTTGCCGTCTCGGGCGTTGCAGATTCGGGCATTGCAGCTTCCGGGACGACCGGGTCCGGATTCGATACGCCGGTCTCGTTCTCCTGCTGCGAAGCAGTCGCGCCGCTCCTGGTCTCAGGCGCCGGCGCAACCGTCTTCGTGGATGCATCTGCGGGAGCGCTCTGCTGGGCCGCGGCACGCTGCTGCAACCAGCCGACAGGGCCGGGCGTGCAGAGGCCGAAGGCCAGCAGACCTTGGAGGATCGGACCCAGGGAAGCTTTCCGCTTACGCATGAACAGAATCCTTGGACAAGAACTCACCCGCAGCAGACCGTGCGCGGTGCGGCTGCGGGCTGCAGGCGGCGTCAGCATGGGCAGACAACACGGCAGGGCGGCGAGTCATGCGTCACCGTGCCAGTGTCAGGTCGACGGTGGACGATTGCGTTATCGTAGCGCCACCACTGGTAGCCGTTCCGGTTATGGTGACGGTGTACACCTTGTAGTTACTGGGGCTTGCGCACCCGGTCAGCCCGGAAGCCGCGGCGAGCGCCAGCGGGACCAGCAGCATCAGCAAGCGGCGGCGACGGCGCGAACTGCTCAGCAACAGAGTACCGGCAGAGCCGCCCAGCCCCAGCGGGAGCATGGTCCAGGCCAGCATCGGAAGCTGACCGGGTGTGCTGGCCGGCGTGCCAGGCATCCGATTCCCGCGTACGGCACCCCCACGCAGGGCACCGAAGATGGTGGGCACATTTGTCTTATCCGCCGTGGCCGTAATGGTCATGACCGCAGTGCCGCTTGCGCCGGCCGCGAGAATGACGTTCGCGGGCGAGAAAGCGCACGCCGCATTCTCCGGCAGGCCGGAACAACTGAGCGCGATCGGGCCGGCAAAGCCGCCCGTCGAACCCAGCGTGACGACATAATTCACCGTCCCAGTGTGATCGATCTCCTGCAGCGGAGGCGTGGTGGCCAGGGTAAAGCTGCCGCCACTACCGCCACCTCCTCCACCACCACCACCGCCTCCACCACCACCGCCGCCGCCACCACCACCGCCGCCGCCACCGCCGCCGCCACCGCCGCCGCCGCCGCCTGTTCCGTCGGCGGTGATGGTGAGAGCGCCTTTCAGGACCGTGACCGAATAGTTAGCCGGATTGGTGCCTGGCCCGAAGGCGTAGGTTGCGGTGATGGGATAGGTGCCGGCCGGGCTGGCGGTGACCGCGGTAGTGCTGAAGTCAGCAGTAATGGACTGTCCCGGGACCACGTTGACGACGGTGCCCGTAAGCGGCGGATTCGGCGTGTTGATGGCGCGTGTCTGGTTGTCTGGGGTGATGGTGACGGGGCGAGGCACGACCGTGAGCTGAATCGTTGAAGTGTTCGACGGATAGTTGGTGTCCCCGGAGTACGCGACGGTGACGGTATAGACGCCGACGTCTTCCAGCGTGGGCGAAGGCGAGCAGGTCAGAGCTCCGTTCGCCGGGATGGGCTGCGCCGCGCACAGGGTTGCAGGCCCGATGCTGAAGGTCACCGTGCCGGTGGGGCTGCTTGGCTGGTTGCCAGTGATGGTCGCCGCCAGCGTGTATGCATCTCCATAGATCACCGTGACGGCAGGCGTGTTGAGGGTGGTCTGCGGAGGGATGGGCGCATTGCCGACCAGAGTGATGGTCTGGGTGCCAGCGCTCAACGAATTATCCGCAGGACTCGCGTGCCGGACGTAGGAACCGGGCGACTTGGGAGTGAACACGAAGCTGAGGTCGCAGGTAGAGCCGGCTGGGATGCTGCTGCCGCAATCGTTGCTGGCGAGGGCGAAGTTGACATTGTCATCCAGCGGGATGATGGAAAGCGGCAGCAGCGCGGCGTTGCCCACGTTGAACAGGACCGTGCCCAGCGGTGGGCTGGTCTGGCCCACCATCACGGTGCCGAAGTTGAGTGTTGGCTCGCTATAGGTGATCTCGCGCAGCGAGGCGTTGCCCCGGTCCGCAATGTACACGTTGGCAGCGTCATCGACGGCCACCGCCGCGGGCGCATTCAACTCGGCGGCATTCGCCGGGCCGCCATCACCGCTTGCTCCCGCAGCGCCGGTGCCGGCCAGCACCGCGGTAGAGGGGTTCCGCGCCAGGCCGGCGAAGACGATGAACAACTGGTTGCTGGCGCCGTCCGTGATGTAGAGGTCGCCGGCCGGGTCGCCGCCGAGGCCGGTGATGTTGGTCAGCGCCGCAGTCAGGCGAGGAGTGCCGCTTCCGGCGAAGAAATGTATTCTACCGCCGTTATCGATCAGGTAGACACGACCGGCCCCTTGATCGGCCACATAGAGCTGCCCGGTGGCGTCGCGATAGAGGGCGGAGAGGCGAACGAACCTGGCCGTGGTGGCCAGTACATTGTTCGGTGCTGGATTGGCCCCCTGTCCGGCGATGAAGGCCTGCTGGCCGCCAGCAAAGACTTCCAGCACGCCAGCGGGAGTGCCGTTTTCGGCAATGTAGAGGTTGCCCAGCGGATCGATGGCCAACGCAACCGGATTGGTCAGGCTGCTGACTATCCTGCTCGTGGTGCCCGTGGTGTCATAGCGGAATACCGCGTTGGCCACAGAGTCAGCAATGTACAGGTTGCTAGCGGCGTCCAGCGCGAGCGCGACCGGCGAGGAGACGCCGGGCGTGACTAGCAGCGTCGGCGTGGTAGAGCCGGCGCGTAACACAGAAACGGAGCCGGACTCAGCATAATAGATGTCCCCACCGCTGTTGACGGCCACCGCAGAGGGCGCGGTTAGTGAGGGAGCCAAGGTGCGGATGGTGCCCGGGCTGAACAGCGCCTCGGCGCTTTGACCAATGCCGTTCAGGCCGAAGGAGTAGACCGTAGCTGGGCTGGTGGTGCTGTCCGTGAGGGTCAGCGCCGCGCCGCGCAGCCCTGGGAGGGAGGGGCGGAAGCGCAAAGGGATTTGGCAGTTGCCGGGCGCGGTGATCACACCCTGACAGGTATTGCCGCCACCCGATGGCAGTTGAAAATCTCCGCCAAATGTCGTGCTCAGATTGACCGGACTGGTGATGAGAAAGTGCAAGACCTGCAGCTGGGTACTGTTCTGGACCAACTCCTCCGGAAAATGAAGCCCCTGAGACAAAATGCGCACGATGTTGTTACTGGTGTCGGCCAGATAGAGATTCCCGGCCGCATCGGTGGCTAACCCTGCGGCGCTGTTGAGGGGGACGCCGATGGCAGCCACGCCTTCCTGGCCGACGTTATAGATGCCGGTAGATCCATTGCCCGCGATCGGCAGGATCTGGCTTCCAAGGAGCTCGTAAACCTGCTCTGCTCCCTGGTCTGTGATGTAGAGCCTGCCGGAGGGGTCGGCAGCGACGCTGACCGGTGTCTGCAAACCCGTAGCAGGTGAGCCGGCGCTGTTGTCGTTGCCGCAGGTGCCGATTGCCGTCTGCCGCACGCCTGCCGCGGTGACTTCACGCACGCAGGCATTGCCGGAGTCCGCGATGTACAGATTTCCGACCGGATCGAGGGTGAGGCCCTGCGGAGCATTGAGAACCACAGCGGGCGCAGCAGATATCCCGGGGCAGAGCGTGGAAACAGCCGCGGATGCGGCGCCGCTGACCAGGCAAGCCGTGGCGTAACCATTCCCCGGGCTGCTGCGGATCACCTGATAAATACCGTCGGCTGCATCGTCGATAGAGATATAGAGGTTGCCTGCAGGATCGAGGGTCAGACCGGCGGGCGCTGGCGCGATGGAGGTCGCCGAACTGTTGGCGCAGGTATCCACCAGTGGCTGCAGTGCAGCTATGCCCGCGCCTCCGTTGAGCAGACGGCGGACGCAGTTATGTCCGGTGTCGGCAACGAACAGATCACCAGCCGCATTGACGGCGAGCCCGGAGGGGCGAAGGACGCCGGTCGCAAAAGACCCGGTAACGCTGCCGGCGTTCTGGCAGGTATCGCTGCCGCCGTTGGGCTGGCCGGCGGCGACGGTCATGTTTCCGGCAGTGTCCACCCGGCGGATGCAGTTGTCGCCGGTATCCGATATATACGTATTTCCCAAAAGATCGGTGGTGACGTAGGTCGGTGCGACCAGGTTGGTCTGCGAGGCCGGTCCAGAGTCCGCGGCACTCCCCTGGGCTGGCGGGCTGCCGGCAAAGCGCTGCGTGCTGGGTACCAGCCGCACGGACTGCGCCAGTCCGGTGTGCGCGGTGAGCGAAGCTGCGGCGAGCAGTATTGCCGCACGCACCCAATGGTGGACCGCTCTGCTGCTTCCGCCCCGCAACTCTTGCATATCGCTCCGCTTCTTCTGCCGAATGGAGTGGCGAGGGCTCTCAAGTGGCGCCTCTGCACCCGCCAGGAGACCCGCCCCCGCACCTCCAGGAGCGAACAGTCCCAACTAGCCTTCTGCCTGGTTTACATGGCGGAACGCGCTTCCGTTCCGAAATGGGCAGAAACGCACCTCTGCCGTCAGGAAGATGACCCATTCAAGCACACGAGGGGTTACGAGAGTATGCAACTAACGCGCCAGATTAGGTACCGAATCTTCACAGTAACCCCATTATGCTAACCAAGGAGTACTGGCCAATCCGATGGGGCGACTACTCTTTATGGAGTGGAAGGTTGAGACCGCAATACGGATGAATTCCCGGATGCCTCTAGGCTGTACAGGCGGACGCAGGCGGGCACGATGACGGAGCGGCCGGGGAGCAGATCGACTGGCTCGCACCCGTCAGCATGAACCACAGCAGCACCCTCCAAAGCGATCAGGGTATGGGGCAGGCCTGGGTTCGCGCCGGGATCGGTCTCCGATGCATACGGGGCCGCAGGCGCCAGCGGAATACGATCCACCGTGAAGTACTGTTGCTCGATCAGGCGCAGGCGGCTTCCCTGCTGACGGGGCGCCACCTTGCCGGCGGCAGTGTGAAGACGGGTGGCGGCCAGTCCACGATCGACGTGCAATTCGCGGGGGCGGCCGTAGTCGTAAAGCCGGTAGGTGATGTCCGAGCTCTGCTGGGTTTCCAGCAGAACGACACCGGGGCCAATGGCATGGACCGTACCCGCATCGACAAAGATCATGTCGCCAGCCGCAACTGGTACCTGCTCCACCATGGCTTCGAGGGTGTGGTCGAGGATGGCCCGCCGCATGGCATCCAGCGTGCTGCCGGGTTTCAGGCCGAGTGCGACGGTCGCACCCGGTTCGGCCTGCAGCACATACCAGCACTCGGTCTTGCCGCGCGGCTCGCCAGTCTGTTGCGCCATGGCATCGTCCGGGTGCACCTGCACGGAGAGCTTGTCATGCGGGAAGAGGAACTTGAGCAGCAGCGGGTAGTCATCCTCGCGGCGCGGGCTGCCGAGCAGCGCATCCGGCTCCGCAGCGGCCAACTCTGCCAGGGTGCGCCCCTGATGCTCGCCCGTCTCGACCAGGCATCGCGGACCAGTCAGCCACGCCTCGCCGACCGGCTCTGCGGGACGATAGTCGTACCAGGGGGAGAGATCGCGGGTGCCCCAGGGACGCGGGCTGAAGAAGGGAGCGAGACGGAAGGGAGCAAGCGCGGGGGTGGTCATACCATGCACAGCATCGCCTGAGCGGTGCGCAAGCGGCAAGCGCGAACCGTGGGCGCCGTCGCGGTAGTGCAGACAGAAGGCATCTGCCACTGAGCAAGCATCGCAGACAGCTTGATGTTTCTCCCATGAATACCAAAAGGCTAAATTTGCCCGAAATCGACATCACGATTCAATGTGAAACCAGCATCACTTTGGCTCGACGCCGCCCTATGGGATGTTTCCCACAGACACGACTTAATTCACCGACTGTGTTGTGTATGCGGATTGCGATTTCTCGACTATGGGCCCCATTTGTATCGGTGAGAGGCAGCCGCAGAACTGGAGAAATAATATGTTGGACCTGAAGTACGAAGGAAAGAGCAAGTTGGAGGTGGATGGTTTGCTGGTTATCGCCGTCGTCACCGTGATTGCAGTACTGGCGAGGCTGCTTCTGTAGCATGAGCGTCTAGATGCGAGGTTTCAATAGGTTGTCCATCTGATCGAGAACTGTGAAGCTGAGTTTGCGAAGCAAAGCGACTCAGGAGACCAGATGGACTATCACCAGAATGCCCGACTGACGATGCTCAGTCGAGAGCAGATGTGCCG
>JBBRLT010000065.1:0-20349 GCA_038231235.1 Terriglobales bacterium
ACTCTGGCGCGGATGGCACGGCGCTGAACATCTGCTGCACTGGTCCGGATGGCGAAGACGGCATCAGTTCCATGCGCTGCGCTGTCACTACAGAAAGCGTGGCTCACCGCTTCCAGTCTTCTATCTACAACTGTAGTACTAGAAGCTTGTTGACAACCTCTGCTTCCCCTTTGCTGAGGTTGGACGGTCGGACGTATTCAGGCTTCGTCAGGAGGTATTTCATACGGATGTTTCACCAATTTTCTAAACGGAATTGCGGATGGGTTGCTCTCGATCTTCAATTCTCGCGCGTCAACAAAAACCTGCAAGCCTAAACATCTAGGCCACGCCTAGACAGTGGAAATGCCTTCCGGCGACCACCGGGAGCCGGCATAGCGAATCGCACGGGAGTGCCGCCGCCCGGACGGCGAGTCCTCCACAACTCGCACAGCCTGCCCCCGCTTTCCCACATTGGCAGCCGCTCCGGTCAGGCATACCCTCAAATCAGTCCGAAAACTGACCCAGCCCGTCCCCCCAAAACCCGCTCCAAGTCACCCCTCTCGCGTTTCCCACAACGGAAATCCAAGCATTGCCACCTAGAACAACCCATCTGCATCAAATACACTAGATGTTGTGGTTCTCGCTTGACTTGAGACGATAAGCAGCGCTATTTTTGCCATCTGCGGCATGTACTAGCCCGATGGCAATCATCCCCTCAGGCCAGCCCGTCCGCCCCGAAATTCGTAATGGAGTCACCGACCGCACAGCCATCCGCCGTTGTCCACGCCCCGCCCAGGCTCCCCCGTCGCAGCCGGGGCGTCAGGCAACGGCATCACCACCCCGTTCGTCGCACCTTGTAAGGAGACACACCATGGCCGAGGCCACCCAGACCACCACCAAGACATCCGTGAAGCCCGCCCCCACTGCCGCCAGCCGTGTCGCCTCCCCCGGCCTTAAGTTTCCGCGCCGCTTCTCGAAGCCCGGCGTCTCCCCCTACGACGAAATCCAGTGGGAGCGCCGCACCGCCGCCATCCATGACATGAGCGGCAAGGCCATCTTCGAGCAGAAGAATGTCGAGGTGCCGGTCGACTGGTCCATGACCGCGACCAACATCGTCGCCTCGAAGTACCTCCACGGCCAGACCGGTACCGACGCTCGTGAGACTGGCGTGCGCCAGCTGGTCTACCGCGTCGCCAGCAGCATCACTGAGTGGGGCGTGAAGGGCGGCTACTTCGCCACCGACGAGGACGCGCAGGCCTTCGGCGACGACCTCACCCACCTGCTGCTCAACCAGAAGGTCGCCTTCAACTCCCCGGTCTGGTTCAACGTGGGCTGCGACAAGCTGGAGCCCAACTCAGATGCGCAGAACTGGCACTGGAATCCGGAGACGCGCGAGGTCCGCTTCTCCACCACCGGCTATCGCACTCCGCAGTGCTCTGCCTGCTTCATCAACTCGGTCGATGACTCGCTCGACTCCATCCTCACCCTGGCCAAAACGGAAGGCATGCTCTTCAAGTGGGGCTCCGGCACTGGCACCAACCTGTCGCCTATCCGCGGCTCGAAGGAGCTGCTCTCCGGCGGCGGCACTGCCTCTGGCCCCTTGAGCTTCATGCGCGGCTTCGACGCCTTCGCTGGCGTCATCAAGTCTGGCGGCAAGACGCGCCGCGCCGCCAAGATGGTCGTCCTCAACGTCGACCACCCAGACATCGTCGACTTCATCGACTGCAAGGCCAAGGAAGAGGCCAAGGCCCACACCCTGGTGGCTGCCGGCTATGACGGCTCTGGCCCGGACTCGGAGGCCTACTCCTCCATTTTCTTCCAGAACGCCAACAACTCTGTCCGCGTCAACGACGCCTTCATGCACGCCTGGGAGCAGGACTCGGACTTCACCACCCGCAGCGTCAAGGATCACACCCCGGTTGCCACCTACAAGGCGCGCGACCTGATGCGCAAGATCGCCGAAGCTACCTGGCAGTGCGGCGACCCCGGCATGCAGTACGACACCACCATCAACCGCTGGCATACCTCGAAGAACACTGGCCGCATCAACGCCTCGAACCCCTGCTCGGAGTACATGTTCCTGGACAACTCCGCCTGCAACCTGGCCAGCTTCAACCTGATGAAGTTCGTCACCCCCACTGGCACCTTTGACATCGCCGCCTACCGCGACGCCATCGATATTGTGCTGACCGCCATGGAGATTCTGGTCGACTCCGCTGGCTACCCCACGGAGACCATCTCCCGCAACTCGCACGACTACCGTCCACTCGGCCTGGGCTATGCCAACCTGGGCGCGCTGCTGATGGACTTCGGCCTGCCCTACGATTCGGACGCCGGCCGAGACTTCGCCGCCACTCTCACTGCCATCCTCTGCGGCCAGGCCTACCTGCAGTCCGCCCGCATTGCAGAGACGGCACGTCCGCTCGCCGCTGCCACCCCGCTCAACCAGGGTAGCGAGACCAAGGGCGGAGCCTGCCCCGGCTTCTACTCCAACCGCGAGCCCTTTCTCGACGTCATCCGCATGCATCGCGCCGAGGTCAACAACATCGGGAAATCGAAGCGTACCGTCATCCTGAGCGAAGCGCGTAGCGCGGAGTCGAAGGACCTGCAGTCTCCCTTTCAGGTTCCCCAGCTCGACGCCCTCATCGCCGCCAGCAAAGACTGCTGGGACGCCGCCCTCGCCCATGGCGAGAAGCATGGCTATCGCAACTCGCAGGTCACCGTGCTTGCCCCCACCGGCACCATCGGCTTCATGATGGACTGCGACACCACCGGCATCGAGCCTGACCTCGCCCTGGTCAAGTACAAGAAGCTGGTCGGCGGCGGCATGATCAAGATCGTCAACAACACCGTGCCCGGCGCGCTCTTCAAGCTTGGCTACTCCGACGCGGAAGTGCAGGCCATCGTCTCTTACATTGACGCCACCGGCACCATCGAAGGCGCGCCCCACATCCGGACGGAACATCTCGCGGTCTTCGACTGCTCCTTCAAGCCTGCCAAGGGCACCCGCTCCATCCACTACCTCGGCCACCTCAAGATGATGGCTGCCACCCAGCCCTTCCTCTCCGGCGCCATCTCGAAGACCGTCAACCTGCCCCATGAGTGCACCGTCGACGACATCGCAGAGACCTACGTCGAGGCCTGGCGTCTCGGCATCAAGGCCGTCGCCATCTATCGCGACGGATCGAAGGGCGTCCAGGTCCTCAACACTTCAAGCGGCAGCGTGGTGAGCAAAGATGCCGAGAAGAAGGGAAGCAAGCAGGACGCCGCCACGCCCGACCCGCTGCTCGCCGCGGCCGCCGACCGCGTTCTTACCTCGATCGCTGCGGGTGTCGACACCCACTCCGCCGAGTTCGCCGCCGACCTCAAGACGCTCGAAGCCTCGCTCACCCACAAGGTCTCCGACCGCCTCGAAGTCTCAGCCAAATCCATTGCCGCCGCCGCCCAGGCCTTCGAAGCCGCCATCGCCAAAGCAGTCACGGAAAGATCGAATGTCATGCTGAGCGGAGCGAAGGACCTGCAGTCCCCCAGTGCCCCCGCCAACCCCGTCATCCTGAGCGAAGCGAAGGACCTGCAGTCCGCGCAGCAGGGCCCGCCCCGCGCCATCCGCCACCGCCTGCCTGAGGAGCGCGCCTCGCTCACCCACAAGTTCTCCCTCGCCGGCCACGAGGGCTACATCACCGTCGGCCTCTACCCCTCTGGCGAGCCCGGCGAAATCTTCATCCGCATGGCCAAGGAGGGCTCCACCGTCTCCGGCCTCATGGACTCCTTCGCCACCGCCGTCTCGCTCGCCCTGCAGCACGGCGTGCCCCTCAAGGTGCTGGTCGAAAAATTCGCCCACACCCGCTTCGAGCCCTCCGGCTGGACCGGCAATGAGCACATCGGCTACGCGAAAAGCATCATGGACTACATCTTCCGCTGGCTCCAGCTCCGCTTCCTCAGCGGACAGCAGCTCTCCCTCTTCGCCGGATTGACACCATCCACGCCAGCCAGCATCCCCGTAGCCGGTATCATCGGCGACCTCACCGCCAATAGCGCATTAGCCGAGCCCGCCACCCCACAACCCGGTGGCATCCAGAGCGGAGCGCGCAGCGCGGAGGCGAAGGACCAGCAGTCCGCCACCAGGCCGCAAGTCCACGTGTCGGAGGCCATGAAAGAGCTCTACGACATGGGCGACGCCCCCTCCTGCCACACCTGCGGCGCTATCATGGTTCGCAACGGCAGCTGCTACCGATGCATGAGCTGCGGGTCAACCAGCGGCTGCAGCTAGTAGGGAAGAGCGAACAACTAAATTCGCTCGCTCGCCTGTGCGGAGCAGGGCTCGCTGCCACGGGGGGACGGACTTCATAGTTACCTGGCTTGCGCTTAGCGAGCCTAGTCAAAACCAGTGGCGGCGAGGCTCGCTATTTCATGCCAAAGCAGATTAAACCGAAGATACGCGTCTACTTCTCGGAGCATTTCCAGACTACTAAGGAGGCTCTAGAGGGCTACGGGACTTTGGACATCTCCTTAGTCAGCGATCTACCTTTATTTATTGATCCGTTTCTACTTTTCAATAGCAAGAACAAAATATATCAAGTGTTACACGGACAGGTAATAGAGTACCTGCGCTTTCTAAGAGAAAAGTCGTCCACTAAACTCTCCCGCGGCCTCCTACAAGAATGGTTCTTTTTTCGCGAGGTATCACAGACTTGGCTCGGCTTCTCCAAGGTGGGGAATAAAGGTCGCGGGCTTGCAGGCGACTTCGCTGAGTCGCTCAACAAGAACTTGGGACTTCTCTTTGGACCGATTGAAGGCAGCTCCGGGCCCCAGAATCAACACATGGAGACGCTGTGTCTCATTGAAGACGGTGTCGGCCGAGATAACATAAGTGACTTCACGACCAACCTAATTAAGGAATATCTGTGCGGATACACAGAAGCATTCTCGATCAAACACCTTCCGAAACACTTGATTAAGAAATTTCGCGTGGATAGGGTTAGATTCAATTACGCGACTGAAAGCTGGGAGGAGGGCATATTCACCCTCCCTTGCCTTGGAAACACTTTCGTTCTGCTAACCCCGGTGGATCTTCTAACGAAGGATGAAACTTGGATCAACCGCCCCGAGTTGTTGGATACTTTTAATACGATTGTAAGTGCATTGCCAGACGCTGCACTTCGAGCCAAGGTGGACAACTACATTCAAAAGAGGCTCAAAGAAGAATCCACGCGAGAAGAGGTATTGGCCGCCAGGTCCAAGGCTATCGAGGAGTTCCCGGCTATTCTTGGACAGTATGTCTCCGAGAAAGAAAAACACGGCGCCAAAGCTACTCTATTGAGCCGTGCAAAGGTGACGGATGCCTCCGCGCTTTTCATTGGTCAAGCCAGGGAATTCGCCGGCATCCTGAATGACGAAACAGATTTTTATTGCTCATTTCCCGACACATACATAGATGCACACCGCCGGGCGATGTACATGAAGAGGGTTATTGAAAAGAACGATGGCTATCGCTTGTTCTATTTCAAGAATGAGCCAATCCAACGCGAAGCTGATCTTCAAATTCTCTATAGGATGACGTGGTTCGCCTCCATCAATGACTTCAATAGTGAGGTTAACAACGGACGGGGGCCGGTAGACTTCAAGGTATCGCAGGGAGCGTTTGATAAGACCCTAGTCGAAATGAAGCTCGCAAGTAACAAAAGCCTAAAGAAGAACCTGCGAAGTCAAGTCGAAATATACAAGGAAGCAAACGAAACAAAGAAATGGATAAAGATAATCATGTACTTCACATATCAAGAGAAGATTAGGACCGAAGGAATCCTCAAAGAGCTAGGGTTGAAGGATAGGTCAGATGTCATTTTGATCGACGCCCGTCGCGACAACAAGCCTTCCGCCTCAAAAGCCGGTAATTGACCGAGCCTCATTTACCACTGAGCCGGGTGCCCCATCCTAGCAAAGCTAGGGTGGGGTAGTTCTCCCCTCCCAAACCTCCCACAAAAGCACCATCCGCACAACCCATCTCTCCCCTTACCATCGACAGATGCCATGGAGCCTGCGCCGCTACCAACAAACAGGCGATCTCCACTTCCTCACCTTCAGTTGTTACAAGCGCTTCCGGGATTAGGCACCCCCGCAGCGCGTGACCGATTCGAGGCATCGCTCGAAGCCACCCGCGGTCATTACAAATTCCATGTACTCGGATACGTAGTGATGCCGGAGCACGTACACCTCCTCGTCACTGAGCCCGAAGAGGACTCACTCGCCACCGCCATGCAGGCGCTGAAGCAATCCGTCTCCCGCCCTCTAGGAGCCGAGGAACCTTTCTGGCAGAGCCGCTATTACGACTTCAATGTCTACAGCGAGCGCAAGCGCATCGAGAAGCTGCGCTACATCCATCGCAATCCAGTGACACGCGGCCTCGTTGCATCACCAGAACAGTGGAGATGGAGCAGTTTTCGCCAGTACTCCATGGGCGAACCGAGCACCGTGATGGTGACACTGCCTTGGCGCGCAGAGCTTCTCCCGCAAACAACCGAGACAACGACCCCACCCTAGCTGCGCTAGAATGGGGCACCCATAACGACTCAGGCGCAGCCCCCGCGAGCGAAACGCACGCCTTCCTTCCCGTCATCCACGATCGGAGCGAAGCACAGTGGAGGGATCTGCCATTCGCCCGAGCGAGCGCTCGACTGTGGCACCGATCCCGTTCTCACAACCATGGGTGTCCCAGCCCCTGAAGGGAACAGGCATGGCGAAAACCTGTCCTGTCGCGGGCCGGGGAATTTAGTCTTATGCGGTACGCCGCCAGCCAATTGGCTTGATTCTCTCTGGGAGGAAATTTCGCCCGTATGCTTTCCTCCATAGCCATCCGCGTGCTCGCCACCCTGCTCATCGTGGCCCAGCAGCCGGATGGCTCCGTGCTGGTCACCGCAGACAGCCGCGTCGGCCAGCTCCACTTCCGCAACCGCGTCCCTGAAGCCACCACCTACCGCGACGACGGCTGCAAGATCACTCTGGTCAACCACATCGTCTTCCTCTACGCCGGCGAGCCGCGCCACACCGCCGACCTCACCCACCGCGGTCGCATCCGCACCACCGGCTGGGACGCCATGGCGCTCGCCTCCAACCTCATCCGCCACCACCGCGGCAGCATCCATACCCAGCAGGACCTGGACGCGCTCGCCCTCCGCTGGGCCCAGAGCGTCGAAGACAGCGAGAGCGCCCTGGAGCAGGACGTAAGCCGCGAAGCCGCGCTCCACCAGCCCGGCAATCCCGTCCCGCCTGGCCAGCGCCCGGCCATGCCTTTCCAGCCCTCCACCGGCATCTTCCTCACCAGCTCCCCCCGCGGCGCCGTGCTGCAGTCCTCCATCTCCATTCGCCAGCAGAAGGTTGGCATGCTCATCGAGCGCACGCCGCCGCCCTCCCCCGGCCCCGACCACGCCGCCTCCCACCTCGCTTTTTATGGAGATGCTCAGGCCCAGTCCACCGCCGCTGCTGCCTACGCCCAGCTCCAGGCCAGGGGGCAGGTCTCCACCCTCACCTTCGATCAGCTCGAACAGGTCAATCAGCAAGTCGCGAACCAGGTGGGAAACGTAGCCCCACCCTTCGACCAGGCCGAAGTCCGCCCCGGAGCCTGGCCCCGCTGGGTCAAGGCCAAAGAGCACTGCCGATAAGCGCGCATGCGGCCAGTCAGCGATATCTGCGGCGACACGCCGCAAAGCCGGGTCCACATGTCTCGCGTCTGAGACATGGGAAAGAGGAAGGCGCTCTAGTGGTGACCAGCCGAGGCATGACCGCCAGCCGCGCCGGCACTCATTCCGCCGCCGCCACCAGCCGCGCCACGGCTCCCGGATCCACTCCCCGAGCCGCTGCCGGCCGAAGCCCCGCCAAAGCGGCCCGAGGCAGGACTCGCCCCTGTCCCGTGAGCACTGCCCGCCGAGCCCAGCGTGGCACTCGTGCTCCGCGCCGAGCCCTGAGAGCTCGCTGAACCCAGACCTGAACCCGCACTGGCCGGACTCGGACCCGCTGCAACCCGCCCGCCCGCGGGGCCCGGCGTGTAAACCGGCGTTGCCACCGAGCCATGCTGGACCGTCTGCGCCGACACCTTGTTCAGCTTGTCGAAGACGCCGCGTGGAACGCCCAGGCCCGCCGAGTCCTTGCGGAAGACAAACGTATCCGGCTTGCTCATGTCGGACGCGACCAGCGGCGTCTGGTGCACATGCACGAAGGTCGCACCGCCCAGCGCAACCGGCCCATGCGGCGGCTTCAGCCGCCTCGGACCAGTGGGCGTGTTCACGTTCAAGGACGCATTGTTCAGTCCGGTCCAGCCGCCACCCGTCGGCTGCCAGCCCCATCCGCTCGCCGGGCAGTAGGACCAGCTCCCGCTATGGAAGGGGGTCCAGCCCCACGGATATGGCGACACGAAGGAGTACCCTGCCCCCGGGTAGTATGCCCAGGTGCCGTTGCCGAACGGATCGAAAGCCGCGCTGGCAAAGTAGGGCTGCCACATGTTGCCGCAGCCGCCAATCGAAGAAAAGCTGCCGTAATAGCTCAGATCGCTGATGCCGTACGCGTACGGCGACGCGCCACGGAAGCTGCTGGCCACCGCGCGATTGTGGTACGCAACCGACTGCTTGTCCCACTCGGTCAGGCGATCGTCCAGGGCGATGCTGTTACTGCTCACCAGCGTCGGCGCGTTCTGGTTCGCAGGATCGAACAGCAGCCCCTTCTTGTGCGGAACCACGGTCGTGCGCGTCCCATCTGCCACCAGCACACTGCCGTCCATCACCGCCAGCTTGGGCTGCGCGCTGGTCAGGTCGAGCAGGATGTGGCTGGCCGGCGTAAGCGTCAGCCGCTGATTGGCAAACGTCACGGTAAAGTCGTTGCCTGGAGCTTTCGATGAACTCTTCACCAGGCTGACATACATCGAGCCCTGCAGCAGATGCACGCTGGAGATGCGGGCGCCATCGCGGCTTGCTTTCAGAACCGGAAACTCAACCAGGCTGTTCGGCGTGATGCGCAGCGTGCTGTTGTCTTCAAACTCGACCTCAGCCACGCCTTCGCGGGTCTGCAGCCGCCCACCTTGAATGATGGGCTGGTTGGCGAAGGCTGGTTCAAAGCCATTCTCGGTCTTGCGATCGAACGTGACTATGCCCTTCACTTCGCTCAGCCGGACAATGCGCACACCCGACTCGCCACTGGCCAGCGCCGCGCTCTCCGCAGCGGCCACCGCTGCGTCACTCGTCATGTCCGCAGACTCGCTCTGCTGCGCCTGCGCAGCTAGACCCAGCAGCAATCCCAGCACAGGTACTGCATACTGCAACGCTCGACGTCCTGACCTGGTCTTCACGCGAGCCCTCCACTACCTCACCGGTTCAGCGGCTGGGACTGAAGGTGCTGTGCGCCCTGCCTGCATCCGCTGCGGCCAGCCGATCATAGTCCTATCTGCGGACGGGAGAATACACGGGATTCCGGCGGATCAAATCCTGCTCAGAGTGCAGAGGCGCCTGCGAGGGCACCTCTGCCTGGACTGCAAGCTCAGCTCTGCGACGCGTGCACTGCCATCGCGTGCCCGCTCTCAGTGACGTGATGCTCGCGCTCGGCAATCCCGATGCACTCCTCCAGGATGTCCAGCGCGATCTCGGCCTCCTCCGGGCGGACCACCAGCGGCGGGGCCAGGCGGATTGACGTCTCCCCGCACCCCAGCAGCAGCACCCCGCGCTCGAAGGCCAGGTCGACGATGCGGTCGCGTAACACCGGTGCTACCTCACGCGTCGTCTGGCTCTTGACGATCTCAATACCGATCATCAACCCCCGTCCGCGAACATCGCCCACAATCGGATGGCTGGCAGGCCAGACGCGCAACCGCGATAGCATGGCCTCGCCCACCTTCGCAGCGTTGGCGATGCCCTCGCGTTCGAGTACGTCCATGGTGGCAATCGCCGCGGCGATCGACACCGGATTCCCTCCGAAGGTGGAAGCATGCGAGCCCGGCTTCCAGTCCATCAGCTCGGCGCGCGTCATGCAGATGCCCAGCGGCATGCCGGACGCTATGCCCTTGGCCATGCACACCATGTCCGGCTCCACCCCGGTGTGCTCGATCGCCCACCACTTGCCAGTGCGCCCGGCACCCGACTGCACTTCATCGGCCACCAGCAGGATGCCGTGGCGGTCGCAGATGCGGCGCAGCTCCTGCATGAACACAGTGGGGGCGACGACGTAGCCGCCCTCGCCCTGTATCGGCTCGACGAAGATGGCGGCAACCTCCTCCGGGGCCAGCGTGGTCTTGAACAGCTTCTCCTCGATATACCGTGCGCAGCCCAGCGCGAAGGCCTCCTCCGCCTGCGGGCCGCCAGAGCAGCCGCGGTAGGCGTAGGGATAGCGCACGTGCGTGACGCCGGGAAGCATGGGATAGAAGCGGCGCTTCTGCTGCGGCTTGGAGGCGGTGAGCGACAGTGCGCCCATGGTGCGGCCATGGAATGCGCCGAAGAAGGCGATCACGTTTTGCCGCCCGGTGTGATAGCGGGCCAGCTTCAGCGCGCACTCTACCGCCTCTGCGCCAGAGTTGCCGTAGTAGAAGCGGTGCGGTCCGCGCATGGGGGCCACGGCAGAGAGCCGCTCCGCCAGCGTGATCAGCGCTTCGTAGTAGAAATCCGTTCCGGAAATATGAATCAGCTCGGCAGCCTGCTCCTGGATGGCCTTCACCACCTCCGGGTGGCAGTGGCCAGTGGAGGTGACGGCAATGCCGGCTGCGAAGTCCAGGAACTCGTTGCCGTCCACGTCTTCGACGCGGGTGCCGCGGCCACGCTTGGCGACCATCGGATAGCTCCGGGTATAGGAGGGCGACATTAAGCGGTCATCGGCCTCCACGATGGCGCGGGCCTTAGGGCCGGGAAGTGGGGTGTGGATACGGGGAGCAAAGGCAGAGGTGGATGCGGCGCTCTGGGCAAGGCTGGGTGTGGACATGGCGGAACTCCTCCTCGTATGCGAGGCGGTAAGTACTGGGTAGGAATTAAGAAAGCGCTGCCGTAAAAAGGCGGCCCCCGGTCGCGAGCCCTATGGAAGAGGGCGGCTAGTCGCCGGCGAACAAACGCGGCCGCGTCGCAGAGGGCAGCATTTGCGGCATCATCCCGAGAGGGAGGCGCAAATGCGGAACGGCGAGATGGATGGGCTGCATCATCTGAGTTGTCTGCTGGGAGCATAGCATGCTCGCGCGAAGGCCGGATACAAGCCTCCGATTCGGCTTTTTCCCTTTGCGCTTGGAGTGCCCGAATGGGTTTGTTACGGCACTCTTGGGAAGCGTCAACACTGTCTCCACCGCACTCTGGAAACGCTCAAAGGCTTGCGGGCCTTCGACTATTTCAGGGCTTGGGCGAGTGGCTTTCGTATTGGACTTCACTCTGGCTTCTCCGGGTCTCCGGGTTTTGGATCAATATGCCCGATCTCAGCTGGACTTCTTTCCTTACGCTGAATGATGTTATATCCAACCGTATAGCAATAGATGCTGGCAGGCATAAATCGCAATTGAATTCCCTTTGCTTTGCAGACCGCCGATTGAGATTTCGAGGTTACTATTGCGCCATTTATTTTGTTTTCCAGACAAAAGTTAATCAAACTGTTAAGTTCATGTGGGTTTTGGCAGTATCTATCCGACCATTTAACCTCAACCACCCATAGGGCTTTTTGAGTGGGTTTATCGAGGCACACCATATCTACTTCGCCATCTTTCCACCGCGCGTAGTAGAGCGGTGTTCCCGCATCGTGAAACCATTGTGAGTAGATGGCAGTCTCGGCTAACAATGGAAGAGCAAAATCATCCTCCGCGATAGGGGCAAACAGGGCGGCTCGCATTGATGGATTCGTAAGATATACCTTGAAATGCGTGGCTCTACTAAATCTCTTAGCGCTCTTGTCTATGCGATGAACGGTCTTTATCAGAAACGCCGCCTCAAGGTATTCGATGTACCTCTTAATTGTGTTCTTTGCAACCCCCGAATGTTTCGATAGTCCTTCCAGAGATAATTCATCGGCTGTATTGAACGCCAGAGTGGTGAAAAGATAGTTCAATTCCTGAATATCACTTATGCCATATAAACTGGGCAGATCACGAAGCAAAACCTTGTCGATAATATCGCTTTTAATAAAACGAGCCGGGTCAGACTGAATTTCTTTAGAGAAGATGACCTCGGGATACCCGCCATAGTTTAGGTAGTAAAGGAACCTCTCATTCAGAAGGTCTATGTTCTCGGTAGTAAAGAAGCTGCTGCGCTTGTGAGGTTGTTCTTGAGGGCCTATTGCGGGAGGGGCAGCTACAAGGTCACCCTCTCCGAGCAGGTCCAGATACTCATAGAAAGTCAGCGGAGGGAGCAAGAAATCCGTGAACCTTCCCGCGCCCGATTCGTCACTCTTCAAGCGTAGTGCGGCAGCAGCAGAGCCTGATACTACCACCTTGATAGTCGCGTAGGTGTCAACAAATGACTTCAGATGAATTTCCCAGTTCTTTAGGTACTGGATCTCATCAAAAAAGATGTAGGTGCGATCTGCTTCAAAGTCAACCCCCGTTGCCTTTGCATAGAAAGAAACAAACTGATCCATCCGGAGGATGTTGTATATCGGATTGTCTACAGAGAAATAGCAAATTGCACGAGGCGGAACACCATCGTCCAGTAGAGACTGAATAGCATGGTGAATCATCACCGTTTTTCCAACTCGGCGAGGCCCCATCAAAACAACTGCCCTGCGGACGGTAGTCTCCCTCAGCAAGGGCAGGAACAACTTCAAGTACGGCCTGGCCTTCCAATTTCTATGAACCTCGGTGGTCTGGTGCGCTCCGCCCCACCAAGGATTCTCAAGACGAATCCGTTTGATGATGTCTTCGTCCGATATGCTTTGCACGGTTTTAGTGTATGCAGCCTTTCAACTAGAGTCAACACTCTGACTCTAGTTGAGACCACTGAGGCAAGTAACATATTTTCAATGACTTAGGCCGTTGAAATAGTGCGGCACTCGCGCTGTTGCTCTGTCACGACACGTCATTCTTGCCGTGGTCAGGCTAGTAAACAATGACCTTACTTGCGCTTCCAGCGGACTCCATCCTTGCTGTCCTCGAGCAGAATGCCCTTGGCTGCCAGGTCGTTGCGGATCGCGTCTGCCAGCGCGAAGTTGCGCGCGCGTTTGGCCGCCGTCCGCTCAGCAATGCGCACATCGATGGCGCTGTCCGTCAACTCCAGGCTGGCCTGGAGTTGTGCCGTGGCCTCGCCCAGCTTTCCCTCCTGCCCGGCCCAGGCCAAGGCTTCGCGCGCAATCGCTGCATCATGATCCTCAAGCACATTGAAGACCTGGTCGAAGCGCGCGAGCGCGTCCAGGATGGGTGCAACGTTCTGCTGGCGCAGCCGGCCCTGGTCCGCCTCGGTGTTGGCATGGCGTACCAGTTCGAAGATGGCGGCACGCGCCTCGGCAGTGTTCAGATCGTTGCTGAGGGCCGCAGTGAAGCCGCGCGATGCCGACTCCGTCTTCGCCAGCAACACGCTGTCCAGGCCTTCGGGCCAGGGACCATGCGCTACGCGAGCGCGAAAGGTGCGCAGCCGCTCCACGGCAGAGGTTGATTCCGCCAACCCATCGAAGGTGAAGTTGAGTTGATGGCGGTAGGGTACGGAGAGCAGCAGGAAGCGAATGGCAGAGGCCTTGTAGCCGCGCAGCAGCAGGTCGCGCAGCGTAAAGAAGTTCCCCTCGGACTTCGACATCTTGCGTCCTTCCACCAGCAGAAAGCGCACGTGCATCCAGTGGCGCGCGAATGGCATTCCAGTAGCGCATTCGGACTGCGCGATCTCATTCTCGTGATGCGGGAACATCAGGTCTTCGCCGCCCACGTGCAGGTCCAGCGTGTCTCCCAGATACTTCATCGCCATGGCAGAGCACTCGATGTGCCAGCCGGGCCGCCCGCGTCCCAGCTCTGTCTCCCACGCATACTCGCCCGGCTTGGCCGCCTTCCACATGGCGAAGTCGCTGGCCGAATCCTTCTCGTACTCATCCACGTCGACGCGCGCTCCGGCCGTGTTGCCCGCCAGGTCCTTCTTCGACAGCTTGCCGTACTCCGGGTCGCCCTGAATACGGAAGTACCAGGAGCCCTCTTCGGTGCGATAGGCCAGGCCGCGCTCCTCCAGACGGCGAATCAGCGACACCATCTCCGGAATGTTGTCAGTGGCATGCGGCATCTGCCGCGGCTCCAGGCAGCCGAGTGCGCGCAGATCCTCAAGGAAGGCTTGCTCGTAGCGCGGGGTGTAGGCGGCGATGTCAACGCCCTGCGCTGCCGCGTTGCGGATGATCTTGTCATCCACATCCGTGATGTTCATCACGTGCTCGACTGCGACGCCCTGCTGCTCCAGGAAACGGCGCAACAGGTCCACATGCACGAAGGTGCGGAAGTTGCCGATGTGGCCGTAGTCATAGACGGTTGGCCCGCAGGCGTACAGGGTCAACCGTTTGCCGTCGGCTGGAGTGAGTGGTTCGATCTGTGTGCTGAGAGTGTTGAAGAGTTGAAGAGTCATGCGTATGTCGTTCGCGCAGCAGTTCCTTTTGGATTCTACGGGACGGCTGTGAGGCGCGCGCCCAGCGTCAGGCTCGCGCTGGCGGTGAGATCCGCTGGTGCAAAGGTGCCAGCGGCAAGTTTCGGCCATGCGGCTGCGGCGATCATCGCGGCATTGTCCGTGGCCAGTGCCAGGGCGGGGAAGGCGATGGGCAAACCGCGCTGCTGCGCCTCCGCTGCGAAGCGCAGCCGTAGTTCTCGATTGGCGGCGACCCCGCCAGAGATAAGCAGCCCATGTGCGCCGTAGTGCTCCGCCGCGGCAAATGTCTTGCGCTTCAAGTCGTCCACCACGGCGCGTTGAAAGGATGCCAGCAGGTCCAGGGTCTGCTGGTCGCAAAGCGGCAATGCTCCCTGTGGATGGGTGAATGCGGCCACTTGCCGCCGCCGCGCCTGGATCCGGTCGGCCATGCCATGCGTCTCGACATACCGCAGCACTGCGGTCTTGATGCCGCTGAAGCTGAACAGGAAGCGCCGTTCGTCTGCGTGAGTGTCCGGCGGCCCCTTCTCTGCGCGATGCGCTTTCTGCTTGATCTGTGCGAAGGAGAAGGGGACCGCGAGCGGGTTGCCATGCGCAGCCAGGGCGTCGATCCAGGGGCCGCCGGGATAGCCCAGGCCGAGCAGCTTGGCCACTTTATCGAACGCCTCCCCCGCTGCGTCATCGACCGTATGCCCCACGTTCCTGTACTGCCAGGTGCCGGCGGCCTGCTTCGCCAGATACAGGTGCGTGTGTCCGCCGGAGACGACCAGCGCCAGCAGCGGTGCCGTGCCTTCCGCCGCATACGCGAACACAGGATCTGCGGCATGCTCCAGCAGCACGGCATGGATATGGCCCTCAAGATGATTGACCGCAATCAGCGGCTTGCTTAGCGCGAAGGCAAGCGCCTTGGCGTACCCAATTCCGACCATGAGCGCACCCGCGAGTCCGGGGCCCTCGGTGACGGCGATCGCATCCAGGTCATGCAGGGTGAAGCCAACCTCGTCCAGCGCCGCGCCTGCGTTAAGAATTGCGGCATCCACCACTGGCACGATGGCGCGCAGATGCTCGCGCGAGGCCAGCTCCGGTACCACGCCGCCATAGCGGGCATGGATGGAGATCTGCGAGGCGACCACGTTCGAGAGCTGGCGCGCACCGCGCTCGACGACTGCCGCTGCGGTCTCATCACAGGAGCTTTCGATGCCCAGGATACGGCCAGAACCGCCGCCGCTTGACCCTGCCCAGGTTGTCTCGATTGCTGCCATCGCCATCCTCCATACTAGAGGAGTGGAGATGAAAGACAGCAGTGGGTTGATGGCTGCAGCAGCCGTCGTACGCCGGCTGCAAACGGAAGGCCACATGGCCTACCTGGTCGGCGGCTGCGTGCGCGACCTGCTGCTGGGGCACGCGCCCAAGGACTTCGACGTGGCCACCAGCGCGCGGCCGGATTTGGTGCTCGCGCTGTTCAAGCGTGCCTTCGGTGTGGGCGCGCACTTCGGCGTGGTGCTGGTGCCGATGATCTTGAATGACGAAGAGATCGTCACCGAGGTAGCAACGTATCGCGCGGACGGCGCATATAGCGATGGACGCCGTCCGGATGAGGTCCGATACACCATCGACCCGGAGCAGGATGTCCTGCGCCGCGACTTCACTATCAACGGGATGCTGCTCGATGTAGATCGCTATCTGACGACCGGCGATGCCGCCTCGGCGGTGCTCGACCCGGTGGGCGGCCAGGCGGATTTGCAGGCGCGTTTGATTCGCGCCATCGGCGATCCACTGCGCCGCTTCAGCGAAGACAAGCTTCGTATGCTGCGCGCGGTGCGCTTTGCTGCGCGCTTCGATTTCGCCATGGAGCCCGGCACCATGCAGGCAGCGCAGGCGTTGGCTGCGACCATCGGGCAGGTGAGCCGGGAGCGTGTACGCGACGAGTTGACCCGCATGCTGACGGAGGGCCGGGCTGCCGCCGCCTTCCGGCTGCTGGAATCGACTGGACTGCTGCAGCAGGTTCTGCCAGAGGTCGCCGCGATGCGTGGCGTGGAGCAGCCGCTCGAGTGGCATCCGGAGGGCGATGTGTGGGTGCACACACTGCTCTTACTGGAGAAGCTGCCGGCTGGCTGTTCACCCACGCTGGCCTGGGGCGCGCTGTTGCACGATGTGGGCAAGCCGCCGACCTTCACCCGTACAGACCGCATTCGCTTCAACGGGCATGCCGAGGTGGGTACGCGCATGGCTGAGGCCATCTGCGGCCGGCTGCGCTTTTCGAACGAAGAAACAGAGCAGATCCTCAGCCTGGTGGCGAACCACATGCGCTTTGGCGATGTGGAGAAGATGAAGGAGTCCACCCTGAAGCGCTTCTTCCGGCTGCCGCGCTTCGAGGAACACCTGGCATTGCACAGGCTGGACTGCAGCTCCAGTCACAACCGCCTGGAGCTGTACGAGTATGCGAAGAGACGTTACGAAGCAGCTCCGGCGGAGGAAGTGCGTCCGGTGCTGCTGGTCACCGGCACAGACCTGATTTCCGCCGGCTACGCACCAAGCCCGCAGTTCCGCACCATGCTGGATACGGCAGAAGATGCGCAGCTCGAAGGCCGCATCGCCACTCGCGAAGAAGGAATCGCGCTGCTGCAGGGACTCTTTCCGCGTGAGCTTGCTTCCTAGCCGTCCTGCCTAGACCGCTGGATCGCCCTGCCGCCATAGCTGATAGCTGGCCCATGCGGCGAGGGTGCAGACATCCCTGATTTCGCCGCTGCGCATCTTGGCGACGAACTCGGCGATGGTCAGCCGTATCACCCGCATGTCAGACTCTTCCGCCTCGCGCTCCGCGGGGCCGGGAGTCAGCTCTTCAGCGACGAAGACGTACTGGCGCTGGCGTGCGAAGCCGTAGGCTATCCACATCCAGGGCAGTTCCGTCATGCGGCCCGCGGTCAGGCCGGTCTCTTCTCGCAACTCGCCGCGCGCCAGCGCTTCGGGGTCGACGTCGTTCGCCTCCCATCCGCCCTGGGGCAGCTCCAGCGCTCGCTGGCCGATGGGATAGCGGTATTGCTCCACCAGCCAGATATGCTCGCCATCGATGGGCAGAACGACGGCGCAGTCCTGCTTCTCCACCACGCCGTAGATGCCTTGCTCTCCGTGGGCGCGCTCAATCGCGTCCTCGCGCACGCGGAGCCAGTGATTGCGGTAGACCTCGCGGGAGGAAAGGGTGCGGATGGTCATGCAGTCAGAATGTCAGGCGAGCCGCGCAGCCGCAAGCGAGGCGATCGCTTTTCACGTTACTAGTCTTGCCTGGATAGATTCAGCCGGAAAAAGAAGATGCACGTTCGTATCCGACATCTCGAGCGTGGTGGTGACCGACTCCAACACTTCACCATCTGCCTGCACGCTTAAGGCGCTGTCATGCCGATGGTTTTGCAGTGGGCGGCAGACCACGCGCAGGATGTCCTGATAGAACACGGCTGCGCTCGCGATGGTGGCACTGCCGATGTCACGGTTGCGGCGAAGGAGGCTCTCAAGCTCGGTACTGGAGGCCGCCACCGCGACCTGTCTTGCGAGAATCGCGCGAGAGACGGCTGCGGCGAAGCCCAACCGGCTGGTCGGCGGCACCATGGCCAGCCGCAGGTGTGCGTCATGGAGGTGCCCGCCCGCCCGCCATACATTCAATTCCCCCACACGCAGTGCTACCGCCTCGCAAACGCGCCACGCGGAGGTGACGCCGGCGCTGTCGGTGACCTCTGCTTCGAAGGGCACCGGCGGCTGGCTCAACCAGGCCCATATGCCTCCCGCCCAATAGGCGCCTTTGCCGGCGAGCTGTTTCGTCCGCTGCGAGGCCACCTGCAGCACGGCAGCGTGCGGTCCCACGCCGGCTGCGCATAGGAAGTAGTGTCTTGCCGGTTCTGCTCCGGACAGCGTTATAGCGCCCAGGCGGACGGTGCGCACCTCCGCGTTCAACAACGCAGCAGCAATCGAAGCCGCGGATCCGCGGATGTGCAGGTTCTGCGCCAGGATGTTGCCTGTTCCGAACGGAATCACACCTAACGCAATGCCGGTTCCGGCGACGCTCTGCAGGGCGTCAAACACCGTGCCATCGCCACCGCATACCACCACGGCATCCGGAGAGAGTTTCGCCAGTGTCTCGCGGGTGAGTGAGGGTCCTGCTGCGAACGGCGTGGTCTCCACCAACTCGACACGACATCCACTGTTGAGGAAGACCTGCCGGACTGCATCGACCCGGCGTTTGGCACTGGTCTGAAGGAGCCGCGCGTTCACACACAGCAGAATCGTCCGCATCGACCCTCAGTCTAAAGCCGGGTCAAGATTGGCGAGTCCAGGTGCGTCGGCCAGGTCATTGGCTGCTACCCAGCCAGCGTGGCGTATGCGGGGTGAATGAGACGGCCACGCCATAGCTGCGGGAACTGCCGTCATAGACAGGAAGAACGACGAGGCTGCTCTGCTGCGATGCGTCGGAGTGGTGACGCACCACGTACCCGCCGACCAGGTAGCCCAGCGCGCTGCCTACGACGACATCGGAGGGAAAGTGGCTGCGGCTGGTGATGCGGTTGGCGCTGATCAGACTGGCGAAGCTGTAGGCGCCCACCTTCGGCAACCAGCCGTGATACTCGCTTGCCACGACCCGCGCCAGTGCCCAGCTCGAGGAGGTATGGCCGGAGGGAAAGGAGCTGTCGAGCGAATAGTTGCTGGCGCCGCCCGCCCAGAAGTCGCCGCTTCCATCGCCCTGATTGGGTCGTTGCCGGTTGGTCGCCAGCTTGATGGCTTCGGTGACGATGGATACATCGACGATTGCTTCGACGCCCAGTATGCCGGTCCGCCGCAGCTTCTGGTCTTTCGTCACCGCGCCGATTGCATACAGTACACCTGCTTCGCCGAGCGTCGCCTCCGGCGAGCCAAAGCCGGAGACGGCATCCCCGACGTCGATCAATGTACGGCCGTGGGCCGGCGGGCCCACCTCGCGCAGAGCGTCTTCATCGTAGGCCAAGGCCAGCCCGGTAGCACCCGCCAGCGGCAGCAGCCACGGCAGATCGCCCTTGTTGATGCGAAGCGGACTGGTGAAGATGCCGGCCTGATCGTTCAAGACATCCTTGAGGCAGGTCTTGAGGTGGGCTGGGCCGCAGTCATCTTCCTTTGAAACATTGGCACCATTCTGCGCCAGAAGCTGCACCGGCAGGGTGAGGATCGCGGCGAGAAGAACTATGTTTGAGAAACGGAGACGTGGAGCGGGGATAGGAACTGTCGAAATCACACTAGTCAGAAGCAGCGCCACGAAAAGTGGTTGCGCCGCTTCGTGCCATGGTGGCCGGTCAAGCGTAGAGTTTTTCGAGCGACCCGCCGTAGAGTCGCTCGAGCGATCTGCGAATCATCGGGTAGCAATCGCAGGCCGCGCCCTCCAGCCGCATTCGATTCGGAACGGTGATCTGTCCCCGCTGGTGTTCCAGCAGTCCGGCTTTCTGCATCACGCTCAGCACACCATTAACAGTGGTGCGGCGGGTGCCGATCATCTGCGCGGCAAACTCCTGCGTGATCTTCACTGTCTGGTGATTATTCATCCTATCCATCATCATCAGCAGCCAGCGGGCGAGGCGCGGCTCCGCTTCGTGCAGCTTGTTGCAGGCCGCCACCTGGTTGACTACCAGGCTCTGCTGCTGAATGAACTCCAGGACTCGACTGCGTATCTCTTCAACCTCATGGAAGGCCTTGCGCAGCGCGGGCATGGGAATGCGATAGCCGGTGCCGCCTATCTGCATGAAGCATTCGGTCAGCGGTGGCAGCGGGCCAAGCAGATGAAACGCGCCCACCAGCCCTTCGCTGCCAATCA
>JBBRLT010000066.1:0-19919 GCA_038231235.1 Terriglobales bacterium
CATTGCTCGGGCCCCGGCAGTTCTGCAGGCACTGCGGGCTGCTGCAGGCGGCGTGCCAGCGCGTTCTCCGCCATCAGCGCGCCCGCCACCGCAACGTAAGGGATCAGCTCGCCGAAGATGCGTGTCTCGATCAGGATGCCGTACACGAACATGAATCCGAACCACGCCGGCAGTACCCACAGCCATGCGCGCAGCCGGGCATCGCGCAGATCCTTGCGGAAGATGACGACGATGGGCAGCAGGTAGCAGCAGCCGCCCAGCAACTGCGGCCACGCTTGCGGCTGCACGAAGAAGGTAAGGTTCAGCGGCACGCGTGAGTAGAACTCGGAGCGGTTGGCAGCGAACAGATGCCGCACCACCACCTGCCAGATGGCCCAGTAGACAGCCAGCGGCAGCACTACCCGCAGGCTGGACCACGCCAGCATGCGCTGCCACACTAGGCGGCCGCCCACTACCGCGCGGTCCAGTAGGAAGAATCCCAGCAGCAGCAGCGTGGTTTCGCGGTTGATGGTTGCCACCAGAAAGATAGCGACGAACCAGGCCAGGCTCTTGCGGAAGTACAGCACATACATGGCAAGCGAGAAGAACGCGACGCTGGGCAGGTCGTAGATGAAGCGGAAGTTCTGAATGGTGTGCAGTACGTAGGTGGCCACGCACAGCACCAGCACCAGCGGATAGATCAGCGCCGTCAGCAGTCCGCGCGGCGATGCAGAGGCATAGATCCGTGTGGCAACCCCACCCGTGATGCCGACGCATACCACGCTGATCGCTCCCTGCGCCAGCACCTCGGGCGAGACCACGCGCGGAAACCAGTAGATGTAACGCGACAGCGATGTAGAGAGCCACAGCAGTGGCACGTTGGTATGCGCCCACACCATGGGCGCCATCATCAGCAGACGGCCCTGGAACGGCATGCGCTCCTCGCCATGCTCATACCAGACCGTTTGCACGTAGGGGTGCACCAGCCATAGGTAGCACCACACGAACTGCACTGTTGCAAGCGCGTAGAGTGCCCAGAGGAAGAGCCGCTTCCGGCGATCCATGCTTGACCCGTTCCATCGGTGAGGGGAGGAGTTGCGTCGCTTGCGCGCGGCGCCCGGCTCACTGTCACTCGTACGATGCAGGCCGCATGGCGTTGTCCCTCCTCTTCGCTGCTGTGCGGCAAAACACTTCGAAGAACCATGCATCCAGCCAACTTTCCCCGAACTTTTGTGAAATTCGCACGCAGGGACTCAAGGTTGGGGTGAAACGCATGCCGCACCCAATAAGTGGAATTTTTGACCGGCTTATCCACAATAGGTAGGGGTATCCATGTTGAATCGGCCCCGTCGCGCCGCTACCATTCAGGTCAGGATTGTGATTCAGTGAAGTATGGAGGCGAACCGGCCCCACTGGCCCGCCGCCGCTGTGCAAGAGGGTGCCCCCGCGATGCTCAAGCTCAAGAAGATTCAACTCCTCGGCTTCAAGTCCTTCTGCGACCGCACAGAAGTGGTGCTGCCCGGTCAGGGCATGGCCGCAGTCGTCGGTCCGAATGGCTGCGGCAAGTCGAACATCCTGGACGCCGTGAGTTGGGTGCTGGGTGAGCAGTCTGCACGCAGCCTGCGTGGCACCAAGATGGAAGATGTGATCTTCGCCGGCACACGCGAGCGCAAGCCGCTGGGCATGGCAGAGGTTTCGCTGACGTTGATTGATCCCGACGCTTACGGCGAGGGCCCACTGCTCAACCACCTTGCCGATGAAGCATTCGACGCCAGTAGTGAAGCGAAGAGCGACTGGGATGAGGAGAGCGATCGTCAGGACCTGGCCGCCGAGACCGATGAGATCATCGCCGAGGCGCAGCCCGGAGCAATCATCGACGGCGAAGACGCAGAAGCTGCTCCCCAACCGCAGGCCGAGCACGCCGCCGATGGTGCGGTGGTGCTCAAGATCCGCCGCCGCAAGTTTCAGCGCACCCCGGCGCGCGCCGGCGAAATCACTGTCACGCGGCGTCTGTTCCGCTCCGGCGAGAGCGAATACCTGCTGAACGGCAAACTCTGCCGCCTGCGCGATATCCAGGACATCTTCATGGGCACCGGCCTGGGCCCGGAGAGCTACGCCATCATCGAGCAGGAGCGTATCGGGCAACTGCTCAGCTCGAAGCCACACGATCGCCGCGCCATCATCGAAGAGGCCGCCGGCATCACCCGCTTCAAGACCAGGAAGCGCCTGGCCGAACTGCGCCTGGAGCAGGCCAAGCAGAACCTCGCCCGCATCGACGACATCTTCGAAGAGGTGGCGCGGCAGATGAATTCGCTGAAGCGGCAGGCAGCCAAGGCAGAGCGCTACGGCGCCGTGCGCGATGAACTGCGCGGCCGCCTGCGCATCGTGCTGGCCAGCCGCCTGCACCAGATGGATGGCGGCCGCTCCGCTTTGAACGGTGAGATCGCGGCGCTCAGCACGCAGATCGATGCCTCGGCCGCACAGGTCGAGTCGCTCGATGCCGAGCATGCCGCCGCAGTCGATCGCGGCTATCAGCTCGATGCCAGTGCCAGGGAAGCCAGCGCCCGCGCCAACCAGGCCGCCGTGGATCTGGAGCGCGCCAGCACCCGCCAGCACGCCAACGCCGAGCGCATCGCCGATCTAACCTCCCGCTCGGCGGCAGGCACGGCAGAGCTGGAGCAGGCACGCCAGCAGATCGATGCACTGACCGCGGAACGGGAGCAGCACCGCAGCTTTCTCGAAACAGCAGCGACTGAGGCAGCGCGCTTCCGCCAGCAGGCCGAGGCACTGCAGCAGCAAGCGCGCGACGCCGCACAGACCGTCGCCCATGCGGAACAGCGCCTGGAAGCAGAGCGTCGCCGCGGCATGCAGTTGCTGGCAGAGGCAGCGAACGCGCGTAGCCAGGCCAATCAGGCACAGGAGTCCCTCGCCGCGCTGGATCGCGAAGCCGAGCGGCTGGCGGGAGAGATGGCTGCCGCCCGCCGCGACATGGAAACACTGGGCGCGGAGCGTGGCCAGGCCTCGCTGCATTTTGAGTCGGTCACGGAGCGCCTGACGCGTCTGGAGCAGGAGATTCTTGCGCTGCGCGCCGAGATCGAGCAGTGCCGCACTGAAGAGGCAGAGACCCGTCGGCGTGGCGATCAACTGCGCGCCGAGCGGGCCACGCTCACCGGCCGCCGCAACTCGCTCGAAGGGCTGATCCGCGAGCACAGCTACTCGACCGATACGGTGCGGAAACTCTTCCGCAGCAATGGCAGTGCGAACGGTCTGGCCGCAGCCGGCACACTCGCCGACTTTCTCGAAGTGGATGGCCAGTATGAAACAGTCGTCGACGAGTACCTGCGCGATGAGCTGAACTACATCGTCGTCAAAAGCTGGGACGCGGCCGACGAAGGCATGCGTCTGTTGAAGAGCGATGTCGACGGAAGAGCCACCTTCCTCGTCCACCCCAACGACTCGCAGGCCAAGTTCTCCTTCGCCGCGACCGAACCAGTGGGCACGCAGACCGGCCGCGAGGGCGTGGTGCGATTGAAGGACTGCATCCGCGTGCTGGATGGCTTTGGCAACTCGCTCGAAGCGATCCTGCCCAAGCTGCGCGAGGGCTACGTCACCACCGATACCGCCATCGCTCGCTCGCTGGCGTTGGAGAACCCGCGCGCCTTCTTCCTCGCTCCTTCGGGCGAGTGCTTCCACAACGTCACCGTCACCGGCGGCAAGCCGCGCGCCGAGGGGCCGTTGGCGCTGAAGCGTGAGTTGCGCGACACCCAGAAGAAGCTCGAAGGCGTAGAAACCGAGCTGGCGCGGGCAGAGATCGCAGCAGCTGCGCTGGGGCACACACTGACCGAAAAGAACCGGCTGCTCGAAGCCAGGAGCGAGGAGCGCCGCACCGCGGAGCGCGAGAGCGCGAATCAGGGCGCGGCTCTGCGGCAGATGGAGTCTGAGGGCAAGCGGCTGGAGCGGCGGCTGCAGGACTGGGCGCTGGACAGCGAACGCAATCGCGACCAGCGCGCGGCGCGCACCACGCAGATGGAGCATAAACGCGAAGATGTGACGCGACTGGAAGCAGAGCACGCCACTGCTGAGGCGCAGCAGCGCGAGTTCGAGGCAGCACTCGCCGGCCATCGCCAGGCGCGCGAGGCGCAGCAGCAGGCGGCCTCCCAGGCCGTCGCAGAGCTGGCCGGCCTGGAAGAACGCAAGCGCGGCGCGGAGGCCTCCTTCGCGCGTATCGACCGCATGTATGCCGACCTGGGCCGCCGCGTCGTGCAGTTGGAGCAGCAACTGGCCGCTGCCGCCGCCGAGCAGCAGCGGCGCACCACGGAGAACGAAGCGCTGACCACACAGCAGCAGCAACTCACCGAACTGAAGCAGCAGGCTGCCGCTGAGACTGCGCAGTGGACCGAAGAGGCCCGGCTGCTGCGGGTCGCATTGCATGAAGCGGAGCAGCAATTGAAGCTGCTGCGCACAGCGACGGACGCTCTCCGCGAAACCCGCAGCAGCCGCAGCGCGCAGGCCGCCAAACTGGCTGCCGGCCTCGAACATCTGGAAGCCGCCTGCGTCAGCGACCTGGGCATCGAAGCCACCGAACTGCGCGCAGTGCAGGACATGACCCGCCTGCAAGACGAGGCGCTGGCTGCGGAGGACGAGGCCTGCCGTGGACTGAAGGCGCGTCTGGAAGCCATGGGCCCGGTAAACATGATGGCGCTTGAGGAGTACACCGAGGCAGCAGGGCGCCACAATTTCCTAGAGGTCCAGCGCAAGGACCTGCTCGACTCCATCGAGAACACACAGTCCACCATCAAGGAGATCGACTCCATCTCGCGCACCAAATTCGATGAGGCCTTCGCGCGCATCAATGAGAACTTCTCCGTCACCTTCAGTCGACTCTTCAATGGTGGCCAGGCCTTCATGAAGCTCACCGATGAAGAAAACGTGGCGGAGAGCGGCATCGATATCGTCGCTTCGCCGCCGGGCAAGAAGCTGCAGAACGTCCTGCTGCTCTCTGGCGGCGAGAAGGCGCTGACCGCACTCTCCCTGCTGGTCGGCATCTTCCTCTACCAGCCCAGCCCCTTCTGCGTGCTGGACGAGGTCGATGCGCCACTCGACGAAAGCAACGTGGGTCGCCTGGCCGACATGCTCAAGAGCATGGCCAAGGAAACACAGTTCGTCCTGGTCACCCACTCCAAGCGCATGATGACCGCCGTCGACATGATCTACGGCGTCACCATGCAGGAGCCGGGCGTCTCGAAGATCGTCTCCGTACGTATGAGCAGTGGCGACCGCGCGCCGGAGCGAGTGACCGAGCGGCGTATGCCCGCATATGCCTGATCGCGCACCGGACTGCGCTTACAACTGCAGTCATCCTGATCGAAACGAAGAGAAGCTCCGGATGACAGAGTGATGGCACCAGCACATCGCCAGCGAGTTTCACCATAAGCCGTGGTATGTCTGCGCAATTTGGCATATCCTCCGGTTGCGCCTCCCCGAGCGTAGAGTCTTCGCAGCGAAGTCGATTACAAAATGGAATTTCAGATCGTGCGTCAGCACGTTTTCAGGAGCCCGCGTATGCGCTTGTTTTCATCCCTCCTTCTTTTCGTCTGCTGTCTCATGCCAGGCATCGCACTCCAGGCGCAGACCTTCCGCGGAACCCTGCTGGGCACGGTCACCGACTCGAACGGAGCTGTCGTGCCCGGTGCGGATGTCGTCGTGACGAACATGGATACCGGCATCGCCCGCACGGTGAAGAGCAATGAGGTGGGTGACTTCAATGCGCCGGAACTGCCCATCGGCCGCTATCGAGTCAAGGTCACCCACGAAGGCTTCAACACTTTCGTGGCCGAGGGCGTGAACGTCAGTGTTGCCGGGCAGTCGTCTGTGCCCGTGGTGCTGAAGACGGGCGCGCTCAACCAGTCTGTCACTGTGACTGCGCAAGCGCTGCAGGTGGAGACCACCTCCGACACGCTGGGCGCAACCCTTACCAACGATGACATCAAGAGCCTTCCCGTCAATGGGCGGGACTACACCAAGCTCATCTATCTCACCCCGGGCGTCACCGGCTCGCCGGATCAGATCAGCGATTCTCCCGGTTCCTTCGGACCCTTCTCTGTGAATGGCGCGCGCGGCCGTTCCAATAACTTCCTGCTCGACGGCACCGACGAGAACGACGGCTTCCGCAACGACCCCGCAATCAATGAGCCAGGCGTCTTCGGCGCGCCCGCCACCATCCTGCCCATCGATGCAGTCTCTGAGCTGAGCGTGCTCTCGAACTTCGAGCCCGAATATGGCCGCAGCGCCGGCGGCATCATCAACATCGTCACCAAGAGCGGTACCAATGCCTTCCACGGCACCGGTGCAGAGTACTTTCGCAACAACGCCCTGGATGCGCGCAACTACTTCAATCCCGCCGGCCAGACCCAGGCACCGTTTCACAACAACCAGTTCGGCGCCTCCATCGGTGGTCCGATCGTGCGCGACAGAACGTTCTTCTTCTTCGATTACGAAGGCCAGCGCGAAAGCGTGGGCACGGTAAGCCAGGCCAGCGTGCCCGATCCTGCATTGCTGGCAACCGCCACGAATCCCGTCATCGTCGCGCTGCTGCGCCGCAACCCCTGGCCTGCACCGAATATTGCTGGCGCCACCTCCGGCCTCAATGCGGATGTGATTGCTCCCTCCAGCAACAACATCACCAGCCTGATCGCCAAGGTTGACCACAATTTCGACTCCAAGAATCTGCTCACCGGCCGCTACTTCTACGGAGACAGCACGCAGAGCTTTCCACTCGCTCTCTCCGGTGGCGGCGTGCTGCCCGGCTTCAACACATTCACGCCCACCCGAGTGCAGCTCGTCTCCCTCTCCTACGTGTCGGTGCTCGGCGCAACCAGAGTCAATGAGCTGCGTATGGGCTGGAATCGCTTTGCGGAAGGCTTCTTTCCCCAGGACCGCAGCTTCCGGCCCAGCTCTATTGGGCTGGACACGGGCACCGGCTTCGCAGACCAGGGGCTTCCCTTCATTACGGTCAGCGGCTTCGCTTCCATCGGCTCCAGCCGGTCTGATCCACGCCAGCGCTTCGACACCAACTGGCAGGCGCTGGATAACTACTCCTGGACGCTGGGCAAACATGCCGTCAAGTTTGGCTACGAGTACCGTCGCACCAGCATCACGCAGTTCCTCGGCACCAACTTTCGCGGACGGCTCAACTTCGCCTCGCTGGATGACTTCCTCACCGGCAATGTCGCGTCAGGCAGCCAGTCCCAGGGCGCCTCCATCCGCCACAGCTATCAGAACAGCCACGGAGTGTATGTCCAGGACAGCTATCGCGTCTTCCCGCACCTGACGCTGAATTACGGTATGCGGTGGGATTACTTCGGCATCTTCCATGAAAAGAACAACCTGCTCAGCAACGCCACCAGCTTCGATCCGGCCGGCGCGACTCTGACTCTTACCCAGGTGGGGCAGACCGGCCTGGGCCGCCTCTACGAGCCGAACTATAAGAATTTCGCGCCGCGCGTCAGCGCCTCCTGGGATCCATTCGGCAAAGGGAAGACCGTGATCCGCAGTGGCTTCGGCGTCTTCTTCGATTCCTTCTCGCAGGATGTCTTTCTCTCCCACCTGCCGTACAACAGCTCCTTCGATCCGGGCCCTGCCTACAACCCGTTCGGCCCTGCTCCGATCTTCTCCACCACCGCTGTTGGTGGCCCGCTGCAGCCGGGCCAGCCGGCGTTCAACGCTCCATCCTCCACGCCCGCAGGCGACATCTTCACGGTTGCCCGGCACGTCCCCACGCCCTACGCGCTCAACTTCAATCTGAATGTGCAACAGCAGCTCTCTCCCCGCGTCCTTGCGCAGATTGTCTATGTCGGTTCGGTGGGCCGCCACCTGCTGCGCTTCCGCGATATCAATCAACCAAATCAGGCCATCATCACGGCTACAGATATCGCCTTCGCGCAGGCGACTACCTACACCGACCCAGCCTCTGGCGCCGCGCTTCCCTGCTTTCCCAGTGGCGGCCCGGGCTGTATCCCCAGTTACAACTCGGCCAGCAGAACCTACGCCAACAATCCCTACGGCGCCTTCTACATCAACCAGGAAGAGACCACCGCCAAGTCTGGTTACAACGCGTTACAGCCCAGCCTCCGCATCAACGACCTGCACGGCATTACGACCATCGTGAACTACTCCTGGTCGCACTCCCTGGATACCGCAAGCGATAGCGAGGACTTTGTTCCGAACGCCGCGCAGCCCAATGACAGCACGCGTCCCGGAGCAGAGTATGCGAACTCGAACTTCGACGTGCGCAACCGCTTCACCTGGATCTTCGGCTATCAACTTCCGAACAGGAAGGGACGCCTCGCTCTGCTCAGCAATGGCTGGGGCCTGGACAGCACCGTCACCTTGCAGGATGGACAGCCCTTCAACCTGAACTACAACTTCGAGGACGACTTCAGCGGCAGCGGCGAAGGCTTCGACCGGCCAGACATCGTCAGTCGTCCGAAGTATTCAAAGAACCCAACCAATTTCCTCAACCTCAGCTCCTTCGCCATTCCCTGCACGCTCACGCCGTTTGCGCTGGCGAACGGCACGACAGGAACAGCGCAGGACTGCGTGCCCGGTTCTCGCCACTTTGGATCGCTGGGCCGCAACTCGTTGCGCGGCCTCCCCTATAAGAACTGGGATCTGGCGCTGCACAAGAACACGAAATTGAGCGAGCGGCTTGCGCTGGAGCTGCGGGCAGAGTTCTTCAACATCGTCAACCATCCCAACTTCGCCAGCCCGCTGCTGCCCAACTTCATCGCAGACGCAGCGCAGAACGGCTTCACCCAGGCCGGCAACCAGGAGGTCAGCCAGGGCAGCTACGCCATCACTGCCACGGGCGATGTGGGCCTGGGCAATCCCTTCCTCGGCGGAGGAGCGCCACGCGGCATTCAGCTGGCCGCCAAGTTCAGCTTCTGAACTCTCATAGATGCGATCGCATGGAGGAAAGCCACCGCGGATAATGGGTGTTGAGAGCCGAAGATGAACGATCTTGAAGAATTAGCAAAAATTGAGCATTACATAGGCCGGGTAGTTGCAAGTGTCGAGGGAATCGGCTTCTATCCACGCGTCCTTCACCGCTATCCGTTCGATAGCGTTGCCGCCGCGATGATGTCGAAGGCGGTTGCCCTGGCTAAATCTTGTATCACTTTGCTCAAGGCGGGCCAAGCTGATGAAGCGTATGGGCTCAGTCGCTCCGTCGTGGAGTGCGCGCTCATTCTGAGATATATTACCTCTGACCAAGCCCTCCAGGCGGATCGTGCCGCGCAGTTTGCGCTGTTCAGCTTCGAGTACAAGAATGTTTGGTTGTACCATGCGCGCAATCAGTTTTCCGGTCAAACCGAGGCCGCGGAAATCGAGAGGCATGCGCAAGAGTGGAAACTTACTGGTGATCCTAGAAAAGCTAAAATGCACTGGTCGCGGCTGCGCGCCTTTACCTGGGACGCACAGAGCCTCATACATCCCCTAGATGGCATTTCCTTCGATATCGCCTTCAAGGAAAAGCAGTACGCAGTCGATTATTTTCAGACGTGCCAATGGGTACACTGCTCGCAGCCGGCATTGGATAATTACATGCCAGGCGAATGCCAACTATTCGAATTTGGCGCTTCTACGGATGAGTTTGGGAATCCAGGGCATTCCGTGCTCTACATATTGTTGAACTATTTGCACTCGGTGATGTGCTACGCAATTTACGGGCTTGGGATAGCCCGACCGCAGGAGCTCGACGAGGCTGCTGCTGAAACTCTAGCCGCTTTGTCGCCTTGGAACAGTAAAGGCCTATTTCAGGCTTAACAGAACCTCGACCCCTTGCGCGTCTCGATGTCAGAAACGACTTGCGTTGACAAAGCCCAAACCTGTCCGCAGAATCGAATGGTCAACTACCCAGACACACCCCTTTGCAGACACTCACTCAAACCGATCTCTCCGCACTTCCCCTGCTGGCGCGGGGCAAGGTGCGCGACCTTTATGCCGTTGGCGAGTCGCTGCTGCTGATTGCGACTGACCGCATCTCCGCCTTCGATCATGTGCTGGCCACCGGCATTCCCGGCAAGGGCAAGATCCTTACCCAGCTCTCGCTCTTCTGGTTCCAGCTGCTGCGCGATGTGGTACCCAATCACCTGATCACGGCAGACGTGGAGAAGTATCCCGAGGCGCTGCATCCCTACACCGCGCACCTGCGCGGCCGCTCCATGCTGGTGAAGCGCGCGCAAATGTTCCCGGTAGAGTGCGTGGTGCGCGGCTATCTCTCCGGCTCCGGCTGGAAGGATTACCAGGCCACCGGCGCCATCTGCGGCATCCCGCTGCCGAAGGGTCTGCGCGAGTCTGACAAGCTGCCCCAGCCCATCTTCACGCCTGCGTCGAAGAGCCTGGGGGGCGAGCACGACGAGAACATCTCCTTCGCCGACATGACAGCGCGCGTGGGCAAGAGCGCGGCCGACAAGCTTGAAACGCTGAGCCTCGCGATCTATGAGCGGGCGGCGCACTATGCGGCAGGGCGTGGCGTGATCCTGGCCGACACCAAGTTTGAATTCGGCGTGACCGGCAATGGCATCGTGCTGGCTGATGAGGTGCTGACGCCAGACTCCTCCCGCTACTGGCCAGCCGAGGGCTATGCCCCCGGCGGCCCCCAGCCCTCCTTCGACAAGCAATTCGTGCGCGACTATCTGGAGCAGATTCGCTGGAACAAGCAGGCACCTGCCCCGGCCCTGCCGGAAGAGGTCGTGATGAAGACACAGCGCAAGTACCTGGACGCCTACCGGCTGTTGACTGGCCGGGAACTGGACCTGAACTGAACGGCCTGGCGATGGGCACGCTGGCGCCGATAGACTGGGCCATTCTGGCCGTGCTCGCCGCCTCCGTGCTGGTCGCCTTCCTTCAGGGTTTCCTGGTGGAGATCTGCGCGCTGGCAGGCCTGGTGGGTGGCGTCATCCTGGCCGGCCAGTATTATCTTCAGGTCGCGCCCTGGGTGGAGCGACTGGTGCACGGAGCCTCGGCGTCCCACGCCCTCGCCTTTCTTCTAGTGGCGCTGGCCGTCATGTTGGCCGCCGGAATGGTGGGACGGATGCTACGCTGGATGCTCCGGCGCGTGGGACTGGGTTGGGCAGACCGCCTTGCCGGTGGCGCGTTCGGCCTGGTAAAGGGTTATGTGCTGGTAGCGTTGGCGGTTGCGGCACTGCTAGCATTTTTCCCGCATCAGCCATGGCTCGAACAGTCGCAACTGGTGGCATACTTCATGCCGGGGGCACAGGGAAGTGCTGCTGTGCTGCCACGTGAACTTGGGGTTAGAATTCAGAGCGGATTGCATCGCCTGGAACAGGCTGGACAGAGTGAAGCTCTAAGGCCAGGCCAGCAGTAAGAGCACAGCAGCAAGAGACCGCCACGAGAATCGGTCCGCAACCGAAAAGAAAGAGGACTCCGTGAAACGCGAGTTGGACAGCCCGGTCAGCCAGATGCATACCGGCGGTATCACTTACGACGAAGCCATCCGCGAATTCAAGAAGCGCTTCATTCTCGAAGTGCTGGCCGCGCATCGCGGCAATCAGTGCAAGGCGGCACGCGAGCTGGGCATGCACCGCAACACCTTGAGCCGCACCATCGCCGAGCTCAACATGGATCCAGCGCAGATTCGCAACGGACTCAAACGTCCGCCGCGTCCCGTGCGTCCAGTCATGGAACAGCCAAAACAGGTGATGCGCTCGCAGGGCTGACGAGGACTCGCGTCACCCACAGCAGGGCGCACCGCCCGGAAAGATTCCGTGCCGCAGTCCCCAGTTGCTTTTCGGAATTCAGTCGCTGTTCGGAATTCAGTCGCTTCGCAGAATTCTGTCACCACGCAGAACCCTGCCACCACGCTCCCCACGGCGGCGCACTACCGCTGTTGCACCACAGCGCACGGCCGCGTCGCCTGGCGCGAGGGCGTGCGCTGGACACAGTACGACGCGTACCTCTTCGACATCGATGGGACCCTGCTCCGCGACCCTGGACGCGTGCACTATCACGCCTTCTCGAAGGCCTGCGTCGAGGTGCTGGGCCACTCCCTATCGCTGGAGGCGATCTCGGTGCAGGGCAGCACCGACCCGCGCATCCTGCGCGATGCCTTTGCCGCCGCTGGCATAGCGGAAGAGGTGTGGCGTCCACACCAGGTGCGCCTGCTGGATTCCATTGCAGCCGCGGTCGCCCGCGATGCAGCACAGATGCAGATCCGCGTGATGCCGGGCGTAGTGGAGACGCTCGCTCGACTGGCTGAGGCGGGCAAGCTGCTGGGCGTGGCTACCGGCAACCTGGAGGCCATTGGCTGGCTGAAACTGGACCACGCCGGTCTGCGCGAATGGTTCCGCTTCGGCGGCTTCAGCGACGCGCACGAAGAACGCGCGGCAATGATCGCTGCCGCCGCCACACAGGCGCGGGCCCTTTCACACCATGATGCTTCGCTGATCGTGGTGGGCGATACACCTGCTGATATTGCTGCCGCCCGTGCCAACGACATTCCAGTCATCGCCGTCGCTACGGGTCACACCAGCTTCGATCAACTACTGGCCTACGCGCCGGATGTATGCGCGGAAAATCTAAGCGCCCTGTTGCTGGCAGAGGAGGCTGCATGACTGCTTCCCTGCTGCGCGCAGCCACGCTTGCCCTGCTTTTGCTGCCAGTGATCGCGCAAGCGCAGGAGCCAGTATCCGGCTCGGCGGCTGCGCCGGCCACGGCGACGGTCCATCAGCGGCGCAGTGCAGAGAAGGCGTATTTAAAGGGTGCGCATGAGATTGAAGCTCGCGATACACGCGCAGCCTATGCAGCCTTTACCCAGGCAGCCAGCCTTGATCCAGAGAACCGCGACTACCAGACGGCAGCCGCTGTCGCGAAGGCTCACTTCGTCACCGACCTGGTACAGCAGGCGGAGAAGGCGCGCATTCTGGACAAGACGGAGGTAACGCGGGCGCGGCTGGCCGAGGCGCTCGAGCTGGACCCGCAGAACCCCATGGTGTCGCAGCATATCGGCGAACTGGCGCAGCCCGCAGCCGCTCCTGCTGCAGCCGACGACATCTCCTCCACCATCGCAGAGGCGATCCAGCTTGCCCCCCTCCCCGGCAAACGCAGCTTCCATGTGCGAGCCGATGGACAGACCCTGCTGAGGGAGGTGCTCTCTGCCTATGGCATCACTCCATCCTTCGACGCCAGCGTGAAGACCCAGCCAGTCCGGTTCGATGCCGAAGACGTGGACTTCAAACAAGCGCAGCAGCTGCTTCAATTGCAGACCAACACCTTCTTCGTGGCGCTGGATCCGCATCGCGTGCTGGTGGCGCTCGACACCAAGGAAAACCGCACCAACTTCGAGCGGCTGCTTGAGGAGACGGTCTATCTGCCCGGCCTCAACAACACGGAGATCAACGATGTCGGCAACGTTGCTCGCACTGTTCTGGATGTGACCCAGGCAGCAGTGCAGCCGGCAGAGGGAACCATTACCGTGCGCGCGCCCGCCGGAAAGCTGTCCGCGCTGAACCACACACTCGCGGACATGCTGAACGGCCACAGCCAGGTGCTGCTGGAGGTACGCGTCTATGAAATAGCCCGCACCCGCACTTTGAATGCAGGCGTGGTGCTGCCGCAACAATTCAACGCCTTCAATCTGCAGACAGAAATCCAGTCTGTACTGCATGGCAATCAGGATCTGATCAACCAGATCGTTTCAAGTGGCCTGGCGAATGCCAACGACCTCACCGCAATCGCGGCCATTCTGCTTGCCTCCGGGCAGATCCAGAACTCCATCCTCAGCCAGCCCTTCGTCGTCTTTGGCGGTGGCATCACAGAGACCGGCTTGACCCTGGGCAGCCCGCAGATCAACCTGTCGCTGAACACCAGTGACAGCCGCGCCATCGACCAGGTGCAACTGCGCGTGCAGGATATGGAGAGTGGGACCTTCATGGCTGGCCTGCGTTATCCCATCACGCAGAACAGCTTCTCCAACCTCACCGGCTCTGGTATCAACATCCCGGGGCTCAACACTGCCGGACTCTCCAGCCAGTTAGCCGCGCTGGGGCTGAACACCACTGCGCTCACCCAGCAGGCCATCCCGCAGATCCAGTACCAGGACCTGGGCGTCTCGCTGAAGGCGACGCCGCATATCCATCGCGATCAGTCCGTCTCGCTCAAGCTGGAGCTGAAGGTGCAGGCGCTGGGCGGATCTTCCGTCAACAACATCCCGGTGCTGACCAATCGCCAGTTCACGGCGAATGTCGATCTGCTGGATGGCGAGACCAGCCTGGTGTCCAGCAATCTCACCACCCAGGAGGCGCGCGCGATCACCGGCGTGCCCGGACTGAGTGAGATTCCCGGGCTGCGCTCGACCACCGACAGGGACGTACAGAAGAGCGATAGCGAACTCATCATCCTGATCACGCCCCACATCGTGCGCCAGTCGCATCCAGCCGCCGCCAGCCAGGTGGTCGCCATCCCCAAGCATCAGTAGCAAACGCGGCGTCGGCTACTTCGCGGCTATACCGTCGATCTGCATCTGGTAGCGGATGATCTGCTTCAGCGTGTCGTAAGGGATGCTGGGGAAGGAGGGCAGCGCCCGGCCGTTGACATGGAGCGTAGGCGTCGCGTTCACGCCGATGCTTTCACCCAGCTTCAGCGAGGCGTCCACCGCCGCCTTCGTCTCAGGCTGGCCCAGACAGGTCTTCACCTTTGCGGGGTCGACACCCGCAGCCGTCACGGCAGAGGCCAGCGCCTGGGCAGACCCCTCCGGCGTCAGCGAAGCCTGGTTGGTATAGATCGCGTCAGAGAATTTGAAGTACGCCTCGTTGCCACCCAGGTTCGCAACGCATACCCCTTCCTCTGCGGCCTTTTCTGCCTCGCTGTGCACATTCCGCAGGGGAAAGGGCTGCGCGATAAAGTGTGCGTCGGGAAAATCCTGCAACAGCCGCTCTACCGTGGGCTGCGCCTCCTTGCAGTGCGGACACTGGAAGTCCGCAAACTCCACCAGCAGCAGAGGCGCATTGGCCGGGCCGCGTGAGGGAGCCTTTGCATCCTGCCTTAGCCTCTGCCGGTATTCCTCATAGGGATGGGAACCGAACGGCATCACCTCGTCGTTCGCAATCAGGTTCTTGCCATCCGGCAGCACCAGAAACGTCAACGCAGATGGCTGTTGCTGCTGCCCGCCCTTCTCTTCCACCAGCACGGTGACGCGGCTCAAGCCCGGGACACGTGTGGCCTGGATAGCCTGGACCTGCCAGATCCGGTTCGCGTTGTAACCCCAGCTCTGCTTCAGGAAGTCGTTGATGGTCTCCCTGGCCGGCGTACTCGCAGTGAAGTTGGCCGGGTCGGGCGCGGGCATAGGTGGCAGTTGAGCCGGTGCGCCCGGTTGCGCCGGTGCCTGCGCCTGCGTCTGGACCGGTGCCTGGGCCTGCGGAGCATCGGGGCTGGCTGCCTGTCCCCATGCAAAGGTCGTCATCGTTGTTACATATAGCAGTGCCGCTCCCATCCCTCTGTCCCATCCCATATCCATCGTTTCCCTCTCCCACGCTCGTATTGGCTGTCTTGCTAGACCTGCACCTTCACGGCGATGGGGAACCGCCGTCCACTGCCAAACGACTTCGCGGTCACCTTCAATACCGGCGCCGCCTGTTGCCGCTTGTATTCACTCTGCTCAATCAGCTTGACGATCTTCTGCACCAGGGCCAGGTCCAGCCCTTGCTGTTCGGCAATGGCCTGCATGGGCATGTAGCGCTCCACGAAGGCCTCCACCAGCGGATCCAGCACATCGTAAGGGGGCAGCGAATCCGTATCCAGCTGGCCGGGCCGCAGCTCCGCCGATGGCGGCTTGTGCAGGATGCTCGCCGGAATCACCTCGCGCTCGCGGTTCACGTAACGGGAAAGCGCATAAACCCGCGTCTTCACCAGGTCCCCGATAACGGCCAGCGCGCCCACCATATCGCCGTACAAGGTGCAGTAGCCCACTGCCATCTCCGATTTATTTCCCGTCGTCAGCACCAGCGCGCCCAGCTTGTTGGAGAGCGCCATCAGCAGCGTTCCACGAATGCGAGACTGGATGTTCTCTTCTGTCAGGTCTGGCGCACGCCCGGCGAACAGCGGCTGCAGCGCGGCGTCAAACTGGCTGAAGATGCCATCGATGCGGATCACCTCATAGCGTATTCCCAGGTTCTGCGCCAGCGACCGGCTGTCATCGATGGACCCGTGCGATGAATAGGGGCTTGGCATGCCGACGCCAATCACATTCTCCGCGCCCAGCGCATCGACTGCGATGGCAGCCACCAGCGCCGAGTCGATGCCCCCGCTCAGCCCCACCAGTACCTGGCGGAATCCGCATTTGCGCACGTAGTCGCGCGTGCCCAGCACCAGCGCTGCGTAGGTGGCTGCGTCATTGCCATCGACGGTGTGCCGTACCTCGCCCGCGCCTGCGGCGGTGTCCACCATCACCAGGTCCTCGGCGAAGGATCGTCCCACCGCGATCGTCTCTCCACGGCCGTTCAATGCCAGACTGGTGCCGTCAAAGATCAGGCTGTCGTTGCCGCCCACCTGGTTCACCATCAGGATGGGCAAACGGTGATGCCGCGCAGCCGCTGCCAGCATCTCTGCACGCTGCTCCCGCTTCCCCTGCCAGAAGGGTGAGGCAGAGATGTTCAGAATCAGCGACGCTCCCTGGCGCACCAGGTCCTCTACCGGATCGACGCTGTAGAGCCGCTGCTTCCAGTAGCCCTTGTCATTCCAAGCATCCTCGCAGATGGTAAGCGCAACTGTCTCTGTGCCGATCTTCACCACTTCCTGCTGCTCTGCCGGGGCGAAGTAGCGCTGCTCATCGAAGACGTCGTAGTAAGGCAGCAGGCGCTTGCGCTGGGTGAAGACGATCTCACCGTCCTGCATCAGGACGGCGGCGTTGCTGATCCGCTTGCCGGCTCCCAGAGGCGAAGGCACCACGCAGCCACAAATCACAGAGATCTTCCGGCCGCCGGTCGCCTCCCGCGCAATCCGCTCCAGCGCATCGCCGGCGCGCTTGATGAATGAGGGCTTCTCCAGAAAATCCCCAGTGGGATAGCCGCAGACGCACAGCTCCGGGAACAACACCAACTCCGCTCCCCGTGCCTCGGCCTCACGTACGTAGTGCAGAATCCTTGCTATGTTGCCTTCGAAGTCCGCGACCGTAGGATCGATCTGCGCCAGCGCAATCTTCACCCTTCAAGTGTATCGAAGAAACAGATGCGAAAAGGCCAGCCTGTGCGGCTGACCTCGAATCACGCTCGCGCAGGATCAGGCCCCGGTGCCGCCCACCACAACCGCGAAGGTGCGGACAAGGATCTTGATATCCAGCCATAGACTCCAGTTCTCGATGTATGCGGTATCGAGTGAGATGTAGCTGTCAAACGAAGGATCCTGACGCGCCTGCACCTGCCACAGGCCGGTGATGCCGGGGACAACGTCGAGGCGGCGCAGGTGGTTCAACTGGTAGCGCTTCACTTCGCTGGCAATGGGCGGCCGCGGACCCACCAGGCTCATGTCCCCACGCAGCACATTGATGAGCTGCGGCATTTCATCCAGCGAATACTTCCGCAGCAATTTACCCAGAGCGGTGATGCGCGGGTCGTTGGTGACCTTGAACAGCACCGAATCGCGCTCGTTCATGTCCTGAACCTCCGCACGGCGCCATTCTGCGTCCCGCACCATGGTCCGGAACTTGAGACAGCGAAAGACGCGACCCTTCTTGCCGATCCGCTCCGAGCCATAGAAGACTGGTCCTTCGGAGTCATAGCGCACTGCAATCGCGATGACCGCCATGAGTGGCGCCAGCAACACCAGTGCCAGGCTGGACAAGACAATATCCAGCATGCGCTTCATCATCATGCCCACCACCGGGGCTTCGCCGCGGTGCAGCGGAATCGTGGGGAAGTTCCCGATATATTCCACCGGGCTATTCCAGGCGAGTCCGTCGTAAAGATCAGGGACAACGCGGATGTCCACGCTTGCCTCGCGGGCATTCTCCACCAGCCGCTTCACCAATCCACGCTCGCAGGGAGCAGAGAGAAATATCTCGTCGACGAAGTGCAGCCGGGCTAGCTCCAGCACTTCATCGATCGTGCCCAGCACTTCACTGCTATTGGCGGCCAGCTCGGAATCGAGGCCGGGCACATGCACATAGCCCTTGAAGGTATAGCCGAGGTGACGAATGTTCTCGATGTGATGACGCAGTGCCTGACCGACGCGACCGGTGCCCACTACCAGAATGTTGCGCGTCTCCACCCCGCGCTCGTAGCGCCGGTATACGATCGCGCGCCATACCAGCCGCCGCGTGCAGATCAGCAGCGTAGTGAACATGAGCGTCAGCAGCACCACACCGCGGGAGATAACCTCACCGCGGGCGAAATACAACGCGCCCGACAGGAATAGTCCTGCCGTGAAGCAAGCCTGAATGGTGAGCCGCTGATCGTGCAGCGTGTTGCGCAACTGGATCGGTGCATACAGGTGCATGCGGCGGCTGACCAGAACCAGCGCCAGCATGAACCAGCCCAGATAGAAAAGTGTGAGCGCCGGACGATGCGAGAACATTTCCTGCGTCTGGACCAGCCTCCGCTGTCCGATGAACGCGCCCAGATACACGCGCACCGAAAGGACCGCGGCAGTAAGCACGCAGAAGATATCCGCGAGCGCCAGCAAGAAGGGCACGCGAACGGAATTCGTCCAGACCTTCATTCTGCCTTTGGCACGTGCGGAGGTACCCTCCTTGGGACTGCCCTCCATCATCTGCATGTGCCGGATAAATTCTGGGGTGCTCATAGTGCGTGTTCGCCTGTTCTGTGATGCTTGCGAGGGTGTCGCCTAAGCATTGCCGATGTAGGCGGAGTCCGCCGCCGTTGGGAAATTCAGTGAATCCGTGCCGTAGCAAAGAGTCAAGTTTGTGTTGGATCGGGAGGGGCCGCTCCCGGATGGACGGATCAGTCGAATTCTAAGAGCTTCCCACATGCGGCGAGGCCAGCGAAGCTGGCGCACAGTGTTCCCCAGAGGCGACCTCAGTCTAGCATCGGGACCTGCGCATCGTTGGTAGAGTTCTGCTACCCAGGTCGCGATTGTTGGCACCGGGGAACCCACTCCGCTACGTGCTGTAATCACCCGCTCGCCACGACCGGCGGTGCCGATGAATTCTGCACCCAGCCGCCTGAACAACACTTGGGAACCCATTCGGCATAGTTGCACAATCCATGAAAGACCCGTACTGCAACTAAGGTGTTATCTGTGGTTCAAACCTGTGGCAGGACGAGTGCATCCAGTTCAAGAAACTGGCGAAGGATTTCATCGTCACTCTGCTTCATCTCCTCCATCGTCCCGAAGAAAAGGACCTTCGCCTGGTGCAGAAAGACGACGTGGTCGGCCAGCCGCTCTGCAAAGCGCATATCGTGGGTCACCACGACACTGGTCAGCAGCAGCTGTGTCTTTAGTTTTTGGATCAAATCGCCCAGCAGCCTGCCGATCATCGGGTCCACCATGGTCGTGGGCTCGTCGTAAAGGATCGCCTGCGGCTGCGACGCCATCGCGCGTGCGATGGCCACGGAGCGCTTCATCCCAGTCGACAGATCGGACGGCAGCAACGCCGCCATCCCGGAGACGCCCACCATATCGAGCAGTCCGTTGACGATCTTCTGTATCTGGTCCTCCTCCAGTTCCTTGCGCTCGCGCAGCGGGAAGGCCACATTCTCACCGACACTAAGCGAGTCGAAAAGTGCCCCGCTCTGAAAGACCATGGTCACCTTCTTGCGCACTTCGTCCATCTGCTGGTCGGTGAAGTGGGTAATGTCCTCCCCGGCGACGAAGATGCTTCCTTTGTCCGGCTTCAGGAAGCCCATGATCTGCTGCAGGGATACGGACTTGCCGACTCCGGAGCGCCCCAGAATGCACAGTGTCTCCCC
>JBBRLT010000067.1:0-19812 GCA_038231235.1 Terriglobales bacterium
CCCGCAGCAATCGGTTCTGCTTTCTTCGGCTGCTTGGGGACCGCCTTCGCCGGATAGCCTGCCGCGAGGGTCAGGCCCAGCAGCGCCGCAACCATCGCCCTTCTTGCTGTTGTCGTGTTTGCCTGAGTCCCGGTTGGCCGCGTCCTGTTCGCTTGCATACTCGCTCTCCCCCACGGAAGCGCCACGCATCCGCATCGCTTCCGGCATCGAAGGCTACCATACGTGAGCGAGCATGCAAATCCGCGCAGTCACTCTCTCAGGCAGAAGCAAGCGTAATGCGAAGCAGCATTCGCGTAAGCTCGGTGCGTGTTACGCTCTGGTGGCGCGCGGCCAGTGCCTTCCATCAGCATCGCTGTCGCCTCCGGAGTGATCATGCATCGGCAACCTCCAACTCAATCGACGAACGCCGGATCACATTCGGCAAACAGACAGACGGTTCATCTCAGCGGGTCCGCTCCAATCGCCGGCGTCATCGGCGCGCTGTTTTCCCGCAACCATTCGTCCAGCGTCCGAAGGAGGATGGGATGAGTCGTGCCAAGTGCGTCGTGGGTCTGGGAGAGTTGTTGTGGGACATGCTGCCCGAAGGAGCACAGCTGGGCGGCGCAGTTTCGAACTTTGCCGTAATGGCAGCGCGGCTGGGCAATGATGCCGCGATTGCCACGCGCCTCGGCACAGACCAGCTGGGCCGTGAAGCACTGGTCCTGCTGTCGCGCACGCCGGTAGCCACGCGGTACATCCAGGAAGACGTAAGCCGCGTCACCAGTACCGTTACCGTTGAATTGGAGCAAGGCCAGCCTCAATACACTATCCACGAGCCGGTGGCCTGGGACTTCCTGGAGTTCACACCGCAATGGCTGGCCTTGGCCCAGCGTTGTGACGCAGTCTGCTTCGGCACGCTGGCGCAGCGCTCTGCTGCTTCGCGCCGTACGATTGAGAGCTTTCTGCACGAAACCCGCAAGGAGTGCGTGCGTATCTTCGATGTGAACCTGCGCGCACCGTTCTTCACCGCGGAGATCGTCGAGCGCTCACTCGAGCTCGCGACCATCTTCAAGCTGAATGCCGACGAGATGCCGCAGGTGCTCTCGCTGCTCGGCTTCCCGGACAGCCCGGGTACCTCGCCGGAGTTGTTGCTCTCCGGCGCGCGGCAGATCGTCGATCAGTTCCCGGTGCAACTGATCGCCATCACCATGGGAGGCCAGGGCAGTCTGCTGGTGACGCGCCGGGAAGTGGACCGGCACTCCGGCTATCCCGCCACCGTGGTCGATGCGGTGGGCGCGGGCGATGCCTTCACCGCAGCGCTGACTCACTTCTACCTGCAGGGCGCGCCGCTGACCCGGCTGAACGCGGCCGGCAACCGCTGGGGCGCGTGGGTGGCCTCGCACGCCGGCGCCATGCCCGCGCTGACGGAACAGGAGCGCGAGCAGGTGATGCAGCAGATCACGCACCAGGCCTGAGACTCGTCTATCCATCTGTCATCTCGACCGGAGCTAAGCGGAGTGGAGAGATCCGTTACGGGCAGATCGGTGCTGAGGTCATGGAAAGCAGATCCCTCCACTGCGCGGCATTGCCGCTCCAATCGGGATGACAATGCCGTTAATGTATCCCGGCCCTGCAGGTGCTTTCACGCACCCAGGACCTCAGATTGCCGCATGTTGTATGGTCGGCAGATATGGCAGCCTTCCTTTCTCCGGCAGAGCGTCTGGAACTGGGGCAGTCGCGTAGAAAGCAGATGCGTCGGCAGGACCATGCGCATTGGCGTCCTGCATCCACACGGCCTTCGCCTGCCGCCATCATTCGCCAATCCATGCGTGGCCGCATTCCCGCTTTCGTCGCGCTGAAGTATGAGCGCATGCTGGCCTCGCCCTTCGGCTTCTTCCGCGGCGCGGTTCCCGTAATGGCTGCCGACCTGGCGACCCTGCCCAACACCGGCATCCTGTCACAGATCTGCGGCGACGCGCACGTACGCAACCTGGGCGCCTACGCCGCTCCGGATGGACGGCTGATCTTCGACATCAACGACTTCGACGAGACCTGCTTCGCGCCCTTCGAGTGGGACTTGAAGCGCATGGCCACCAGCCTGGTGCTGGCCGGCCGCGAGCGGGGACAGAAGAATGCTGCATGTGCCGGAGCTGTCCATGCACTCTCCGCCAGTTATCGCAAGCTCGCTGCTGCGCTAACGCGTATGCCGGTGCTGGAGATGGCGCGTTATCAGGTGCATCGGCTGGAGCGGGTCACGCCAGCGTCCAACGCGTTGCACAAGGCCGAGCGCGAGACGCCACTGAACACGCTGGACCGATTGACAGAGAGGCCCGCTGAGACAAAGCAGGGCGGCCATCCCCCCCGGCGCTTCAAGGAAAGCCCACCGCTCGTGACCCACATTCCACCCGCCCAGGCGCGCGCCGTGATCGCCAGCATGGTGCAGTATCGCGAGAGCCTGCTGCCGGAGCGCCGCCACCTCCTCGATCAATACCGGCCAGTCGATGTGGCCTTCAAGGTGGTGGGCACCGGCAGCGTTGGGCTGCGTGACTATCTTGTCTATCTCGAAGGCAATGGCGCGAACGATCCACTCTTCCTGCAGTTCAAGGAGGAACCCGGCTCTGCCTACGCCTCCTATCTGCCGGCACCGTCGACAACTGCGCATCACGGCCAGGCAGTGGCAGAGGGACAGCGCGCCATGCAGTTGCAGTCCGACCCTTTGCTTGGCTGGACCACCATTGCGCATCGAGCGTATCTGGTGCGGCAGTTGAACGACCACAAGGCTTCCATCGATCTTGAAGCGCTTGCCGGCGACGGCCTGGAAGAGTATGCCGTGCTGTGCGGCGAGCTGCTGGCACGCGGCCAGGCGCGCTCCGGCGACGTGCAGCGCATCACCGGCTATCTGGGTGCGGGCTCCAGGCAGGACAAGTTCGATCACGCATTGGCAGACTTTGCCGCGGCCTATGCTGACCAGACAGAGCGTGACTGGCACGCCCTGGCCGCATCGCAGAAGGTAACTGCGCGCCACCCCGCTCCGTCGGCGAAACGCAAGAGCAAGCGGGCAGCCACGCAGGACATGTCACCGGGCGCCGAGCAGAAAGCTGAGGACGCAGCGAAGTGAGAAAATAGCAGCAGGGACTCTTCTCGCATGCTGCAGCTCAACTCCGCCGGAAAGCGCTTCGGCCCACGAGTTTTATTTGAAGGCGCGAACTGGCTCGTCACGCCGGGCGAGCGCACTGCGCTGGTCGGCGCCAATGGCACTGGCAAGTCCACTCTGCTGAAGACGCTGGCTGGTCTTGAAACGCTGGACTACGGCTCGCTCGACCGCGCCCGCAATACGACCATCGGCTACCTGCCGCAAGACGGTCTCGCGCTCTCCGGACGCAGCGTCTTTGAGGAGTGCCTCTCCGTCTTTGACGAGCTGCGCTCGATCGAAGGCGAGCTCGAAGCATTATCGACCAGCCTGGCAGAGCTGGAGCACGAGTCGTCTGCCTACCATGCCGCGGCCGAGCGCTTCTCGCAGCTCGATGCGCGCTTCCGTGCCCATGATGGTTACGCACTGGATTCGCAGGTAGGCGCGGTACTCGACGGCCTTGGCTTCACCAAAACCGACTGGTCGCGCCAGATCCAGGAGTTCTCTGGCGGCTGGCAGATGCGCATCGCACTGGCCAAGCTGCTGCTGGCCCGGCCCAGCCTGCTGCTGCTGGATGAGCCGACCAACCATCTTGACCTGGAGACGCGCAACTGGCTTGAGGATTACCTGCACGGCTATCCCAACGGCTACATCCTCATCTCGCACGACCGTTACTTCCTGGATGTCACGGTTACCAAGATCATCGAGATATGGAACAAGGCGCTGCACGTATACCACGGCAATTACGAGCGCTACCTGGAGCAGAAGCAGGAGCGCCGTGCGCAGCTTGAGTCCGCCTATCGCAATCAGCGCGAACACATCGAGCACCTGGAGACATTCATCAATCGCTTCCGCGCCCAGGCAACCAAGGCCAAGCAGGTGCAAAGCCGCATCAAGGAACTCGACAAGATCGAACGCATCGAGATCCCGGTGGACGAGCCGGTCATCCACTTCACCTTTCCCCAGCCGCCTCCATCCGGCCGCACCGTGGTCGAGGTGCGCGATCTCGAAAAGAGCTACGGCGCCAAGCAGGTGCTGCAGGATGTGAACTTCACCATTGACCGCGGCGACCGCATCGCGCTGGTGGGTGCCAATGGCGCAGGCAAATCCACGCTGGTGCGCATGCTCTCCGGCAGCGAGGGGCCATCGAGCGGCCTGCTGAAATCCGGGCACAACGTCGTCGCTGAGTACTTCGCGCAGGACCAATACAAGGTGCTAGACGCGAGCGCCCGCATGCTGGACGACATCTCGAGCATCGCGCCACGCATTCCCCAGGCTGACCTGCGCGGCCTGCTGGGCTGCTTCCTGTTCTCCGGCGACGATGCCTTCAAGACACTCGGCGTGCTCTCCGGTGGCGAGCGCAATCGCTACGCACTGGCCCGCATCCTGGTCAGCCCGGCAAACTTCCTGCTGCTGGACGAGCCGACAAACCACCTTGATCTGCGCGCAAAGGAAGTTCTGCTCGAGGCCATCCGCACCTTCAGCGGTACCGTTATCTTCGTCTCGCACGACCGCTACTTCATCGACGCGCTGGCGACCCGCGTCTTTGAAGTAGTGGACGGAACGGTGCATGTCTACCCCGGCAACTACGAAGACTTCCTGCGCCCCAAGTCGGGCACCGCGGACCCCTACGCTGTCGCCCCATCTACGGCGGACACCGCGCCTGCGCCCGAAGCTGTGGCTGAAAGCAATGGCCGCCAGCGCCGCGTGAACCCCATCAAGCGCAAGCAGATGGAGAAGCGGCTCAAGTTCGTTGAGGAGGAGATTCCGCGCGTCGAGGCATCTATATCCGGTACGGAAGAGCAGATGGGCAACTTCGTCAGCGCCGAGGAGACGCAGCGGCAGAGCGCGTCTCTCACGGCGCTGCGCACGCAGCACGCCACCCTCACGAGTGAGTGGGAGGAGCTGATGGCGCAGCTCGAAGAGCAGGCCAGCGTCTAGCCCTCGAGTGCCCGTCATCGTGAGCGCAGCGGAGGACCTGCATCACTGCGCACTCTGCATCGCAGCGCATCCCATCACCAGCATATGAGCAAGACACCGACACCAATCGAAGCCAGCGGCACATTGCGCCTCTACCGCGCCCCTTGGAAGGGCGAGGTGCTCTTCGCCTGCAGGAAGTGCCAGCGCAAGATGAAGAAGCGCGGCGGCACGCGCGCCCTGGCACGCTTGAAGAGCTGGTTCAACAAGCGCGGCAAAGAGCGCTCGTCTGTACGCGTGATCGATGTCCCCTGCGTGAAGCTCTGCCCCAAGGGCGGCGTGACTGTCTTCACCCGCCGCAATCTCGCGCATGATCCACCGGGTGTGTTGATCGCCCGCAGCGAAGACGATCTGGAGACGCTCTACTGCGAGCTGACCGAAGTCGCCTTGTTGCCGGAAAACGCCACACTGTAGCGGTGGGTCTGGCCGCCATCAATGGTGGTGTAGGCCACAGTGCGGTTGCCAAAGTCCTTCGACCCGGACTGCTGCAGATTGCCCAAAGCCATCGACGCCTGGATCTCGCTCATACCCTGCTTCGCCGTGTGCTGCGCCACTGACTGCCACACGTCGTCAGGCCAGTGGTAGAGCGTCTTGGGATCCTGGTAGAAGAAGACGTCATCGCAGGCCCAGCTTGGGTTCTCCCCGCCGATGGTGGCCACCGGCGCGGCAAACTCGCCGCTGCGTCCGGGTTCGGTGAACAGCACAAACGCATTCTTCGGCCCGCGCGGAATGCTGCTGACCCAGTCGGCTGGCGCGACAGTCTCGGTGAAGTCCTTCACCTGAAGTTCCTGCGCCGGGGGCAGCCGTCCCGCTTCGTGCGCGAAGTCGATGCGCCCGGTGCGATAGGCGTAGTAAGGCAGCGTGTAGCCGGTCTTCATCCAGACTGACTTGCCATTTAAATCCTTGGCGGACTTCAAGCTGTCGATGAACAGCCGCTTGGGCATCACCAGCTCATCATCGCTCAGCTTCCGCGTCTGGACCGCGTGCGAATCGACCGCCGGCTTGTTGCGCTCGCGTTCATAGGAGGCGATGCGCCATCCCGCAATCAACAGCACCACCAGCGTCAATCCTGCAACGGCATGCCACATCTTCATCCGGAGTCTCCTGTGCGACGCGTACCCAAATCAAATCAGATCAATCTCAGCTGGGGGGCTGCTCGACCTGCTCCTCTGGCTGCAGCAGCGACTCGGCAGACAATCGGTCCGCATCCCGCAGTGAAGGGAAGAAGACTGACCACAGCCCGGTCACCATCAGCGAGCCAATCCCGCCTGCCACCACAGCGCGCACCGGCCCCCACCACTGCGCGGTCAGGCCGCTTTCGTACTCACCCAGTTCGTTCGATGCGCCCACGAACAGAGAGTTGACTGCGCTGACGCGGCCGCGCATGGAAGGCGGCGTGGCCAGTTGCAGCAGGGAAGAGCGGATGACCACGCTCACCATATCCGCCGCGCCCAGAATCAGCAGCGCGGCCAGTGATAGCCACAGATTGCGCGACAGGCCGAAGACGATGGTAGCTGCGCCAAAGATGGCGACGCATAGAAACATGGTGCGTCCAGCGCGCTGCTTGATGGGCCGCACAGCGAGCAGCAGCGAAACGGTGAGCGCACCCGCAGCCGGCGCGGCGCGCAGCAGCCCCAGCCCGCGCGCGCCGGTGTGCAGCACAGACTCCGCAAAGATGGGCATCAGCGCGACCGCACCACCCAGCAGCACGACAAACAGATCCAGGCTCACCGAGCCCAGCAGCAGCTTCGCCCGCCACACATAGCGCAGCCCTTCCAGCAGCAGGTCGAGTGACGCGGCGCGATGTTCCATGCGCCCCGGCCGCACATCCAGCATGCCGATCAGGATGAGGAAGCCGATCACCGTGAGCAGCGTGAAGAGGAAGACGACGGGCGCACCGCTCAGCCGCACCAGACCCACCTGTGCCAGTGGCAGTGTGTACAGCAGTCCACCTGCGGCCGGCCCGGCGATATTTGAGATCTGAAAGATCGTCGCGCCCCAGGTAATGGCGTTGACGAAATGCTCCTGCGGCACCAGATGCGGCACCAGAGCCGAGCTTGCCGGCCCGCTGAAGGCTCGCCCCGTGCCAATGAGAAAGAGCACGGCGTAGATGAGCAGAACGTTGTGCGTGCCGCGAAACGCCAACAGGAACAGAGTGACCGTACACACCAGTTGAAGCGCGTAGCAGACCAGGATCACTACGCGGCGGTCATAACGGTCTGCCGCATGTCCGGCCGGCAACATGAACAGCAGCCCGGGGAGAAAGAGCGCCAGGCCGGTATAGCCCAGGTCGATGGCGCGATGGGTAATGGAGTACACCTGCCAGGCCACAGCGACCGCCTGCGCCTCCGCACCCATGATGACCAGCGCGCGCGCCAACTGGTAGAGGCGGAAGTCGCGGAAGGCAAAGGCGGCCGTGCCGCGTCTGGCAGCCCCGTCTTTCACCGGCCCGTCCTGACCCGAATCTCCTTTTTTGTCACTGTCCATGCGGCTGTTCTATTGTCGCAGGCCGTGGTGGCGTGCGTGGGCTCGCGTACTCTCTGCTGCTGGCGCGCTATGGATGGCTCGATCCTGCGTGAAGCACTATTTGCCGCGCAGGTAGCTCTTGTACTGCGTGTCCACGATGCCCAGGTTGCGGGCCAGCCCCAGCTTTGCCTGGTTGTATTGGAGCGTATCCGAGATCAACTGCGCCTGCGCCTGCGACAGCGTCGCCTGGGCCTGCACCACGGGCAGGTTGTCCTCCACCCCGGCAGCAAAGCGGTCGTTCGCGTCGGAGAGCGCCCGCGTGGCCAGCTCCACGTTCTGCTGCGACACTTTGATCAGCGCCAAAGATGAGTTCAGGTCCAGCATGCTGTCGCGCAACTGTTGATCGATTTGCTGCTTCAGGTCCGCCAGACGGTCCATGGCAGCCACCTTCTGCGCCTCCGCCACATCCGCGTCTCCGCGAAACTGTGCTTCCTTGAATAGGGGCAGCTTCACCTCGCCCAGGGCGATGAACGTACCGTGATAAAGGCCATGGGTGACGCCGGTGACGCCGTAGTTGCCCGATTCGGTGACGGTGGGCAGCCGCTCGTAGCGGGCCGCCGCGCGGGAGAGTTGCGCCGCGCGCACCTGCCGCTCCAGCCCCTGGTAGTCCTGCCGGTTCTGATACGCTGCGCGCTTCGCATCCTCCAGCGGCATCTGCTCCAGGTCGGCATAGGGAGCCGTGTCACTCAGCTCAATCGCCTGCTCCACCGGCACGCCGATCTCGCGTTTCAGCAGGATCAGGTCTTTCTCATACGCGTTCTGCGCGGCGATCACGCGCTGCTGCTGCGTCTGGTACTGTACCCGCGCGCGCAACTCATCCAGCCGCGGCACCGTGCCCGCCTCGTGCTCTGCCTGGGCCTGCTGCAACAGCAGCTCGTCGGCCCGCTCCAGTGCCTGCGTGCTTTCAATCCGCGACTTATCCGCAAGCGTCTTCAGATACTGGTTGCCTACGGTCAACACCACCAGTCCGCGGGACGACCGGATGTTATAGAGGGCCGCTCTTACATTCTCCCTGGCCGCCTTGTAGCGCGTGATAGCAGCGTAGTCGAAGGCCGTCCAGTCGAGCGCCGCGTCGGCCTGGGTCACATCCACCTTGACCATGGGACTGAAGCTGGCAGGATTGAAGTTTGGAATCAGCGACGCAATCCTGACCACCGAGTTCGACGTGAAGCCGAAGGAGGCCAGATTGTACTGGTGCGCCGAGGTGCTGCCCTCGCCCTTGATCGAAGGCAGCAGAGCATTGAGCGATTCCAGCCGTTGCGCATCCGCCTGGTGCTGGCTGACGGTGGCCTCAGCGAGCGCCAGATTGGCCTGGATGCCGCGCTCCACTGCGTCATCGAGCGACAGCTGGAGCGTCTGCGCCGTCGCCGTCCCCATCGTGATGCTGCCGTAGTAGGAGTTCTGCAGCGAACTCGGATTGAGCACCAGCTGTGCCGACGAAGAAGGAGCAGCGTTGGCAGAGAAGCCTGCTGCGGGAATCCCCGGCTGGACCGGGGGTGCCGTCTCGATCGGGGCCTGCTGTGCTGGCACGCTTTGGACGGGGGTGCTGTCCACGGATTCCTGCTGTCCAGGGCTGGACGCTCCCGCAGTGGTCTGCGCCGGCAGAGACGCGACGCAGCACAGCAGACCGTACATCAGTCCGGCTGCTTCATACGCGCGCTTGGTCGTTCTCTGCCTGTTCACTCTGCTGCGGTTCCCCGATCCTTTCCTTAGATCATGGCAGATGCAAGCGGATGCCGAAACTTTGCCCAGATGCCCATTCCCTTCAAGCCGTGTCATGTCGACCGCAAAGGGACCAGGGCCAGAAACCTTGTCATCTCGACCGCAGTGGAGAGATCTGTTGTTTCCCAGCCGCAGCAAAGCAGATCCCTCCGCTCCGCGACTGCGTCGCTCCGGTCGGGATGACAGAGCCTCCTTGCTGCCGTCCGCTCCCTGCTTTTCTATCCGTCCGGAGAGGGCTGGGTGCCCCATCCTGAGCCAAAGGCGAAGGGTGGGATAGCACATACCTCGATATGCCTGGATGCCGTCATCCTGAGCTTTCTTTTCCTGTCCCGCGCACACCGCACTGCATACAATTGTGCTATGTCCACAGCCATCCAGTCGCCTCTGCGCGTGGTGCACACCGTCTGCTCGCACGACTGCCCGGACTCCTGCGCCGTGCTGGTGAGCGTGGACAGCGCAGGCCGTGCGCAGCGCGTGGCTGGCGATCCGGATCATCCCGTCACGCGCGGCTTTCTATGCGGAAAGGTGGCGAAGTATCTGGATCGGGTGTACTCACCAGACCGGCTGCTCCATCCCATGCGCCGCCGCGCCGGCATGTCCAAAGGCGCGCTGGCCGCCGGGCGTGAGGCGGAGAGCTTCGAAACCATCTCCTGGGATGAGGCTCTGGACACTATCGCGCGCCGTCTTGAAACGGTCGCACAGCAGCATGGTCCGGAGTCGGTGCTTCCGTACTCCTATGCCGGCACCATTGGCGTGCTGAACTACGGCTCCATGGATCGCCGCTTCTTCCATCGTCTCGGCGCCTCGCAACTGGACCGTACCATCTGCGCCACGGCGGGCGGCGACGCCTTTCTCTCCGTCTACGGCCGCAAGCTGGGCACGGACACTGAGCAGTTCCACCGCGCCCGGCTGATCATCGCCTGGGGTGCCAACATTCACGGCAACGCCGTGCACCTGTGGCCGCAGATCGAGCAGGCACGGCGCGCCGGCGGCCGCCTGATTGTCATCGATCCCTGCCAGACCCGCACAGCTCGGCTGGCGGACTGGCATATCCCGATTCATCCGGGTACGGACACGGCGCTGGTGCTGGGCATGATGCACGTCATCTTCGCGGAGAAGCTGGAAGACCGCGCCTACATCGCAGAGCACACACTCGGCGCACGGCAGCTCGAAGCACGCGCGGCAGAGTATCCGCCAGAGCGCGTCGCCGCATGGACGGGCATCGCGGCAGAGGAAATCCGCACGCTAGCGCGCGAGTATGCCGCCACCCAGCCCGCAGTGATTCGTCTCAACTACGGCGTGCAGCGCTCGGAAAATGGCGGCACCGCCGCGCGCGCCGTCTGCATGCTGCCGCTGGTCACGGGCGCGTGGAAGTACCTGGGCGGCGGCCTGCAGCTCTCTACCAGCGGCGCCTTCCGCTTCGACGATGCCACGCTTGAGCGCCCGGACCTGATGTTTGCCAGCCCACTGGGCCGTGCTGCGCGCGTCGTGAATATGTCGCAACTGGGGCAGGCGCTGACCGAGCTTGCCGACCCGCCGGTGAAGGCAATGTTTGTCTACAACTCCAATCCTGCGGCAATTGCACCCAATCAGAACGCAGTCCTGCGCGGCATGCGGCGCGAGGATCTCTTCACCGTCGTCCATGAGCAGTTCTGGACCGACACTGCCGACTACGCCGACATCGTGCTGCCCGCCACTACCTTCCTCGAACACAGTGACATCCAGGGAGCCTACGGCCACTATCATCTGCAGTTTTCGCAGCAGGCGATTGCGCCGGTGGGCGAGGCCCGCTCCAACGTCTGGCTCTTTGGCCAGCTGGCTCAGCGCATGGGCTTTCCCGAGGCCTGCTTCCGCGACACCGAGCAGGATTTGCTGGCGCAGGTGCTGCCGGACCCAGAGCAGGAGAGCCATTCGCAGTCGACGCATCCCCAAATGCACGGCATCACGCTCGACGAGCTGCGCGCCAAGGGAAGCGTGCGGCTCCATTGGCCGGGCGAGCCGGACGCGCCTTTTCAGCCGTTCGCCGAGGGTGGCTTTCAGACTCCCTCCGGAAAGGGCGAGTTCTTTACCGCCGCGCTTGAGGCAGAGGGCATCGACTCGTTGCCCCACTTCACCCCCAACACAGAATCGCGTCATCACGCCGGCTCTGCCTACCCGCTGGAGTTTCTGCCGCGCAAGGCAGACAACTACATGAACTCCACGTTCGCGAATGTGCCCACGCATCGGCGCATGGAAGCAGCGCACACTGGCAAGCTGGAGATACATCCAAATGACGCCGATGCGCGCGGCATCCGCGAGGGCGATCTGGTGGAGGTATTCAATGACCGCGGCCGGATCGGCTTGGTGGCGCAGGTCGATAGCAGCGTCAAGCGCGGCATGGTCGTGGCTCGCCTCAACTGGAACAAGCTCTCCGCGGGCGGCAGCAATGTGAATGTGCTCACCTCGGAGCGGCTGACCGACATTGGCCGCGGCGCCACCTTCTACTCCACCATGGTGGAGGTGACGCGGGCCGACGTGGTGCGGGCAGACGTGGTGCGGGCAGACACGCGTGGATGAAGCAGGCTTCCAGTGCGCCGGGTGCGGCGAGTGGAATGAGACGACCGTCGACCGCTCTGCCGGCAGCCGCCAAAGCTACATCGAAGACTGCCAGGTCTGCTGCAAGCCCAACGTGCTGGAGGTTCGCTGGAGCCCCAGTGATGAGGCGTTTCTGATTCGTGCCGAGCTGGAGAGCTGACCCATTGGGGCGCCTGCGGCCGTCGCGCGTTTCAGCAATTCTGGCCGCCCGATCCGGCTAAGCGCTTCGGGTGGCCGGGTTGGTCGACCGGCCCGGTTGCTATAGAATCGGCTTTCCAGCAGAAAGAGCGGAAGATTGATTTTGGTTGCAGTGAGGGTGTGCCTATTTTTCCCGTCATACGGCGGAGCATGAGCTCCGAGATCAAAGAGCATTTTTCCTGTAAGTGCAGACCGGACACCGGATGCGATTGTGGCCTTTCTTCGAGGAAAGGCCACGCCGAGAGCATCTCCGCGGCTCAGGGGATCAGGAAAAATGCTCAGCAGTCCAGGACCAGACGTCCGTTCACCCTTCAAGCGTTGGGAGCTCTTGCAATTCTCTGCTGCATGGCCGCGCCGGCCCTGGCGCAAAACAGCAGTGCTATCTCTGAAATTCGCGTCATCGGCAACCGCCGTATCCCCAAGGAGACGGTGCTGGCGCGGGTCATCTCGCACGTGGGCGACAATTACGACCCCGCCACCATCGAGCGCGACTTCAACTCGCTGTGGAACACCGGCTACTTTGAAGACGTCCGCATTGAAAAGGAAGACACGCCGCAGGGCCAGATTCTGGACATCTTCGTGCGCGAGAAGCCGACCATCCGCGAGATCAACTACAAGGGTCTCAGCTCGGTAACGCAGTCCGATGTGCTGGAGCGCTTCAAGAAGGAAAAAGTCGGCCTGACGGTGGAGAGCCAGTACGACCCAACCCACATTGCGCGCGCGGTCGCCGTGCTGCGGCAACTGCTGGGTGAGCATGGGCATCAGTTTCCCACCCTCAAGACCGATGTGAAGACCATTCCGCCCGCCTCCGTGGCGGTGAACTTCATCATCAAGGAAGGTCCGACGGTCAAGGTCGGCAACATCCGCTTCACTGGCAACAAGAATCTGAGCGCGCGCACGCTGCGTGCCTCCATGAAGAATCTGAAGCCGATCGGCATTCCGCACTCCATCTTCCTGGAGAACCTGTTTGCGCGCACCTACGATGCCAGCAAGCTCGAAGAGGACTCGGAGCGGGTGCGCGTCGGCTACCAGAACCACGGCTACTTCAAAGCCATCATCGGCGAACCGGCTACCCGCATCCGCAACGAAGGTGGGCTGAGCCTGCTCACCTTCCGGCCCAAGCAGGGCAAGCGCATCGATATCAAGCTGCCGGTGGAAGAGGGCGAACGCTACCGGCTGGGCGGCATCACCTTCAAGGGCAACAAGAGCGTGAACAACGTCCGTGCCCTGCGCGGACAGTTTGCCATCAAGGATGGCGACATCTTCAACTACACCGTCATCGGCAAGGGTCTGGAGAATCTGCGCAAAGCCTATGGCGCGCTCGGCTTCATCAACTTCGTCGGCTCTCCCTCGACCCGTACCGACGAGGCGAAGAAGCTGCTCTACATCGACGTCGATATCGATGAGGGCAAGCCCTTCTCCGTCTCCCGCATTGAGTTTACCGGCAACACGGTGACGCGCGACCCAGTCATCCGCCGCGAGTTGCTGCTGGAGGAGGGTCAGACTTACAACAGCAACGTGTGGGAGCAGAGCCTGCTGCGCCTGAATCAGCTGGACTACTTCGATCCGCTGAAGGTGGACCAGGACTCTACCTCCACCCAGGACCAGGAGAACAACACTGTCTCGCTGCTGCTGCGCGTGCATGAGAAAGGGAAGAACTCTATCGGCCTGAACGGCGGTGTCAGCGGCCTCTCCGGCTCCTTCCTCGGCGTCAATTACCAGACCAACAACTTCCTGGGTCTGGGTGAAACGCTGAGCGTGCAGGCGAATATCGGCAACCTGTCGCGCAATCTGCAGTTCGGCTTTACTGAGCCCTACTTCCGCAACAAGCCGATCTCGCTGGGCTTCCAGGTCTTCTCCAGCAAGAACGACTTCAACTCGTCCCGCAGCAATCCGATTGCGAGTGGTCTGGGGAATATCTCCGCGGCGCAGCAATCGCTGGTTCAGAACTACAACCAGTCCTCCTCCGGTCTGTCTGTCTCCGCGAACTATCTGATCAAGCACAGCTTCAACCGCGTTGGCATCACCTACTCATTCAATCGCAGCTCGATTCAGGCCTTCAGTCCTGCTTCTACGTCACTTTTCCAGACCCTCGCCTTCCGCAGTGGTATCCAGGGCCAGAACGCGCTGAACGGCATCTACACCAGCCAGGTGTCGCTGTCCTACACGCGGAACAGCATCGGCAACCCCGCCAACCCGCATGAGGGCCAGGAGATCTCCACCGTATTTCAGGTGGCAGGACTGGGCGGCAACGTCAAATACATCAACCCCATCGTGGAGTACCGCCACTTCAATGGCATGCGCGGCCTGCGCGTCAACAAGGATGGCCGCAACGTCCTCGGGATACGTTTTCAGGCGAGCTACATCCAGGGCATCGGCGGCAAAGTGGCGCCTCCGTTCCAGCGCGTCTACCAGGGCGGCGAGCAGGAGTTGCGCGGCTTCGATATCCGCTCCGGCACGCCCTACGCCTTCATCCCGCAGCGCACGCAGTTCATCCTGACCAACCCGGATGGCTCAACCGTGCCGCGCGACCCCACCAACCCCACCGTGGGCAGCATCACCGTACCGATTCCCACCTTCGGCATCGTCTCTGTGGGTGGCGACACGTCGTTCAGCAGCAACATTGAATACCGCATCCCGCTGGGTGGGCCGGTGGCGTTCAAGCTCTACGACGACTTCGGCATCAACGTCGCCGTGCGTCAGTCCCAATTGCGCGAGAGTGTGCTGGGCATCGACGCGCTCAACTCCCCGCTCTATGGCTGTCCTGTCTTCGTCAATGGCGCCTGCCAGGGCGGCCGCCAGGTGCACTTCGACAATCAGATTCGACCCATCGACGGCACCAATGTCGTTCCGCGCACCTCCGTCGGCGCCGAGCTCTCCGTGCTGCTGCCCATCGTGCGCGCACCCTTCCGCATCTACTACGCCTACAACCCGCTGCGGCTGCTGCAGCAGTCACGGCAGGAGAACCTGATCACCCGCGATCTGTTCCCAGCAGGCGGCGCGGGCGATTTCAGCTTTGCCCAGGCCCAGCAGCTTTACGGATCGCTGGAGCAGTTCCGGGAGCCGCGCAAGAGCTTCCGCCTGTCCGTCGGCACCACCTTCTAGCCCGGATACCTGCCCAACGGGCATGTTATCCGGAGCGAAGCGAAGGACCTGCAGTTCCCAGTCAGCATCGCAGAACTGCAGGTCCTTCGACTCCGCTGCGCTTCGCTCAGGATGACAGAGGTTTATAGCACCGCCACCCACGGGCGAGATCCCATTCATTGACGCTCCCGTAGCAGCATCCCTATAATTCTCCCCAGTTCCTGAGATGTCCTCTGTCCGTGTCTCTTGCGCACACCGCGCCCCTTGGGCGTCGAATGGCCGCAATGAAATAGCGCAGGAGGGAAGAAGCAGGAAGAACAGAGCGATTTTTCTGATGCTGTAACGTGCCGAGATACGCTCGACGTGGCTCTTACTTGAAGGAGGCCGCAACAGCTATTACCCGGCCCCGAACAACTATAGAGTAATTGCTCAAAGGCTTCCGGCATGGTGCCGCGAGCGGCCTGGACACTCAACCAGAACTCAAGGAGTCTCACAGTCAAATGAAGCGTTCTTTGTCACTCGTCTGCATGCTTGCGTCTACCCTGGGCGCCGGTGCGCTTGCTCAGACTGCAGCAGAACCGCCCGCTGCCCCTGGCGCGGTCGCGGCTACTGCCTCCGCACCCGCCGGTCCCACTAAGGTCGCCATCATCCAGTTTGAAGGAGTGGTCGCCCAGACCAACGAAGGACAGCGCGCCTTCGCCCAGCTCAATACCAAGTACCAGCCCAAGCAGACCCAGATCAAGCAGCAGAGCGATGAAGTCGACACACTGAAGAAGGAGCTGCAGTCAGCGGGCGACAAGCTGAGCGAAACGGAACGCGCCAGCCGCCTGCGCTCGGTCGATGAGAAGGAGAAGGCTCTGCAACGCAGCGTCGAGCAGGCGCGCGAAGACTTTTCCGGTGAGTTGAACGAGACCTTCCAGGGCATCGCGCAGAAGGTAGCGCAGGTCATGACCGATTACGCGCAGAAGCAGAGTTATACGGTCGTCCTCGACGCTGGCCAGCAGCAGTCCCCCATCCTATGGGCGGCTGAGTCGACGAATATCTCCGAGGCAGTCGTGCAGGCCTACAACCAGAAGTCTGGCGTGCCTGCTCCGCCGGCTGGCTCAGTTCCTGCGGCGCCCCGGACTGGCGGAGCTACCACCCGGACCCCGTCCGCCCGTCCGCCGGCTACAGCAGCACCCCGGCCCCAGCACTAGAGCGATTCTCCTGTAGGTGTAGCCGGTCCATCGGCTGCTACTGTGGCCTTTCTTCGAAGAAAGGCCACGCCGAGATACTCTTCATGGTTCACAGCAGCAGGAGAACAGCACTAAACCGCTGCATGGAGGACAGATTCCGGTCATACCGGAATCTGTCCTCGTCAGTGTCTCGACCTCAGCAGTTCATGTGGAAATTTCTGTGGATAGCTCACCAGGCGCGCTCAGGTGCGACTGCGGCCCCATGCAAAGATGCCCATGAGTAAGCTGGGCGACACTTGCAACCATAGCCGAATGAATCGTTTACGGCAATTCATCCCAGAATGGTGTGTATGAACAGCAGATAAACAGTGCCAGGCAAATTCCAGGGCTTTCCACAGATCGGCAGCGCCGTTGAAAAGGGGACGCTTACTTTCCGGCGTCTTCGCCCACTTTCAGCACGGCCAGGAAGGCCTCCTGTGGTATGTCCACTTTGCCGATGCGCTTCATACGCTTCTTGCCTTCCTTCTGCTTCTCCAGCAGCTTGCGCTTGCGGCTGATGTCCCCGCCGTAGCACTTGGCAAGCACGTTCTTGCGCAGTGCCGCCACCGTCTCCCGCGCGACGATCTTGGCGCCGATAGCGGCTTGAATAGCCACCTCGAATTGCTGGCGTGGGATCAGCTCCCGCATCTTGGACACCAGCGCCCGTCCCCGATCGTAAGCGAAGTCGTGGTGGACGATGATGGAGAGCGCATCGACCGGCTCGCCTGAGACCAGGATGTCCAGCTTCACCATGGGTGAAACCCAGGAGCCGGAAAGCGAGTAGTCCAGCGAGGCATAGCCGCGCGACACTGACTTCAGACGGTCGTAGAAGTCCAGCACAATCTCGTTCAGCGGCAACTCGTAGGTCAGCATCACCCGTGTCGGTGTTACGTATTCGAAGTTCTGCTGGCGCCCGCGCTTCTCCTCTACCAGCTTCAGAATGCCGCCAACGTACTCCTCATTGGTGAGGATGTTGGCCTTGATCACCGGCTCTGCAATGCTTTCAATCTCACTGGGATCCGGCCAGCGCGAGGGATTGTCCACCTCAATCTCGCTGCCATCCGTCAGCTTGATCTGATAGCGCACGCCGGGCGCGGTGGTGATCAGATCCAGGTCGAACTCCCGCTCCAGCCGCTCCTGAATGATCTCCATGTGCAGCAGCCCGAGGAAGCCGCAGCGGAAGCCAAAGCCCAGCGCGACCGAGCTCTCCGGCTCCATGGAGAAGGACGAGTCGTTCAGCCGCAGCTTCTCGAGCGCGTCGCGCAGCAGTGTGTGCTCATGCGAGTCGACGGTGTAGAGCCCGGCGAAGACCATCGACTGGATGTCCTCAAAGCCAGGCAGTGCCGTCGCTGCCGGCCGCGCATCTTCCGTGATGGTGTCGCCGATCTTGGTCTCGTCCAGGTTCTTGATGGTGGCGACGAAGAAGCCCACTTCGCCCGCGCTCAGCTCCTGCACCTCTACCGGTTTCGGGGTGAGGACTCCACTCGACTCCACTTCGAAGACGCGGCCATTCGCCATCAGCCGAATGCGCGCGCCCTTACGCAGCGTTCCATTCATCACGCGGGTCAGTACGGTGACACCGCGGTAGGTGTCGAACCAGGAATCGAAGATGAGCGCCTGCAATGGCGCATCCGGATCGCCGGTCGGCGGCGGCAGCCGGTGAATGATCGCCTCCAGAATGGCGTCGACGTTCTCACCCGTCTTCGCGCTGACTGAAATCGCATCGGTCGCATCCACGCCGACCGTGTTCTCAATCATCTCCTGCGTGCGGAGGACATCCGCGCTCGGCAGATCGATCTTGTTGATGACTGGAATCATGTCCAGGCCATTGCTGATGGCGAGATAGGCGTTGGCCAGCGTCTGCGCTTCGACGCCCTGCGTCGCATCCACCACCAGCAGAGCGCCTTCGCAGGACGCGAGCGAGCGCGAGACTTCATAGGAGAAGTCCACGTGACCCGGCGTGTCGATCAGATTCAGTTGGTAGAGCTCGCCATCCTTTGCGCGATACATCATGCGCACGGCGTGAGCCTTGATGGTGATGCCGCGCTCCCGCTCCAGGTCCATCGCATCCAGCACCTGGGCCTGCATCTCGCGCGCACTGACGGAGCCGGTCAGCTCCAGCAGACGGTCAGAGAGTGTGGACTTGCCATGATCGATGTGCGCGATGATCGCGAAGTTGCGGATGTGCTTGTTGTCCATGTTTCGGATAGCAGTTTCGGATAGCAGGTGCCAGGAACTCTGTGTGGGGACGAGCGACGAGACCAGCGCATGAGCGCGGAGGCCTGCTCGAAGCTTGAGTTTATCATCGGCACACTGCACCTCCGCGCTCTACAATGGCGCGAGGATCACGTCAGAAAAAGCATGGATGTATCCATACCTTCTGCCGCTCGTGTTGGAGCGGCCCTTCTGATCGCTGCCTGTTGCGCCAGCCCATCCGCTGGTGCGCAGCGCGCGCAGCAGAAGACACCTCCCCCGCCGTCGCTCTCTTCGCGAGATGCGCAGTCGGCACAGCAACCCGCGGCGCAGCCTCCCAATGCGCGTGAGCAGGGGATCATCTCTGCCGCGGAGAGCGCCTACGCCAGCGGCCTGCGCAACTACCGCGCAGGTGATCTGGCAGCGGCCAAGCGCGACTTCGACAATGCGGTCGACACACTGCTCGCGAGCGGACTCGATCTGAAGCGCATTGCGCAGTTGAGCGATGAGTTTGAGCACATCGTCGCTGCTGTGAACGCGCTGGAGATGGATGCTCTGAAACAAGGCAACGGCTTCGCGCCACCCACGGAGCAGACGCCGGTCGACGTGGCGAATGATGTCACCTTCCCGGTCGATCCCAATATTCGTGCCGCGGCCGAGGCAGAACTGAAGACCACCGAATCCGATCTGCCGCTGGTGATTAACGACGCAGTCACCAGCTACCTCGGCTACTTCTCGAATACCTCGACCGGCCGCGGCACCATCATCAGCTCCTTGCGTCGTGCCGGCAGATACAAGGACTTGATCCAGCACACGCTGCGTGAGGAAGGTGTGCCTCAGGACCTGATCTACCAGGCCATCGCCGAATCGGGCTTCCAGACGCAGGCGGTCAATGCGCGCTCCGGCGCGGCGGGCATGTGGCAGTTCATGTCCTTCCGCGGCGCCTATGGACTGAGCCGCAATGGCTGGGTGGATGAGCGCTTCGATCCGGAGAAGGCCACACGCGCCTACGCCCGCGAGATCAAGAAGAACTATCAGCAATTCGGCGACTGGTACCTCGCCATGGCCGCCTATGACTGGGGTCCGGGCAATGTGCAGCGCGCCGTGCAGCGCACCGGCTATGCAGACTTCTGGGAACTCTACCGCCGCAACAATCTGCCGCAGGAGACCAAGAACTACGTCCCCATCATTCTGGCTGCGGCCATCATGGCGAAG
>JBBRLT010000068.1:0-19060 GCA_038231235.1 Terriglobales bacterium
CAACCAGCAACCCAAGCCCTTTCGCTGGACCAAATCCGCCGACCAGATCCTGACCTCGATCGCACGTTTCGCAACCTCAACCCTCGCCGCTCAACAACCAGAACATAATGCAATAAATCAATGACTCAGGAGACTAGAGCTGCCATATATAACTCTGCGGCTGCGACAGACTATGTGAGACCGAAAGCGGATTGGGGGATCTCACACGCGGCCTGCCGGCGTGCCAGTACGCATCAGTTTTTCCAGATGATGGCGCCCAGGCGATAGAGAAAATAACGCTTCAGCTCGAAGCGGTGGCCCGTCGCCGCCAGCATGCGGCGCATCTCCGCCACGGTGTACGCCGCGCGCACGGACGCAGGGCCATCGTGCCGGGAGAGCCGGCTGGAATCCAGCCGGCAGAAGAACTCTGCCAGACTGTTGTGCGTGCGCGTGCGCTCCAGATCGTTGATGAGTACGCCGACTCTTGCTACGCGCAGCGACTCTGCAAGAAAGTCCGCAACCTGGGCAGGCTCCAGATGATGCACGAAGAGACAGCAAGACACGATGTCGACACTGGCGCCGGGCAGTGGGAGATGGAGTGCATCACCCACCAGCAACTCTGGAGCAGGCAGCGCCGCAGGCCAGGTCAAGGGCTGGGGCAGATGCTGACGGCTGCGATCCAGCAGCGTCAGCCGTACGGGGCAGCCCAGGCTGTGCAACGCCGCCTGCAATACTTCCGCGTGGCCACAGGCAACCTCCAGGACGTGTGGAACGCGATGCTTCAGCGCTTCAGATTGTCCGTGCTGGGCCTTCAGGCAGCCGTCAAGCGCACGCCGCAAGAGCTGCGTATGCAGCCGGTTGCCGCCGAAGAGGCGGTTCACTCGGCTAATCGTGCGCAGGGACGCCGTGATCTCTTCCGGCGTGCCCAGGTCTGAATCCAGCCACTCATCTTCGACGATACGTTCCATGAATGCTTAAACTGATGCAAAGGCGTGGTTTATTGATGCGTAACAGATGCCGTCCCGGCGCGTCTCATTGCTATGTCGCCAACAGAGGCCGCACGACAGTGGACCACATTGTGATCGACGTTCGATGCGGACGCCGGACGACTTCCGGGCTGTAGAGTGGAGTGGGTGACGAGCACTAGCGGCATGGATCGTATCGATATGCCCACGCCTGTGGCGGGGAATATGCTCGCTCTTTTGCCGGATCACTGCCGTGCTTCGATCGCGATGGATTGCTGACAGAGCAAAATCCGGCTGTTCCTCATTTACAACGGATACGCGAAGGCATCCAGCCACAACGAGAAAGAGGTCTATGAAGATTGCCAGTGTTGCCAGCGCCTTGCCCCCTTATCACTACAGCCAACAGGAAGTGTTTGCCGCACTGGCGCGGCACTGGGAGACGCAGCTGGAAAACCCGGCGTTGCTGGCGCGCTTCCATCAGCGCGTCGGTGTAGGGATGCGGCACTTCGTCCTGCCGCTGGATGGCTACGACGATCTGACTCGCTGGGGCGATGCGAACCGCATCTGGCTCGAGAAGGCAGAAGAGTTGGGCGAACAGGCCATCACCACCGCGCTGGAACGCGCCGGCATGGAACGCAGCCGCATTAACGCATTGCTGACCGTGTCGGTCACCGGCATCGCCAGCCCTTCGCTCGACGCGCACCTCACCAATCGCATGAAGCTGCCAACAGACATGCGACGCACCCCCATCTTCGGCCTGGGCTGCGTCGCTGGTGCTGCCGGTATCGCGCAGGCGGCAGACTATGTGCGCGCGTATCCCGACCGGGTGGCGGTGCTGCTCTCCGTTGAACTCTGCTCGCTGACCTGGCAACGCGGCGATCTCTCGATTGCCAATCTCATCGCTTCTGGCCTGTTCGGGGATGGTGCCGCTGCGGTGGTTGTCGCTGGCGATGCGGTGGCTGCCGAAGGGCCGGAGATCGTCGATACGCTCTCTGCCTTCTATCCAGATACCGAAGAGGCCATGGGCTGGGACATCTCGGAGGAAGGCTTCAAGATCGTCCTGTCGCCCAACGTGCCGGCGATCATCCGCGCCAATCTGCCGCGCGATGTGGACGCCCTGCTCTGCCGCAATCAGCTCAAGCGCGCCGACGTGGGCAGCTGGGTGTTGCACACCGGCGGCCCCAAGGTGCTGGAGGCGATGGCAGACTCACTTGGCGTGGATCGCGAAGCCTGCGCAGCTTCATGGGATTCGCTGCACGAGGTGGGGAATCTTTCCTCCGCATCCGTGCTGCTGGTGCTTGAGGAAGTCATGCAGAAACGCAAACCGGAGAAGGGTACATGGGGAGTGCTGGCCGCGCTCGGCCCGGGCTTCTGCTCTCAACTGGTGTTGATGCGCTGGTAGCCAGTACGGCGGAATGAGCAGTATCCGACTGCCCGAACCTGCTCGATCCTCAACGAGAGAACCTTCGCGCGCGCGAAGGTTCGGCTCAATCTGCCCTAGCCTGCCGTGCCAGCACCAGCGTGATGTCGTCCGGCTGTTCTTGCTCTCCGATCCATGCGCGCAGTGATTGCATCACCTGCTGGGAGATGGCGGCCAGCGGCAGATGGCGATGCCGCTGCACGGTCTCGATGAGTCTGGCTTCTCCAAATTCGCCAAACTCGTTTTCGGGCTCGGTCACCCCGTCGCTGTAGGCGATCAGGATGTCGCCGGGATCGAGGGTGACGGCGTCCTCCTCATAGGACAGATTGTCCAGCAGGCCTACGACGGATCCGCCACAATCCAGCCTGCGCACTGACCCGTTCGCGCACAGGACAAATGGCGGAAGCTGGCCTCCGTTCGAGTACACCAAGCGGCGCGAGTGGGTATTGTAGTGGGCGAGGAACAGCGTCGCGTACTTCTCCGCCTGCGTGCTGCGGAACAGGTGCCGGTTCAGCGTGCTGAGCACCTTGCCGGGTGAACTGAAGCTGGGCGCGCCGTGCAGAAAGGCAGCGCCATCACTCTCAACGCAGTCTTCCCCGGCGAAGCGGTAGGCGCGCACAGCGGAGTGCAGCGAGGCCATCAGCAAAGCCGCCGAGATGCCTTTGCCGCTGATGTCGCCCATGGCCAGGAAGAGTTCGCTTTCACCCATCAGCAGAAAGTCATAATAGTCGCCGGAGACAGTGCGCGCGGGCTTGCAGAAGCCATGCAGCTCGAGTCCGGGCATCTCCAGCTGTCCGTGGGGGAATAGGTTGTTCTGCACCTCATGAGCAATCTCCAGCTCGCTCTGCATGCGCTCCTTCTCGCGCTGCTGTTCGAGCAGACGTTCGAGCGACTCTGCCATGGTGTTGAACGAGGTGGAGAGCGCGCCGAGCTGATCCTGGCGCTGCACCTGGATGCGATGTGTAAAGTTGCCGCGATCGATGGCGGTCGTGGCTTTGTACAGGTCGGCGACGGCGCGCGTGATGGTGCGATTGAGCCGAACCGCCATCACGAACGCAATCAACTCCAGCACCGCGAAAATGGTCGCCAGCGTGATAAGCAAATAGCGGATGAAGGTGCCGACTACCACTGCGCTGCCAAACAGGTGCGCGTACAACAGCGCCGGACGCGAGGTGACGTTCACCAGGCCAGTCAGCGACTTGCCGTTCTTCCAGTCTGCAATGGTCAGTGGTGCAGAGAAGGTGATGCGCCGGTCGAGAAGAAAGGCAGGATCCTCCAGCGTGCCGCCGCTCACGGTGCCGCGCGTCTCAACTTCAAGCTCTCTCTGACTGGGCGGCGTCAGCCGCGCGCGGTGCAGGCGATCTTCTTCAAAGGCGCGGTCTACGTCTGGCAGGATGTGGATGACGCCGAGCCCCTGGGCCAACTGGCCTACCGTTTCCGGATCCAGCATGGCGCTGGAGACCATGGTGACCTGCCTGCCATTGACCGTGCGCGCATTCACCGCGCGCAGATAGAGGCGACCGCCGTCCAGAATCACGCTGCGGAAGCCATCGTGGGCCCAAGCCGGGTAGGCCATTCGCCCACCCACACTGTGAAACGGGATCGGCTTTCCGTCGTAGCTCAGCCGCATCGGCTGGCCATCGCTCCAGGCATCGACAGTCAACCGGCCGGGGGTGCTCTGTACCGCGCCTTCGTAATCGGCCAGGTTCACAGTCTCTTCATGCGGCTTGTGAGCCAAGGCGTTCGCCGCGTGGACGGCGAAGGCCTGGTTCTCTGCCGCCAGGCGGCTCAGCGCCGCGTCCATTTCCGAAGTTGCCGCGAAGGTAGCGAACTGGCCGGAGAAGACATAGGCCGCGATGGTGGCGAGCGTGACGAAGAGGATCAGCGGGGCGAGGCCCATCAACAAGTAGGTGACGATGAGGCGGTTGCGTACCTTCCACAGAACATGGTTCACCAGCCAGCGATAACCCAGCACGGCCGCGGAGATGAGCAGGACCAGGGTGGCGAGGAACAACCCATCTGAATGCTTGCTGGCGGATTGGCCGGGAAGCAGCGAAACCATTATCAAAAGCAGCAACGCGGCCAGCGACCAGAACGCCACGTGCTCTGCAAAGCCACGAAGAGGCCGCCGGCGCAGGGGGCGCAGAACAAGTGATTCAGCGCGCTGAATGGGGTTTGCCATGCTGTGGGGCATTTGCGCTCATAGTCTATGCAGACCGGCAGCCGCCCGCGCAGCGGAAAGGCCACCCGGAGACAATCTCTGCTGCGGACGCTAGAGTGAAAATGCGCTGGCCGAAGTGTAACGCAGGGCCAGGAGTGTGTCGGAGTTTGAGCAGACTGTGTTCAGCCTATCGTGCGGCGACTGGTTCCAATTGCTCTTCGGTCTGAGCGTCCACCGCCACCCAGAGCGCGTGCCGGGAGGCAGAGTAATGCGCACCGGCGAGCATCAGCAGCCCGCTGAAGAAGGCCCACATCATCAGCGAGACGGAGACGGAGAAGGGTCCGTACACGGCGTGGAAGTCCAGCCATGGGAGCAACGCGATGTAGAAGCGTTTGGCCAGCTCCCACAGCAGCCCCGTGCAGACAGCCGCTGGCAGCACCGCCAGCAGCGGCAGCTTGCGGTTCGGCAGCACCCAGTAGATCAGCAGAAAGATGCAGACGCTGATGACGGCCGCGGAGATCTGCATCAGCCAGTGGCCGAGAAAGGCAAAGACGGCATTGTCCGTGTTGCCCAGGAACAAGACGCTGAGCACAGTGTGCTGGGCCGCGGTGAGCGCGATGGACAGCAGCGTCAAGCTGCCAATGGAGAAGGCAAGAAAGAGCGAGACCAGCTGGTTCCTCAGGTAGGAGCGGTTGCCACCGGCGCCCCACACCTGATTCAAGGCCACCTCGAGCGGCATGAAGACACCGGTTGAGGAAATCAGCAGCATCAGTACGGAGGCCAGCTGCACGCCACCATGCGCGCGGGAGACGATCATCATGTTCTTGATGACGAAGTCCTGGCCGGTGGGCAGGAAGTAGCGGATCTGCTCCGCGATCACCACTTCCATGGCATGCGAGTGAAACACACGCCGGGCGATAGTGAGCATCAGCACGATGAAGGGAAACAGCGAGAGGATGACGTTGGCCGCCACGCTGAAGGCATAGGTGTGCACTTCAGTCTGCGCCAGATAGACCAGGAGTGCTTTGAGCCGCTCACCCAATGAGGAATCCGCGGGCAGCGCGAGCGGCGGCGCCGCTGTAGAGGGAGTGCCCCTGCCGGCGCGGATCTGCGGGAATAGCGTCAGCATGGACATGAATGCCGCTCCAGTGGGGATGCTAGCAAGCGCTAGCCAGAAAGGCTCTCACCCCAAGGAGGTACACGCTCGGGGAGAGCCAGGGAATGTAATTTTGTCTTGCACTGAGGGGCGTTTCCTGCCATAAAGGAGCACGCAGTGCGAGATTTTGGCCTTGCGTGGAGTACGAGTTCGGAAGGCCGTTTTGATGTTCTTGGTTTGCTGTTCCGCAAAGACTGTAGGAGAGATGAGCTGCCCTTGCGCACCAGGCGCTTTGGCGGCTTTTCACGTTTCTGGAGCACTCCTTGCGGAACTCTACATAGATAGAAGGGGTGAAAGGAGTCTCCAGTGAAAGAGCAAGGCGTTGTGAAGTGGTTTAACGGGGCGAAGGGATATGGGTTCATTCAGCGCTCCACCGGCGAAGACGTGTTTGTACACTTCTCGGCAATTCAAGAGAACGGGTACAAGACGCTGAATGAGGGTGAAGGAGTCGAGTTCGAGTGCCAGCAGGGTCCCAAGGGACTGAATGCGGCCAACGTTGTCCGCAACGCCTAGAGCAAAGCAGGATAGGTGTGAGGTAGAGCCGCAACGGCCGGCAGGCTTTTTTCCCAAGAAAAAGCCTACATCGCAACACTCGGCACATTACAGTAATCCTGCTTTTGCTCTAAAAAGCCATCACGAAGAGCAACGGAAGCGGCCCCTCATCAGCGGGGCCGCTTTCGTTTTCTGGCCCGCAAGAAAGTCCGGTCAGGCCCGTGGCGCCGGGGAAGCACTGTCTTTCCGTAGCGGCAACTCGTCCTGCATCTTCGCTGCCGCCTCGGCAATTTTGCGCAGACTCCATTCTGCCGCCTCGGCCAGCACCGCATCGTCACCCTCGGCCCAGGCCTTGAGCTGAAGCGAATAGCGAGAATCGTAAGAGTTTCCCATCGCAATCGCCACGTTTCGAAGCAATCCGCTCCATTTTGTGCGTTTTACGGGCGAATTGCGAAATAACTGGTTGAAGTTTTCAGGAGTGAGCGCGGCAAGCCAATCCAAAGTTGGATTCACCAGCTCCGGACGCACCTGGGCTGTGGAAAGTGGCGCGCGCCGGTTCCAGGGGCAAACATCCTGGCAGATGTCGCAGCCAAAGATTTGACGGCCCATGGGCGCGCGCAGTTCCTCCGGGATAGCGCCGCGCTTCTCGATGGTCAGGTAGCTGATGCAGCGGCTGGCATCCATCTGTCGCGGAGCAATCAGCGCCTCGGTGGGGCACGCATCGATGCAGCGGCGGCAGGTTCCACAGCGGTCGATCGCCGGCGCAGGGAGCGAAGCCGGGATCACCGTTAGCGAGGTCACGATGGTGCCCAGGAAGAGCCACGAGCCGAGCTGCTGGTTCAGGGTGCAGGTGTTCTTGCCCGTCCAGCCGATGCCAGCCTGGCTTGCCAGATCTCTCTCGATGAGCGGTCCCGTATCGACGTAGCAGCGAGACTCGTATGCCTCCGGAATGCGCTGATGCAACGCGGCCTCGAGGGCGCGCAGACGCTGGAGCAGCGTGTCGTGATAATCCGTGGGGCCAAGCTGGCCGGTCTCCGGATCTGGCTGGCCTGCCCACGCGTAGCGCGCGATCCATGCCGCGCCTTGCGGAGCAGGATCGATGGACAGCGGGCCTGCGGCGTTGTAGCTGGCCGCGCAGACGATCACAGACTGTGCCCAGGGCAGGGCTGCCTGCACGCGCGATCGCAGCAGTGCACCCTGTGCATTGCGGCGCTTCAGGTACTCCATCTCCCCGGCATGGCCGGCGGCGATCCACTGCTCCAGATAGTCTGCGGGAACATCGGACCGTCCGCCACTTCCCTGTTCCGCCTGCCCATCCACCGGCACGATGCCAGCAAGGTCGAAGCCCGCAGCACGCGCCATAGCGGTGAGCTCATCAGGGGGCAGATCGAAGGTAGGGGAGGCTGCTTCCATGCTGTATTCATGGTAGCGGGCTACCTGAATCAGCGGCCGGTCAGGACAGCGAGCGCCTTCTCATACCTCTCCAGCTTGCGGTCCAGCTCGGGTGGCTGCTCAATGCGACGCTCGGGAGACATGTTGTCGTAGAGGTCGGCGAGCTTCACGATGCGCCCAATCGGATCGGCCTTGGAGCGCAGGACGAAGTCGTCGTAGGATTCCTTCTTCGGCTGCTCCCGCCGGCTCACGCTATCCACTGCGTTGCGGACGCTCCTGCCGAAGAGATTCTCGATTTCGTCGAGCGTCGTGGGGGTGTCTTCCACCGTGTCATGCAGGATGCCGGCGATAAAGTGATCTTCACCGCAGTGCCACACAGCGAGCGCGACGCGAAAGCAGTGCGCGATGTAGGGCTTTCCTGCTTTGTCCTTCTGGTCCTTATGACGGATGGAGGCGAACTGGATAGCCTGGCGGACCCTGGAGCTGAGCTTCACCGGAAGGGTGTCCATTGCCCGATGGTAGAGAGGCCTGGCACAGCCATCAAGCCGCGAGTGCGCTGCGCGGAAACTCTCTTGTTGAAAAGATGGTGATGGGTTCAGCGGGCCGCAGGGGCGGAGCGGCGCTGCAGCGTGGCGATTGCGGAGGCGGCGATGCCTGGCGCATCGAGTCCTTGCGATGCCCGCAGCGTCTCCTGCGTGCCTGCCAGCTTGATGGGAGCCCGGCCCAGCCGGAGTGGCGCAAAGACAATCGCCTCACCAGTGCGGACAAGCACCTCAGCCACCGCGGACCCCAAGCCACCATGGCCGTGCTCCTCAACGGTCAGGATGACGCGTGTAGCGCGCGCCGCTTGCAGGATAGCCGCCTCGTCAAGCGGATACAGGAAGGGCATGCTGAGAACCGCCGCCCGGCAGCCCCGCTGCTCCAGTAGATCCGCTGCGCGCAGCGTGGTCTCGAGCATACCGCCGATGCTGATGAAGGTGAGGTCATCCCCAGTCCGCACCTCAATAGCGCGTCCCCATTCGACGTTCGTCTCCGGGGCATGCAGCCGCGGCTCCCCCGCTTTGCCAATTCGCAGGTACGCCGGGCCATGCCGTTCTGTCAGCATGCGCGTGATGGAGCGAGCTTCCAGCGGATCAGCCGGCGCGGCGACTGTCATGTTGGGCATGGCAGACATCACGGCCAGGTCTTCGACCGCGTGATGTGTGTAGCCATGACTGCCATAGGCCAGTCCCCCGCCAATGGAGACGACTTTGACATTCAGATCGTGGTAGCACACGTCATTGCGAATCTGTTCCAGGCAACGCATCACGGGGAAGTTGGCAATCGAGTACGTGAAGACTGTCTTGCCCAGCATCGCGAGCCCCGCCGCCAGGCCAGTCATATTTTGTTCGGCCACACCAGCGTTCAAGTAGCGGTCAGGAAAGCGGTCGCTGAACGCCTCCAGCACCGAATAGCCAAGGTCGCCACACACCAGCCAGATGCGCTCATCGGCCTGCGCCAGTTCGCAGAGTTCTTCGATGAATGCCGTCCTCATCGCGCGGCCTCAAGCTCACGGGTAGCTTGTTCCAACTGGTCGGCTGTAGGGCTCTTGTAATGCCACTCGAGCTTGTCCTCCATAAAGCGAACGCCCTTCCCCTTTACCGTATGAGCGATCACCACGGTCGGCTTCCCAGGTACTGCCGGCAATGCGGACAACGCTGTGACAATCTGTTCCATATCGTGCCCGTCAATCTCAACGACGGCCCAGCCAAATGCGCGGAACTTATCAGCAAGCGGATCGAGTGCGAGCACATCCGCGACACGGCCGAAGCTCTGGATCTTGTTGTAGTCGACGATGAGCGTGAGGTTGTCGAGTTGATGATGGGGAGCAAACAGGATCGCCTCCCAGTTCGAGCCCTCATCCAGTTCGCCGTCGCTGATCAGCACGAACGTACGGAAGCCGAGTGCGCCGCGCCTGGCGCCGAGTGCGAGGCCGCAGCCCACTGGCAAGCCGTGCCCCAGAGACCCGGAGGACAGCTCCACCCCGGGGACCCCGCTGGTGACGTGGCCAGTCAGCCTGGAGCCGGGCTTGTTGTATTCGTTAAGCTCGGCGACGGGAAAAAATCCGCGCTCCGCCAGAGCTGCGTACAAAATCGCTGCTCCATGACCCTTGCTCAAGATAAAGCGATCGCGATCCGGCATCTCCGGAACGTGCGGGTCCAACCGCAACGTATGGAAGTAGAGGCACGCCAGAAGATCCGCCATGGAAAGACAGCTCCCCAGGTGCGATGCCTTGGCTTGATGCACCATGCGGACTGCGTCAAGGCGAAGTATCCTCGCGCTCTCGCAGAGACGTTCGCGGATCTTCTCTGTCGGCTCTGTCATTTTGCTCATTCGCTCACTCGGTACGAGACGTGCACGCGCTCTGATCGCGTTGCCATTTGCGTCAGAGGATGACAGGTCGACCCAGACCAAGTAAAACAGAGTTGAGACATCCGTTGTACTCCATGCCTGAAAATTTAGAAGGGGCTGCCATGTCGAAGCACGGCGATAAGCGAACGAGCGCGGGAGATGGTTCTGTGGTTGGCACGTCCGCGACGGGAAAGCAATCCCTGGCCGCACTGGGACATCACGCCGATAAGCACAGTACCACTGAGGCGAGCATTCCGGAGGCATTGGCGCATGCGTTCGAGTCCTCGCGGCTGCCGGTAGCGCAGCGTCTGGCGAATTTTCCCAGCTTCATTCGCCGGCAGGATCTTTCGCGCTTTCTCGCCAAGTATGAATTGTTCCAGTTGGCAATGCCGGTTAACGGGAGTGTGGTGGAGTGCGGCGTGTTCGCCGGCGGCGGCCTGATGTCCTGGTACCACTTCTCTTCAATTCTGGAGCCTTTCAATCACTCGCGTCGCCTCATCGGCTTCGATACCTTTAGCGGCTTCCCGAATCTTGATGAGATCGACAAGAAAGGCTCATCCCAGCACCTGCAGCGTGGTGCTTTCTTGATCAACGACTCGATACAGCATGAGATCGAAGCGACTGCTGCCATTCACGATCGCAATCGCCCCATCGGCCATATTCCGAAGGTTCAGTTGGTGGCCGGAGACGCGGCAAAAACCATTCCCGCGTTTGTTGCCGAGAACAAGCACCTGCTGATCAGCCTGTTGTATCTCGACTTCGATCTGTACGCGCCCACCAAGGCGGCGCTTGAGAATCTGCTGCCACGCGTAGTAGCCGGAGGTGTTGTAGCCTTCGACGAACTGAACTGCGCTGACTTTCCAGGCGAGACAGTGGCACTGATGGAAACAATCGGCCTCGAACACGTGCAACTCCGCCGCTTCCCACTGGACCCCTACATCTCTTACTTCATCAAAGGCTAACCGGTTTGCCCGGCGGAGCTTTGCTGCTGATGCCAGGCGACGGTTCTATGCAGTCCTTCGGCCAGGCTGATCGCCGGGTGCCAGCCCACCGCTTGCCGGATCTTCGTTATGTCGCCTTCGAGATGCATGACTTGCTCTGGGCGGTACGGCACCTCCCCAAAGCCGAGCGGAAGCGACGGATCGATCAGATCGCGGACCTGCTCGACTACCGAACGCAATGGGACTGCGCTGCCGGAGGCGACGTTGAAGACGCCGGAGAGCGATGGCGTGAGCGCGGCCTGGGTTATGGCGGCGACTACATCATCGATGTAGAGGTAGTCCCACTGCTGGTCACCGGCCGTGAGCGAGGGGCGCTCGCGGCCAAGCAGCCTCTCGATCAGCGTTGGCAGCATGTGCGCTGGCGAATCGCCCGGGCCATAGACGGAGAAGACGCGCAGCCACAGGGACCGCATGTCCGCGCGCGCGCAGTAGGCCGGAACCAGTTGCGAGAGGGCGGCCTTGGCCACGCCATAGGCAGTGTCCGGACGCAGCGGGGCATCTTCTTTGATGGCTCCCGAGACACGACCGTACTCGGCCTGCGAACCGGTCGAGACGAATAGCTTTGCGCCTGCACGCTGCGCGGCTTCGAGAAGTGTAAGCGTGGCACGCACGTTCAGGGTGATCTGCTGCGGACTGTTTCGCTCTGCGGCAGTAATGCCGGTCCAGGCAAGATGGAAGATGCTCTCGGGTGCAAAGGCGATCAGCGGCTCGATGTACGCGGCCGACTCCAGATCGCCTTCGATCGTCTGCACCTGCGCTAACGAATCGCCCAAAGTCGCGCGGTGACTTGATTTGCGCAGCAGAATCGCTACTGAATGGCCGTCCGCAACGAGTTGGCGCACCAAATGCGAGCCCAGGTGTCCGCTGGCGCCAGTGACGAAACAGCGCATGGCTATTGCTGCTCCGCCATGGCATTGACCCGCGCCGAGTAGCTGGCAATCTGCTCCAGGCACAGTGTGCGAGGGTCAGAGCCGCCGGCCTCCTGCTGATACCACTCAAGTGTGTAGTCCAGTGCATCGGTCAGCGAAAGGGCGGGCTGCCATCCCAGCTCTGCCTGCGCCTTCGACCAGTCAAGCTTCAACATCTGCGCCTCATGCACATGCTGCTGCGGGTCCAGCGTCCACTCCGCCGCGCCGCGCCATTTCGCGGAGAGATAGCGGACGATCCACTCCACCGGTCGAGCATCGGTATACTGCGGGCCGAAATTCCATGCAGAGGCGTAACGCGGACCGCTAATAACCAGCCGCTCCGCCAGCGTGAGGTAGCCGCGCAGTGGCTCGAGCACATGCTGCCATGGGCGAGTGGCGGAAGGATTGCGAATAGCCAGTGTCTTGCCCGCAGAGAAGGCGCGCACCACATCCGCGATCAGCCGGTCGCTGGCCCAGTCTCCACCGCCGATCACATTGCCGGCGCGCGCCGAGGCAATGCCCACTTTGTGATCTGCGAAGCGGTGTTCTGGAAAAAATGAGTCGCGCCAGGAGCTGGTGACAAACTCCGCGCACGCCTTCGATGAGCTGTAAGGGTCATAGCCGCCCAGCGGATCGCTCTCCCTATAGGGCCAGATCCACTCCCGGTTCTCGTAACACTTGTCGGTGGTAATGACCACGACGGCGCGCACCGATGGCGTCTTGCGCACCGCTTCCAGTACATGGATCGTTCCCATCACATTGGTCTGGTAGGTGCCGACTGGGTCGACGTAGGAGTAGCGTACCAGCGGCTGGGCAGCCAGGTGGAAGACCACCTGTGGCAGCGCCATCTGCATGGACAGCTCGAGCTTCTCGTTATCGCGGACATCTCCAATGATGGAGTGCATGCCGCTGCCCACATTCGCCTTTACGAACAGGCTGGGATGGGTGGGCGGATCGAGTGCATAGCCGGTAAGCTCCGCACCCAATTGCTGCAGCCATAACGCGAGCCATCCTCCCTTGAAGCCAGTATGGCCAGTAAGAAAGACGCGGCGGCCGTTCCAGAAACCAGAGGAGGTCATGGCTACCACACCTTCCACGGAGCCTGGTCGTTGGCCCACAAGCCTTCCAGCAGTTGCCTGTCATGCAGCGTGTCCATGGGCTGCCAGAAGCCGTCGTGCTTGTAGGCGGCTACCTGCCCTTCGCGGGCCAGCGTCTCCATGGGCTCGCGCTCCCAGGGCATCGCATCATCGCGGATGTAGGCGCCTACCTTCGGTGACAGCACAAAGAAGCCGCCATTGATCCAACGGCCATCGCCGTGCGGCTTCTCTGTGAACTCGGTCACGCCGCCGTCGCGATCGATCTCCAGTGCGCCGAACTTGCCGCGTGGCTGCGTTGCTGTCAGCGTCACCAGTTTCCCATGCGCCTGATGGAAGGAGATCAACGCGCCGATGTCGACATCGGCTACACCATCGCCATAGGTGAAGCAGAACGCCTCTTCGTTCTCCACATACGAAAGCACGCGCCGCAGCCGGCCCCCAGTCATGGTGTTGGCGCCAGTATCGACCAGCGTCACCCGCCAGGGCTCGGAGGTGTTGCGATGCATCTCGACCTTGTTATGCAACAGGTCAATGGTTACATCAGATGCGTGCAGAAAGTAATTCGAAAAGAACTCCTTGACCACGTACCCCTTGTAGCCCAGGCACACGATGAAGTCATTGATGCCGTAGTGGGAGTAAATCTTCATGATGTGCCACAAGATCGGGCGCCCGCCGATCTCCACCATCGGCTTGGGCCGCAACGAGGTCTCTTCGCTGAGCCGGCTGCCCAGACCGCCGGCAAGAATGATCGCCTTCAAACATCACCTCGAAACAGAGAGTGGTCCGCACGCCGTCCAGCCATCACGTTGCAGAGTCCGCTGCCGGCTGCGTGTGGCGGAAGGAGAAGTGCTTATGACCGTAGTAGCTCGCTACTACGGTGACCACCGCGAGGATAGCAGCCGCGGCGTTGGACGCGGTCTGGGAATGGCCCAGGCGATGTCGCAGCAGCAATGCGAGCGGGGGGAGCGCGGCAAGCGTGAACAACATGCTGCCCCCATAGACCGAGAGGCAGCGCAGCCACTCCCGCAGATAGTTGCCACGGGTGCGGAAGACAAACCACTTGTAAGCCAGGAATGCGACGGTGATGGCGATGATGTTCGAGAGCAGGCTAGCCAGCTCCGAGCCATACACACCCAGGGCACGGAGCGCATAATTGAAGACCACGAAGAGACCATAGCCAAAGCAGGTGTTGAAAGCGCCGACCATCAGGTAGCGAATTGCCTGCATCCGGTGCGCACGTTGTTGAGGCGTCTTGTCCATGAGCGGAAGGGTCACGGGAAGTTGATGCGTTCTTTCTCAATCACCAGGGGACGGTTCTGCACGAAGGTGTGGACGGAGCCGACATACTCTCCGATAATGCCCAGGCACAGTAGTTGCACCGAGCCAAGGAAGAAGAGGCCCAGCACCAGCGGGGCCACGCCGACCGAGAAGCTGTTCCAGAAGATGATCTTGTACACCAGATAGATGAAGCCCAGGGCAAAGCTGAAGGTCGCGGAGATGAAGCCGGCGAGGGTGACCAGCCGCAGCGGCACCTTTGAGAGGTTCGTGATGCCGAGCATCGCCAGGTCATAGAGGGTGTAGAAGTTGTTCTTGGTGATGCCGCGCATGCGGCGTCCCTGGTTGTAAACCACCTCCGCATGCGGCAGGCCAAGCTCGGCAATCATGCCGCGGAAGTATGGATATGGGTCAGGAAACTTCTGCTTCAGCAGCGTGACAACCGAGTGATCGTAAAGGCCGAAGCCGGTGAAGTGGGACAGCACCTGCACGTCCGTCAGCCTGCCCACCAGGTTGTAGTACGCGGTACGGATGCGGAACATCAAACCGCCCTCGTCGCTGGTGGCCTTGATCGCGGCCACGATGGGAAAGCCCTGCTCCCATTTAGCCAGCATCTCGACGAACAGCTCTGGCGGATCCTGCAGGTCGGCGAAAAGAAAGCCAACAGCATCGCCCTCCGCCTCCAGAAACGCGTGCATGGGTGAGCGCAAGTGGCCGAAGTTGCGCGCATTCACGATTACCCGCACCTCAGGAAACTCTGCAGCCATGTCGCGCAACACGCTCACCGTGGCATCGCGCGAGGCATTGTCGATGAAGACGTGGCGGTATTCATACTGTGGCAGCCCCTCCATCACCAGGCGCATGCGGCGGTGAGCCTCACGCACATTCAGCTCTTCGTTGTAACAGGGCGTGACGATGGTGATGACTTTGCGCTGGCTCATCGGCTAGCTCTGCAGCACCGGGATTACATTGCCGCTCTTCTGCGCAGCGACGAAGGAGCCTATCGTCTCCGCCATATAGTCCAGCATCGTTTCGCTGAGGCCAGGAAAGACGCCGATCCAGAAGACAGAGCGCATCACGTAGTCGGTGCGCCTCAGGTCCGTCGCCACGCGGTGCTTCACGTTTTGGTAGGCGGGCTGCCGCACCAGGTTTCCGGCGAACAGCAGGCGGGTGGCAATGCGCTTCGACTCCAGCTCGCGCACCAGCGCATCGCGCCCGAACGGTGCATCCTCACGCACGCCGATGGGGAAACCAAACCAGCTCGGCTCCGCCGCCGGAGTGCTCTCTGGCAGCAGCAGCACATCTTCGTATGGCTTCAGGCGCGCGTATAGATATTGGAAGTTCTGCTGCCGCGCCGCAATGAAGCCGGGCAGCTTCTGCAATTGCGACAGGCCCACGGCAGCCTGCATGTCCGTCATCTTCAGGTTGTAGCCGATGTGCGAGTAGATGTACTTGTGGTCGTAGCCACAGGGCAGCTCGCCCAACTGCCAGTCAAAGCGTTTGCCGCAGGTGTTGTCCTTGCCAGGCTCGCACCAGCAGTCGCGGCCCCAGTCGCGGAAAGATTCAGCCAGCGTTTTCAGCAATGCGTTGTTGGTAACCACTGCGCCGCCTTCGCCCGTCGTGATGTGGTGCGCAGGATAGAAGCTGACCGTGGCGAGATCGCCGAAGGTGCCCACCATCTGCCCGTTGTACTTCGCGCCCAGTGCGTCGCAGCTGTCCTCGACCAGCCACAGATTGTGTTTCTTCGCGAAGGCAGCGACCACATCCAGGTCGAAAGGGTTACCGAGCGTATGCGCGATCATGATGGCGCGGGTGCGGTCGCTCAGTGCGGCATCCAGCTGCGACGCGTCGGCCTGGTAGGTCGGCGTGGTCACGTCCAGGAAGACCGGCACGCAACCGTTTTGGATGATCGGATTTACCGTGGTGGGAAAGCCCGCGGCCACGGTAATCACCTCATCCCCCGGATGAATCTGCCGGTCACCCAGCCGCGGCGAAGTGAGGCAGGAGAAGGCGCAGAGATTCGCTGAAGACCCGGAGTTTACGAGCGAGGCGCCGCGCACTCCGAAGAAGCGCGCCAGTTGCCGTTCAAACTGAGTGGCGAAGCGGCCCGTCGTCAGCCAGCAATCCAGCGAGGCGTCGATCAGGCTGCGCAGGTCGGCCGCATCCAGCACCTTGCCAGACACTGGCACCGGCGAAGTTCCGGGCAGGAATGGTTTGCCGGCGAACTGCGTGTCGAAAAACTGCTCAGCCAGGTCAAGGATCTGCTCTCGCAGAGAGGTCACGTCCATAGCACCATATTAATGGGGAATGCCACAAAGACGGCGGCAGCTTCCCGTAGGGCGGCCGTATCGAGGCAAGTGCAGAGGAGGGCGCGGTTGTCTCCCCTGCTCGCCTTGTTACAATCGAGTTCTGGCGTAACGCGCCAGCCTGCCCTTGCGGAGAGGTGGCAGAGCCCGGTTGAATGCAGCTGACTCGAAATCAGCCATACCTTTACGGGTATCGGGGGTTCGAATCCCTCCCTCTCCGCCACCAAGTCATTCAAGAACATCCAAAGAAATCCTAGAGGTAACGCTAAGCCTCAGTAAATGCTGAGGTTTTCGTCTTTTACCGTCCGGCCGCGTCCGCTGAAAGCCGGACTTGTGTGTGGGTACAATTGTGGGTATGTTGAGTCCAGCGTGTGGGTACATTGCGAACCGCGTCCTGGAGGCACATGGCGCTGACCGAATTGGAAGTGAAGCGGGCAAAGGCGAAGGATAAGCCATACAAGCTTGGGGACGGCGGCGGCCTCTTTCTTTGGACCACGCCGTCTGGCGGAAAGCTCTGGCGCTGGAGCTACCGGTATGAAGGCAAACAAAGGCTCATGACTCTGGGCAGATATCCGGAAGTCTCGCTCTCCATGGTTAGAGAACGGCATATTGAAGCTCGGAAGTTGTTGGCTGGCGGCATCGACCCCATGGCGCAGCGCAAAGCCGACAAGAACTCCGGCCAGGTGGCGAGCGAGAATTTATTCGCTAGCGTCACTGCTAAGTGGCTGGAGCATTGGCAGCATGGAAAGAGCCCTCGTCACGTGGACTCGACCAAGCGACGCCTTGATTCCAACATCCTCCCAATTCTCGGCGCCCGGCCCATCGCCGAGATCGAAGCTCCAGAGTTGGTCGCGATGGCAAAAACTATTGAGGGGCGCGGTGCGGGAGACATCGCCAAACGAGCCTTGCAGACAACCGGTCAGATCTTTCGTTATGGCATCGCCCACGGTTACGCGAAGCGCAACCCTGCTGGCGAGATCCGCCCCAGCGATGTCCTGAAGACCACTCGAAAGGTCAATTACGCCCGCATCGATGCCAAAGAGCTTCCACATCTGCTGCGACAGATCGAAGTCTACCCGGGCGCGCACGTCACCCGGCTGGCAATCAAGCTGATGGCACTGACCTTTGTGCGCACCAGCGAACTGATCGGAGCAAAATGGGCTGAGTTTGACCTGAAAGCTGCTCGGTGGAACATTCCTGAGGAGCGCATGAAGATGAGGACCCCGCACGTCGTGCCCCTCCCAAAGCAAGCTCTGGAAATCCTCGCGATGCTGCGCGAACTGACGGGAGCTAACGAGTGGCTCTTTCCCGGCGATCGGAACCCGAAGCGCACTATGAGTAACAACACCATCCTCAAGGGTCTCGACCGCATGGGCTATAAAGGGCGGATGACGGGACACGGATTTAGGGGCATCGCTTCCACACTGCTCCATGAGCGGGGTTATCCGCACGAACATATCGAGCTGCAGCTGGCCCATGCGCCGCATAACGCAGTTAGCGCTGCCTATAACCACGCGCTGCACCTAAAGGCTCGAACCAAGATGATGCAGGACTGGGCAGACCTTCTGGAGGCTACGCAACTTGGTGCAAAGGTGCTTCCGTTTCGGGCTAGCTAGCGCCCAATGAGCGGATGTAAGCAAAAGCATTGCAATGCGGTCGAAGAAGAAACAATGGAAAACGAGGACGAGAACCTCGATGAGACCACGCGTGCTGGGCACCATACTTACTACAGTGCACAGATTTTGATCTTCCAATATCAACACATTACAGTAGCGGGGATGCCCGTGTGCTTTTTCCCCCGTTACGAGACCAAGTATCGATCATTCTTAGACTGGTGGTTTCAGGTAGGGGGCGGGCGCATCATGACCCGCAGGGGTGGAGCATTATTCTTGCCCTTAGCTAGATGTTTAGTCCCGGCACTAAACAGCTAGAGCGTGTCAACACTACGTCCATCTAGCTGCGATAGAGTTGCAGGTAGATGGAGATCACCGAAGAGCAGTACTTGCGGAGATCAAGGATAGTTTGCCGGTGCAGCGTGGCAACGTTATCCTGTCGAACCTGCAGTTGCTCAACGCGCTGCTGTATGTAGCCGAGCATGGGTGCAAGTGGCGCGGTCTGCCCGAGCGGTTCGGCAACTGGCACACCATCTACACCCGGATGAACCGCTGGTCAAAGAGCGGAGTGATGGACCGGGTGCTCTAGAAGCTGCAGCTGGAGCAGATCGTGCGCATCAAGATCGAGGCAGTGACCTGCTCATAGAAAACGCGCTTACCGCACCTGACGCGCGTTCATGGAAGAGGTAAAGTGCAGAGGGGTAACGGCCCTGCCACGCGTTCCGCCGGAGAATGTCGAACGGAGCGGGAAGAGGGCAGGGGAGAACCGGAAGCATCGCCGCAAGCAATCAGCGGCGACTAGGTGTGGAGTCTCAACAGGTTGTTCTGATCGAAGCCTGCTCTGCTGATGGGCGGCGACAGGCCGAGGCTAGCATGTGGTCTGTGCCAGTTGTACTGGTGGATC
>JBBRLT010000069.1:0-18899 GCA_038231235.1 Terriglobales bacterium
ACTCAGAAGAACGAGAGCAACATCTCGCTCCATGGATCCACCAGTACAACTGGCACAGACCACATGCTAGCCTCGGCCTGTCGCCGCCCATCAGCAGAGCAGGCTTCGATCAGAACAACCTGTTGAGACTCCACACCTAGATACTCTTCATGGTTCACAGTATCAGGAGAATCGCGTCAGTCGCGGTCTACCGCGCGTCCGGCGCGGAACAGTTGTCCCACAGTGGCAATGAAGTGGCGCGCAGATGCCGGGGTGGGCACGGAGCCAGAGAGTATCTGCTGGTAGGGAATGTCGCGCCCGTAGTAGGTGCGGGTGTCTTCCTGGTTTTGATTGATGACATCTCCGGTCAGATCGATGCCGGCGAAGAGCCCGCGGCTGCGTGAGTAGGAGAGGAACTCGGCATTGGCCAAGATGGATGTAGCGGCCTGCGAGTTACGACCGACTGGACCAGCGGAGGCAGTGATGTCACCCCCAAGCTTGATCTTCTCCTTCAGAATGTCGTCCATGCTCTTCCGGTTCACGCCGACCAGTACGAGATCGGTCGACTGACCCCCCGCCTGCAGGCCAAAGCTGGTGCCGGTGATCTGGATGAAGACGGGCGCGCTCCAGCCATGGCCGGTGCGGCACGTGGCCAGGCCCTGGCCGTACTGGCCGCCCACCAGCAAGGCTCCCTTCTTGTATCCCGGGATCACGGCTACACAGCGCGCCTTGGCGGCGATGCGCAGCGGCACGCCTCTGTCTGGCGTGGCCATCAATGCGTGCAGCACCTCATGTGCGTCACGGATGCGTTCATTCAGCTTCTGCCTGTTCGAGGCAGCGGATGCTGCGTTCGTGAGAGCGGCCAGGATACCGAGCAGAACCAGCAAATACCTAAAAGACATGCGCATAAAGTGATTATCCTCTGAGAATTGAGTGGGCGGAATCACGGAGTGAGATGCGAAGGCTCACTCTTGGTTGGACGGTACTGGTCACTTCTCAGGTTCGAGGCAGCCGGCGCAGGTAGTGTTGCGCTTTCAGGATGTCGCGGCCGATCTGTTCCTTCAGCGCTTCCGGTGTAGGCCAGCGGCGCTCCTCGCGGAGGCGTGCAAGGAAGGTCAGGCTGAGTGGGGTCTTGGGCACCAGCTCCACTGGACGAATGTCCGGATGGAAGTCCAGCAGGTGGCTCTCGATGGCAAAGGACGGCTCGCCGAAGGTGGGGCGTGTCCCGACGTTGGTGACGGCGTCGAAGCAGTCGTCGCCCACCAGCATGCGCGTCACGTAGACGCCGGCAGCAGGAACCAGCCCGTCGTACTCTGCAAGGTTGATCGTTGGCACGGTGAGCCGGGTGCCGATACCGCGCCCGGATGCCGGGGTGCTGCGTATGGCGAAGGGGCGTCCCAGCAGCCAACGACCGCGACGCACGTCGCCTTCTGCGATCAGCTTGCGGATGATGCTGCTGGAGACAGCGATGCCGCGGACCTGTTGCGCGCCGTAGACGTGCACGCCGAACCCAAGCTGGCGGCCCAGCGTGCTGAGCTCATTGACGCCGGATTGCGCTCGACTGCCGAAGCGAAAGTTTGCCCCCTCATGCACCTCTACCGCGCGCAGTTGCCGCAGCAGGACGTCCTGGACGAACTGGGAGCCGCTCTGCCGCGAGAACTCCGCGGTGAAGGGCAGCACGACGGTAGCGTCGATCTGCGTGGCCGCGAGGAGGGCGAGCCGCTCGTCCAGCGATGGTGTGATGAGCGGCGGGCTACTCTCCGGCTTGAGGAGTCGTGTCGGGTGCGGCTCAAAGGTGACCGCTACCGAATGCGCATGCAATAGACGCGACCGCTCGATGACTTTTTCCAGAAGAAAGCGGTGGCCACGGTGCACGCCGTCGAAGTTGCCCACGCTGAGTACAGTGGCGCCGTAGTCCGCGGGCAGCTCATTGAGATTGCGAAAGGTTTGCATGGAGCTACAGCTCGATCGGGATGCGAAGGCCATCGAAGGCCAGGTGGACGGAGGAAGGAAGCTGCTGCTCGATCTCTGCGTGCAGGATTTCGTGCGACATATGCGTGAAGTAAGCGGCGCGTGCGCCAAGCGTATTGGCCCAGGCGATGGCATCGGTAAGCGAGGCGTGGCTGGGGTGCGGTTGCGGCCGCAGTGCATCGAGCACAACCACATCAAGCCCTTGGAGGAGCGGCAGGCTTGCGTCCGGAATACTGCTCATATCCGTGAGGTAGGCGACGTTGCCGAAGCGATAGCCAGTGACCTCAAGGCGGCCGTGCCTGAGTGGGACGGGTAGGAAGGAGACGCCTGCAACGTCGACCGCGCCGGCGAGGCGGATCAGTTCGACCCGTGCGCGGGTTGGGTAGGTGGCATCTGCAGAGAAGGTGTAGGAGAAGACTCGCTCCAGCACCTCTGCTGTTGAGTGGTCGGCATAGAGCGGCATCTTCCGGTCGCGATGCACAAAGCTGAGCGGGCGCAGGTCGTCGAGGCCGAGGATGTGATCGGCATGGGCGTGGGTATAGAAAACTGCATCGATGTGGCGGATGCTGTGGCGCAATGCCTGCTGGCGGAAGTCGGGGCCAGTGTCGATGATGACGCGATGCATCTGCGCGTCTGGCTCGCTTTGCCACTCGATGGCGACCGAGGGGCGGAGACGATGATCGCGTGGATCCGCAGAGGTGCAGGTGCGGCAGGTGCACCCGAGCGTAGGTACGCCCATGGAGGTGCCGCTGCCGAGGATGAGGAGGCTGGCGTTCACGCTATGGGACAGTCCAGCCGCCTAACGGACCGGAGGCTTCGCTGCCGGATTATGCGCACTTGTCGCGATGGCGTTGGTGATCTCGAGGAACATCATGCGCAGCTCGAAAAGCGCGTTCTGAAGCAGGCGCTGTTCCTTGTCGGTCAGGTTGCCCTTGGTCTTGTCCGTCAGAACGCTGAGCATGTCGATGCTCTGGCGTGCGCCCAGGATGTCGATGCGCGGCTGTTCGCCCGGCTGGGCGCCCGCGCCCAACTGCAGCGCGGCCGTCATGTACACGGATTGGACCAGCTTGTCGAAGGTCATCTCCGCGCCGGCTGCGCCCATCGAGGACCGGCTGCCGGGATTGGACTGGGCGATCATGTCATCCAGCTGCCGGGAGGAAGCGCGGTAATCCGCGTCCTGCGCTACATGCTCGGCTACGGTCGGCTCGGGCGGTAGGCCATCGACGCCATCGAAGTCCTCCTCCATACCGTTCGGAGGGACCTCCTGCCGGGGCAAAGGCTCGAGCCCACGGCTCACCACTTCTTTGTCGACCTGCGCCTCGGGCACCAACTGTGGACCGCGCGATGGCGCACTGGAGGGGGCTGGAGCGGTGACCGGAGCATCTTCCGCAATGGACGCGCCCTCGCGCAGGTCGCCATCGAGGGTGAACTTGCGGCGATCGTTGACGGTAAATCCGGATGGCCGTTCTGACATGGCGTAGACCTTTTAGGAAGCGGAGTGTGGAGCGGCCGGCGCACTGGTGGGCGCGGCAGGCAGCGCAGATTTGGCAAGCAGCGTAGCAGAGCCGCCCGCATATTCAAGAGTGGGATGGCGCTCCGCAGCTTCACTCCGAACGATGCCCAGCCCGTAGTGTGTACCCTGCCACACCGCGGAGCTGGTGATGCGCCCGGCTGGCTTTCCATCGATCGACAACTCAGCTGGCAGCGCGCCCGGCGGTGCGGAGAGCGTGAATTGTGCCAGGCGCCGGTGCACATTGCCACGAGAGCGGATGCGCTCCACAATCTCCTGGCCCAGGTAGCAGCCCTTGGAGAAGTGCAGGGCGCGTGTCTGGCTGGTCTCCTGCGGCAGGTCGCGCTCGGCCAGGTCGACGCCATAGCGGGGAGTGGCTTCGAGCACGCGCAGCGCCTCGGCGGCGCGCAGCCCACAGGGCACAGCACCGGCTGCCAGCAGCACCGTCCACAGCATATTCACGCTCTCGTTCGCGCACCACAACTCTAAGCGTGTCGAACGAGTGGGGTAGCCGCCGGTGAGTTGCACTGGCACGCCGCAGATGCGGGTCTGGTGCAGCCACAGTGTGTCCGCGGATGTCGTGGGCAACGTCACGCCCAGCGTTCCCAGCAGTTGTGCAGCGAGCGGGCCAGCCAGCCCAATACAAGTTCGGGTGGCCGAGACATCTTCAAGCACTACATCGTCCATGATGATGTAGTGGTCGAAGTGTGCCAACAATGCGGAAATCTGGCTGCGATCGGTCACCACCAGCAGGTGACCGGCCATGCGGTAGGCATCGCAATCGCCCTGAATTCGCCCTTGCGCGTTCAACACGAAGTTGTAACTCCCGCTGCCTTCAGCGAGTCCCTGAACATTGTTGGTCAGCATGCCGTTCAGCCAGCGCAGCCGGTCCGCACCGCCCACGGCGATCTGGCCGCGGTAGCCCAGGTCAAAGGCGCCGGCGCCTTCCATCAGAGCTGCCGTCTCCTGCGTGGTGGCGCTGAAGACGGGGTAGGAACGGGCGCCAGCTAGCTCCGCAAGTGCACTCGAAGCCGCGCCAAGCGCCTGGGCGAGGGCGGTGGGAGCAGGGCTGGCGGCCGACTCGACTGGCGTTGCGAGAGTTGTCGTGGGAGTGTCCTGCATAGCGGAAAGGCCTAAGGAAATTATAGCCTTCCTACAGCAGGCGAGGGGCGGGTGACGGGTGAGCGATCAATTGGGACAGATTCACGCAGGCCGCGTTCTGCTTATGGCGGCCTTGCTGAGCGTGTTGCCCATGCTGGCGCAACAGCAGAGAGCTGGAGCACAGCAACAGAGTGGCCCCACGAAGCAGGGCGACACAGCCAAGCAGGGCGGCGCAGCCAAGCAGAGTGGCCCGGCCAAGCCTGAGCAGAAGATCACGCCAGCGCAGGCCAGGGAGTTGTTCGCGTCGGTGGACACCATTCTTGCCTTTGCCAGCAAAGACTCGCAGCTGCCCATCTATCAGCCCGTGAAGCGCCGCCTGACCACGCGCGCCGAGGTGGAGCACTACATCCTGGAAAAAATGAAGGATGACAAGGATGCGCAACGGCTGCAGAGTTCAGAGATCGTGCTGAAGAAGTTTGGGCTGCTGGATCGCGATTTCCAGTTGAAGCCGTTCATCGTGACCCTGCTGACCGAGCAGATCGCGGGCTACTACGACAGCAAGACCAAGACGGTAAACATGCTGGACTGGATTGTGCCGGAGGAGCAGAAGCCGGTGCTGGCGCACGAGTTGACGCATGCATTGCAGGACCAGCACGTCGACCTAGAGAAGTGGGGCGACCGCAGCAAGCAGGACACAGCAAAAAATGTGCAGGAAGACAACGATCACCTGGCGACAGATGAAGAAGACACGGCGCGCGAGGCGGTGGCTGAGGGACAGGCCATGGTCGTCTTTCTTGACTGGGGCCTTGCGCCGAAAGGGCAATCCCTGGCCAAGATGCCGGACATCGGTGCGCAGCTCAACGATATGGATGGCGACGACGACTCTTCCCCGGTGCTGAAGCGCGCGCCGCTGCTGCTGAAGGAGTCGCTACTGTTTCCTTATCGCGAGGGGCTGAACTTCGAGCAGGTCGTACTGAAGGACCAGGGCGCGAAGGGCGCCTTTGCTGGAGCGCTGGACCACCCGCCAGTGAGCAGCTACGAGGTGATGCACCCGAAGACGTGGGAGCGTCATGTGCGGCCCACGCTGCTGACCATGCCGGACATTCATCCACTGATCGATGCAGACTATGCGCCGTATGACATCGGCGTAATGGGCGCGCTCGATGTGCGCATTCTGACGGAGCTGTTCGCCGGCAAGGATGCCGCCGTCGTATTGACGCCGCAGTGGGACGGCGGGATTTATTACGCGGCGCAAAGCCGCAAGGCCATCACGCCGGAGTTGAAGGCGAAGACCGACTCTGTGGCGCTGCTTTACCTTTCGCAGTGGAAGACCGAGGAGGCAGCCGAGCAATTTGCGGCCATTTACGCAGATGACCTGACCCGCAAATACACTACCGCTCACAAGCAACCGGCCGACGATACCAGTACTCCGGGGGAGACGCTGTACTCGACGGAAGAGGGGCCTGTGCTGATTGCTGTCGTCGGCCGCGGGGTCTACATCAGTGAAAGCTTTCCGCTGCCGCTGGCGCGCAAGCTGGAACTGACCATGACGGGCGTGCTCGAGCATGGTGGTCAGCAGGATGCCATCCTACGGTCATACCATACGGTCGTCCCCAGGACTGAATTGAGCGCCGGCATCGCCTCGTGGCTGCATAGTTGCGGCATGCTGCGCGCTGCCCGGTTGAAGTAAATCACTCTTCCTGTAGATGGTTGTGCGCGGGCGACCGCTACGTGGCCTTTCTTAACGGAAGGCCACGCCGGATTTATCTCCGCACCCTACAGCAGCAGAAAAAGTGCTCCAAGCCACGGGTATACTGAGCCTTCGGCTCCGTGCGCTTCAGCCCGCCATGGAGTACGCAGACGTGGAGAACGGATTGCGACAGGCAGAGATCGGTATTATCGGCGGCAGCGGGCTCTACTCCATGCCCGGCCTTACAGATACAGAAGAAGTGAAGCTGGAGACGCCGTTCGGCGATCCCTCGGACAGCTTGATACTCGGCACGCTGGAGCGGCGCAAGGTAGCGTTTCTGGCGCGACATGGACGTGGCCACCGGCTGCTGCCGAGTGAGTTGAACTTTCGCGCAAACATCTATGCCATGAAAATGCTGGGCGTGGGGCGCATCATCTCTGTCTCCGCTGTCGGATCGCTCAAGGAAGAACATAAGCCCACCGATTTTGTGATGCCGGACCAGTTCATCGATCGCACATTCCTGCGTACCAGCACCTTCTTCGGGGATGGCATCGTGGCGCATGTGGCCTTTGGCGATCCGGTCTGTAGCGTCATCGCGGCAACGCTGGGCGTGGCCTGCAACACAGAAGGCGTCACGGGCAAGCGCGGCGGCACCTACGTGTGCATGGAGGGGCCGCAATTCTCCACCCGCGCGGAGTCGAACCTCTACCGGAGCTGGGGCGCGGATGTGATCGGCATGACCAATCTGCAGGAAGCCAAGCTGGCCCGCGAGGCAGAGATCTGCTACGCCACGATGGCTATGGTGACCGACTACGATTGCTGGCGGCCCGGCCACGACGATGTGACGGTGGACCAGGTGGTCGCGGTAATGCATCAGAATGCAGCGAACGCCGCCAAGGTGCTGCGTGCCGCGGTGCGCGCGTTGCCCACGGAACGAAGCTGCGCCTGCGCCAGCGCACTGCAACACGCTATCCTGACTAGCCACGACGCCATCCCCGCTGCTACGCGCGAGAAGCTTGCGCTGCTGATCGGCAAGTACATTTCGTAATCCTGTGAAGAAGTTCAGCGAATAAAGGAACCGCATGTCCATCGTCGTAGTCGGTAGTGTTGCGTTTGACAGCATCGAGACGCCCAGTGGGCGGGTTGACCATATTCTGGGCGGCGCGGCCACGCACTTCGCGCTGGCTGCCAGCTACTTCACTCAGGTGCGCGTCATCGGCGTGGTGGGAGAAGACTTCACCGCCGAGCATGAAAACGTGCTGAAGCAGCGCGGTGTCGATACCGCAGGCATTGAGCACGTGGGCGGCAAGAGCTTCCACTGGACCGGCTCCTACAACCGAACGCTGAATGAGGCGGACACTCTCGCCACAGAGCTGAACGTCTTCGAGACCTTCGCGCCGAAGATCCCTGCCAGCTATGCAGACAGCGAGTTTCTCTTCCTGGCCAACATCGATCCTAAGCTGCAGGCGCGGGTGCGCCAGGAGATGCCGCGGGCCAAGATGGTGTGTGGCGACACTATGAACTACTGGATCAAGGACCACTCTGCCGCGCTGGCCGAGGTGTTGAAGGATCTGGATGTACTGTTGATCAACGATGGCGAAGCGAAGATGCTGGCGAACGACGCGAACCTGGTGCGCGCGGCGACCCGCATACTCGGCATGGGCGTGAAGACGCTGGTGGTAAAGCATGGCGAGTATGGCGCGACCGTGTTTTTCAGCGAGCGTTCGTTCCCAGGCGCTAAGCCGGAGATGGCAGCTACGCCATTCCGCGCGCCAGCGCTGCCACTGTCCGAGGTTGTCGACCCGACCGGAGCTGGCGACTCCTTCGCTGGCGGCTTCTTCGGCTACCTGGCCTCGCAGTCAGGCGTGCTGACGCCCGCCAACTTCCGCCGGGCCATGTTCTATGGCGGTGTGATGGGCTCGTTTGCGGTGGAGAAGTTCGGCACCGAGCGCACGCAGACCTTGAACCGCGAGGAGATCGATGCGCGCTTTGAGCAATTCCGCGCGCTCAGCCATCTGGACTGAGGCACAGGCGGCGGCGCTGCGGCCGGCAACGCGCCGCGAGGTGTGGCTGACGGTGCTGGTCTGCATGACGCTGTCCCTCGCAACGCTGGTGTATTGCTGGCAGCACCAATGGCTGCTGCTGTACGGCGATGCCGTCGCGCACCTGCATATTGCGCGGCGCATCCTCGACTCCAGAACGCCTGGCTTCCGCCAGCTTGGTTCTGTCTGGCTGCCGCTGCCACATCTGCTGCTGCTGCCATTCGTGCAGAAGATGAGCTGGTGGCAGAGTGGCGTGGCGGGCGCGCTGCCTTCCATGCTGTGCTACGCAGCCGCATGCGCAGGCCTGCTGCGATTGGCGCGCATGTTTCTACGACCCGTGGTCGCGTGGCTGGCGGTCGCCTTCTTCGCGCTGAACCCCGGTTTGCTCTACTTCTCAACCACCGCCATGACAGAGCCGCTGTTTCTGGCGGAAATCGTCTGGGCGGCGCTGCTGATTGCACTGTTCGCGCGCCGCTCTGCTGCGGGGGAGACGCAGCGACTGGGCAGGTTGCTGTTGGGTGCTGCTCTGGTCCTGGTATGCGCCGTGTATACGCGCTACGACGGCTGGATTTACACCGCGGCGGCGTGGTGTGTCCTCACTTTCGCGGTGATGCGGCGGCGCAATTTGCGGGAGCGGCTGACCGGCATCTGGCTGCTGGGCACGGTGCTGGTCGTCATAGCACCGCTGGTATGGATCGCTTACAACGCGCGGCAGTTTCACGATCCGCTGGACTTCATGCGCGGCCCCTACTCTGCGCGCGCGATCGAGGTGCGCACCTCGCCCCCAGGCAGCGGCCACTATCCCGGCTATCACAACCTGCGCATTGCCGGGCTCTACTTCCTGAAGGCGGCAGAGTTGGGCGCGACTGCGCAGCCGGCGGCGAACTTGCTGCTTGTACTGACATTAGGCGGCTCGGCATTGCTGTGGCTGCGCCGGCGGACGGGTAGCGAACTGAGCGCTGCGATGCTGCTATGGGTGCCGCTGCCGTTCTATGCATACTCGGTCGCGTATGGGTCTGTGCCCATCTTCATTCCGCTGTGGTTTCCCCATTCCTGGTACAACACGCGCTACGGCATGGAGATGCTGCCGGCATTTGCGCTCTTCTCAACGGCGTCCCTGGAGGGGTTGATGGCATGGCGGCCCCGCTGGTCCCGATGGCTGATGGCAGGCGCAGTGGCGCTGCTGCTGGCGAATCTGGTCGCTCTGCTGCGGGCGCGGCCGCTGGTGTTCCAGGAGGCGGTCGCCAATTCGCGAGGACGGATTCCGTTTGAGGAAGCGTTGGCGCAGGGGTTGCGGACACTGCCAGCCGGCTCGACACTGCTGATGGTCACGTCCGAGCACATCGGCGCTGTGCAGCAGGCAGGCATTCCGCTGCGGCAGATCATCAACGAAGGGGATTACTACGCATGGCAGCCCGCGTTGGCCGCACCCGCCCGCGGCACACGCTATGTCGTGGCCCTGGATGGCGATGCAGTGGCGCAGGCCATCCAGCGGCGTCCGCAAGGCCTGGAGCTGCAGCAGGTAATCTGCTCAACTGGCCAACCCTGCGCGCGCATTTACTACTCTTCTGACGCACTGCAGTAGTAGGCCCGGCGGGGAATGCTGACCAAGACGGCGAGTGGTAGCATCACGCGATGAGCGGACCTGCGTCGTGGGCGCTCCTAACCGAGGAACTTATAAAGCGATGGTGATACTGGTAGCACAGCATGCGCTGAGCTTCGACCGGCTGGAGCAGTGGGGGCTGACGGGCGCTGTCGCATGGCGGCTGCTGCTGGCCTGTGTCCTGGGTGGGGTCATCGGACTTGACCGGGAGTACCACCACAAGGCCTCCGGCGTGCGCACCAACCTGCTTATCTGTTTCGCATCCGCGTTGTTCACCTACCTGTCTCCGCTGATTGCTGGAGAGTTGAGCACGAGCAAGGGGCAGATCGCTTCCAACATCGTGCAAGGAGTGGGCTTTCTGGGCGCCGGGCTGATCCTGCACAATAGTAACCGTATCAGTGGCCTGACCAGCGCGGCCACAGTATTCGCGGTCGCCGCAGTGGGGATGACGTGTGGCGCCGGACTCTTTCTGCCGGCTGCGTTCGCGACCCTGCTGGTGCTGCTGGCGCTGGAGGCAGTGGGCGCGCTGGAGACGCTCACAAACCTGAAACTGCAGAATCGGATCTACGAAGTGCGCGGGCTGGAACCCGACGCGATGATGGAGGCGGTGCTGCTGGCCATGGACCAGGAGCAGCGGCGCCTGGAGAGTGTAGACCGGGACACGATTGGCGGAGTTGTACGGGCTTCCTTCAGTGTGATGGCAACACTCCATGGACACAGGCGATTGAAGCGGCTGCTGGCCGAATCACCCGATATCAAGAGTGTGCTGAACTTCCAGAACTGGGAGGATGATTGATCGAGTTCAGCAAGGCGCACGCCTGCGGCAACGATTTTCTGATTGTCGAGGAGCCGCACACCGCCGGCCATGATCTGGCCGCTGTAGCCCGCGTCTTGTGTGCGCGCACTACAGGTGTGGGCGCTGACGGGGTGGAGTTTCTGACTCGCTCTGGAGATCGAGAAGGCCGGGTCCGCTTGCACAATGCGGATGGTTCGGTGGCGGAGATCAGTGGAAACGGCACACGCTGCGTGGCGGCTTGGATGGCGCATCAGGCCGGATTGGGCAAGGGCGACGAAGTGCGGCTGGAGACCGACGCGGGTTTGCGCGTCTGCCGCATTGAGAGCGTGACGGGCACTGAATACCAGATCGTGTCCGGCATGGGTGTGCCGCGCGTCGAACGGCGGATCGTGAAGCTTGACGGTGAACTCGAAGTAGCAGGCGCCGAGGTGTGGACTGGCAATCCGCACTTCGTGGTGATGGTCAACGACGAAAGCTTCGCAGTGTCTGGTCGTAGTTGGCAGCAGGTAGGTGCTGCAATCTGCACTCATCCGGATTTTCCCGCGCAGACCAACGTGGAGTTTGTGCGGTGTGTCGGCAAAGACGTCATCGAGATCCGCATCTTCGAACGCGGTGTGGGGCCCACCTCGTCTTCTGGCACCGGCACCAGCGCGAGCGCGGCCGCCATGATTGCTCTTGAGGGCGTGACCGCAAAATTGCGGGTGTGTGCGCCAGGCGGGGAACAGATCGTTGAATGGGGTGGTGGCACAGAGACGTTGATGCTGACTGGGCCGGCCGTGGTGCTGGCGTCGGGAAAATGGCTCGCCGGGGTGCCGCGTTGACAATCGCTGCGCCGCGACTGGCGCGTCTCGCTGTCGTGGCGCCTGCAAGCAATGCCGTCCCGGAGAAGGTGCAGCGGGGAGTCGATCGGCTGCGTTCGCTAGGCCACACCGTCACCGTGATGCCGCATGCGCTGGGCCGCGAGTGGCCATATTTCAGCGCCACCGTGGAGCAGCGGCTGGCAGACCTGCATGCTGCCTTCGCTGACGATACTATCGACGCGCTTATTTGTACGCGTGGCGGTTACGGAAGCAACTATCTCTTAGAGCAGCTCGATCTCGATCTGATTCGCAGTAAGCCGAAGCCCCTGATCGGTTATAGCGATCACACCGCGATCCAGACCTGGCTGCTGGACCGGGTGGAGCTTCCGGTGCTGCATGGACCCATGGTGGCGGCAGATTTTTCTCGCGATGATGGCGTGGACCTGCTGAGCTTCTCGGCGGCGTTGCTGGGAGAATCGTATCGCGTGGGCAGCGCAAACGGACTGCGCCCCTTGCGCTCCGGGTCGGCACGCGGGGTGCTGTATGGTGGATGCCTCAGCCTGCTGGTCGCCTCGCTCGGAACGCCATTTGCAGCGCAAACCGAAGGAAAGCTGCTGTTCCTGGAGGATCTGGGCGAGAAGCCCTATCAAATTGATCGCATGCTGCGGCAGTTGCGGCTTGCGGGCAAGTTCGAAGGTGTGCGCGGCATCGTATTTGGAGAGATGCTGGACTGCGTGTCTGCGGGCGCGCCGACGGACTTGACGGAGCAGATGATGGTGCAGGTGATGGAATGGTTTCGCGGGCCCATTGCGATTGGCTTGCGATCGGGACACGTGTCACGCGGCAATGTTACGTTGCCCTTTGGAGTGGAGGCTGAGTTGATGGTAGAAGCAGGGGCAGCAGAACTGCGGATTGGCGGCCGGCAGAGTTTATGAGTAACCAGCCCAGGCACATTCATTTGATCGGCATCTGCGGCACGGCGATGGCGTCGCTGGCCGGAATGCTGCAGCTGCAGGGGCACCGTGTCACCGGATCGGATGCGGCGGCATATCCACCCATGTCGCACCTGCTGGCAGGCCTCGGCATTCCTGTGATGGAGCCGTATGCAGAGCAGAATCTGCAGCCGCGGCCGGACCTGGTGATTGTGGGCAATGCGATCTCGCGCGGCAATGTCGAGCTTGAATATGTTCTGGATCAACGGATTCCCCTTCGCTCCATGGCGCAGACGATCTATGAGGAGTTCCTGACGAACCGCGAGTCACTCGTCGTGGCCGGCACGCACGGGAAGACCACCACGACCAGCATGCTGGCCTGGATTTATGAGACGGCGGCGCGCATGCGCGGTGAGCCGGGCCCGTCCTTTCTGATTGGCGGAGTGGCGGAGAATTTCGGCACCAGCTTTCAGGTTTCTCCCGGGCGCAGCTTTCTTCTTGAAGGCGATGAGTACGACACCGCCTTTTTCGACAAGGGCCCGAAGTTCATGCACTACTTCCCGGATGCGGCGATTCTGACGCATGTAGAGTTCGATCACGCAGATATCTATCGCGATCTGGATGCGGTGAAGACGGCATTCAAGCGGCTGGTGAATCTGGTGCCGCGACGTGGACGCCTGGTGGCCTTCGACGGTAGCGAAAATGTGACTGAGTGTATTGCGCGCGCCTTTTGCACAGTGGAGCGCTACGGCTTCGCTGCGGACTCACACTGGCGCGTGTGTCAGTTGAGCCATCGTGATGGTAAGACGAAGTGGCAGGTGCTGCGCGGCGGCAAGGAATGGCTGACGCTGACCTTGCCCATGGCCGGTGAGCACAATGCGCTGAACGCAACCGCAGCCGCGGCACTGGCTGCCGGGCAAGGGATTGAGGACGACGCGATCGTCCAATCTCTGGCCAGCTTCAAGAGCGTGAAGCGACGGCTGGAAGTGCGCGCTGTCGAACGCGGCGTGACCGTGATCGATGACTTTGCGCACCACCCGACGGCCATCCGCGAGACGCTGCGTGCGCTGCGCTCGGCCTATCCAAATGCGCGCTTGTGGGCAGTGCTGGAGCCGCGTTCGAACACCCTGCGGCGGAACATCTTCGAAAAAGAACTGGTGGAGGCGCTGGCATTGGCCGATGAAGTGATTCTGGCCGGGGTCTTCCAGCAGGAGAGCATTGCAGAAGCAGAGCGGCTGCATCCGGAGGCCGTGGTGCGCGCACTGGTAGCGCAGGGCAGGAGCGCGATGCTGGGAGCAGATGTTGAGGCGATCGTCGCGCGCGTGGCTGCGGTTGCGCGGCCGGGAGATGTGGTTGCGATTCTCTCCAACGGCGGCTTCGACGGTATCTATGAGAAGCTTCCCGCCCGCCTGGCTGCGCAGCCCTTACTTCCCGCGGCGCGCGGCTAGCGGTCTGGTATGCGCAGCCTCTTTCTCGTGCTGGTGTGGACGGTGCTCGCCGTGCCAGCTGCACTGTTTGTCTTTCCCTGGACGCTGATCACGCGAGACGCATGGCTGCTATTCCGCGTGGGCTTCTGGATCACGCGTGCGGGTTTGCCGCTGGCTGGAGTGCGGGTGGTGGTGCGCGGGCGCGAGCGGCTGCCGCAGGGAGCCGCCATCGTGATGGCCAATCATGTCTCGAATCTCGACCCACCGGTATTGATTCCGCTGATGCCGCTGCACATGGTGATTTACGTGAAGGCAAAGCTAATGCGCATCCCGGTGCTGGGCTACGCCATGCGCCTGGCCGGCTTCATCCCGGTGCAGCGCGATGGCACGGTGGAGGGGGCGAGGGCTTCCAGTGCGGAGGCACTGCGCGCGCTGCAGCAGCAGCGGTGCGTGGTGGTGTTTCCCGAAGGCACACGCTCGCGCGACGGAGCACTGCTGCCGTTCAAGAAGGGGCCATTCTTCCTGGCCATGGAATCCGGTGTGCCGGTGACGCCGGTATCCATCGCGGGAACAGCAGCACTCCTGCCCAAGGGCAGCAAGAGTCTTCGCCGCGGAACCGTAACGGTTACGGTTCATCCGTCACTCTCTCCAGCGAACTATGCCACGAAGGAAGAACTGATGGCCGCCGTTCGCATGTCGATTGAATCGGGGCTGGTCGTCTGACGCCGGGAAGCCGGCGCTACTTCAGGATGGCGTTGTAGCCGTCGGCCAGTAGGTGCTGTTTCATGGACTCGGCCTGTGCCTTGTCCGTGAACGGTCCTACCTGCACATGGAAGAACTTATCTGTGGTGCCGCTCTTCACCTGGGGGGCGAAGCCGCGTTTGCGCAAGGCGCCGGCCAGCACCTCCGCATCCTCCTGCCGGCTGACTGCGGCGATCTGGACCATCACTGGATGACCGGGAGCGGGCTCCTCATCCGTGGGTGCTGCAGGCGGCGGCCCGGAAGCGCCGATGCCGGCGCGAGGCTTGCCCGGCAAAGTTGGCCGATGCGCGAAGGGCACCGCCGCGAGCGTAGCAGGTGAAGACGACGGAGGCGGCGCAGCGTCAGGGACTGGTGTGGCTGGCTTCTTAGTGGCAGGTGTTGCAGAGCCCTCGTCTGAAGATGCAGCAGAAGATTGCTTTGAAGTCTTCCCGGCGGACTTCGCCCCTTCCGGCGCTGGCGTCGTCGCGACACTCTTTGGAAGCGGAGCGATGTCGTGCGGTCCTGGCTTGGCTTCGCTGACGGTATCGCTCTGGTTAGCCGGCGCGGCAGCGGGGGCAGCCGGCTTCTTCGCCGCCGTAGCGACTGCGCCCGGCTGTACGTTGCGGCGGCCCATGGAGTAGCCGAAGCCAAAGAAGATGCCGCAAACGAGCACAACGCCGAAGAAGATGCTGAGCAGCGAACCCATGCCCAGCGTGACTTCCCGGTCCGGCTGGGCGTCATCTTCGTGAAACAGTGTCGTCATGAGTGTTCGTCCGGCCGGGGCGGCGTGGGCATCACGCCCGGTCCGCCAGCACCCTGCACGGTCTTATTGAACAACGAGATCAGCTCAATGGGTAGAGGGAAGACGATGGTGGTGTTCTTCTCGGTACCTATATCGGTAAGGGTCTGCAGGTAGCGAAGCTGCAAAGTGATAGGCTGCTGGGCCAGCAATGCGGCCGCATCGACCAGCTTCTGCGACGCGGCAAACTCGCCCTCTGCATTGATAATCTTCGAGCGCTTCTCGCGTTCGGCTTCTGCCTGTTTGGCCATGGCGCGCAGCATGGACTCGGGCAGATCGACCTGCTTCACCTCAACGCTCGGCACCTTCACGCCCCAGGGTTCGGTGTGCTTGTCCAGGATCTCTTGAATACGCAAATTCAAGGACTCACGGCGGCTGAGCAGCTCATCCAACTCCACTTCACCCAGTACAGAGCGCAGCGTGGTCTGCGCGAATTGCGAGGTCTGATAGACGTAGTTGGCGACCTCTATGACGGCTTTTGAGGGATCGACGACGCGCATAGTGACAACGGCATTCACCTTCAGCGTGACGTTATCGCGGGTGATGATGTCTTGAGGCGGCACCTCCAGCACTTCCTGCCGCAGCGTCACGCGCACCATCTGGTCAAGCGGACGGAAGACAAAGAACAGTCCCGGTCCTTTGGGTGGCGTCAGAGCGCGGCCAAGACGAAAGATCACGCCGCGCTCATACTCACGCAGGATTTTGATCGAGCTGAGAAAGTACAGACCTACGATCAGAACAATGATGACGCCGAACATGCCCATGGGCGGATGCCTCGCGTGAGAAGTGTACAGCAGCGGTTTGCTGCTCAGGCCCGCTGCAACGGCTCGACGGTGAGGGTCAAACCCTCTGCGGAGATAACACGCACGCGGGCATTGGGTGCCGCCGGGCTATGCGAGTGCGCCTGCCACAGCTCGCCGTGCACCAGTACCTGCCCGTCTGGCGCGAGTGGCGTTACGGCTACAGCTATCTGGCCGAGCAGTGCCTGCACACCAGTAAGCACCTTATTGCGCCGCGCCTGCGCAGCCAGCCTTACCAGCAGGACAGTGATGCCGCCAAAGCCGATGCCCGCTGCGATGGCAGTGAGCCGGTGTACACGCAGCTCTGGCACTGGGCCGGCTACCAGTGTGAGCATGCCCAGCACCAGGCACAGGATGCCCACCACTGACAGCACGCCGTGGCTTGCGAACTTCACCTCCAGCACCATCAGCACCGCAGCCGCCAGCAGCAGCAATAGAGCGGTGTAGTGCACAGGCAGCAGGTTCAGCGCGAACAGCGACAGCAGCACCAGCAGCGTACCGATGGCTCCGGGGATAATCGTCCCGGGAACGTTGAATTCCAGATAGATCAGCAATCCGCCGAGCACCAGCATCAGCACCGCCAGGTTGGGATCCATCAGCCGGTCCAGTACCTGATCGCGCATTGTCAGAGTGATGGTGTCGAGTGCGGCATCGCCGGTATGCAGCACTGCCTTGTCGCCATTCATGCGGGTTACCGTGCGGCCCTCGAGCTGGTGCAGCAGTGCAGCGCGATCGGTAGCGATCAGATCGATCAGCCCGAGCTGCTTGGCCTCCTGGGCGCTATAAGACTTCGAGTTGCGGACCGCATCTTCCGCAGCCTGCGGATTACGTCCGCGCTGCGCAGTGTAGGAGCGGAGAAAGGCAGCGGTGTCATTCTCGACCTTCTGCTTCATTACATCGTCAAGCTTGCCGCCGCCCTGGATGACAGGATGCGCTGCGCCTGCATTGGTGCCGGGAGCCATAGCGGCAATGTCTGCCGCCTCCAACAGAAAGAAGCCAGCCGAGCCGGCGCGCGCGCCCTGTGGACCGACGTAGACGATCACTGGCACCGGCGATGTCCCGATGCGTCCCACCATGTTGCGCATGCTGGTGATAAGGCCGCCTGGAGTGTCGAGCTCGATCAGCAAGGCATTCGCTTTGATGGCGGCGGCGTGGTCGAGCGCACGGCCAAGGTAGTCCTCACTGATGGGCTGGATGGTGTCCTGCAGGCGGAGGACGACGACGGTTGGCCGCGCGGCGCGCGCCGGGACTGCCCCGAGTGCGAGCACACAAAGCAGAGCGAGGCTGAAGGCGGTCCGGAGTGTGCTCATGGGTGAGCCGGAGCGGCAGGGGCAGCTGAGGCAGCGGGAACAGGCGGCGGAGGGTTGACGGCTTGCTGCAGGCCGCGGGCGTCGGTGTTCGCGGGCTCCAGTTGGAGGGCGCGGTTTACATCCTCGCGCGCGGCAGCCAGCTGATGCGCTGTGCGGTCAAGGCGTGCGAGTGTGAGCCAGGCCGCAGCACTGGGCTGCAGTTTGAGAGAGGCTTGAGCCTCGCTGCGCGCCTGTGCTTCGTCTCCATTGCGCCGGCGAACCTCAGCTAGGCCCGCATGCGCTTCCGCATCGCTGGCATTCGCCTCAAGAGCGAGTTGAAACTCGCGCTCGGCCTCTAGCAGAAGGCCGCGGCTCAGGTAGGTCTTGCCCTCCTTGCTGAGTGCGGCGCCCTGCTGCACGGCGGGCAGGGAGGCGATGCGTTGCGCCTCCATCGCTTCAATCTCTGAGGCGGCCTGGCGGAATGAGGCATCGTTGTAACTGCGCTTGATGCGTTCGAGCGGCAGCCCGTGCCGCGCTGCGGCCTCTGGATCGGCGGACTGCGGTGCTGAGGACGGAATGGTGATGGGTGGGGGCTGGCGGAGCTGCGTTTGCAGGCTGACTGCTTCGGAGTCCTGCGGACGAATCCTGAGCGCCTGGCCAATCGCTGCCAGCGCGTTGCGTGTGTCACTCCGGCGGGCGAGCGCGATGGCCAGGTTGAACTGGTAGTCGGCATCGTGCGGATCGCTGACGATGGCCTGTTGAAACCACGCTCCGCCATCATGCCCGCGACGAGCGGCGACGACGCCCTGGTTGTTCACCACTTCGGGAAGCGGAAGCTGGCCGGCCACGAAGGAGAAAGCCTCCTCCGCCTGGTCGTAGTGGCCGGTGTAGAAGAAGGCGAGCCCGCGATAGAACTCGGCCTCCAGGGCTGCTGGGTCGGTCTTGCGCAGGTGGCCGAGGGCGGCGGCTGCCGCTTCAAACTGCTGTTCGGAGAAATCAGCCAGCCCCAGCGCGAGCCAGGCTGGGGAGTAGGTCGGATTCTGGGCCACGGCCACCTTCAGATGGCGTAGCCGCTCTGCCGGTTCTGGTTCCGTGATGCCGCGAACGTAGTTCTCAAAGCCGTCCAGGTGCAGATTTGCACCGGCGGCCACGAAGCTGCTTTGCGGCAAGGGGAACTTCGGGTCCAGTGTCCGGGCCACGCGCCAGGCCAGGGTATCGAGCACGTCCAGCATCTGGTTCAACGGGCCGTCCTGTACCAGTGGCGAGCCGAGGTGCAGTGCATTCACATCGAGCAGTTGCGCTGAGACGTGCAGCGCGGTGCCCTGCAGGGTATAGGAGCCGACGATGATGTCGTCTGTATCCAGCGTCTGCGCCAGGCGGATGGCGGTGGCGCGCGATGGCTGGAAGCTCTGTGGCAGC